>JALHRH010000089.1 GCA_022841565.1 Mycobacterium sp. | reverse complement strand
AGATCTCGTTGACGTTGGCCGCGGCCGTCGGCAGGACGTGCAGCGCGGTCTCCAGCCCATTCAACGGCTCTGGCTGCAGCAACGTGTTAGTCACCGTCGCCAGGTTGTTGATGTCGTAGGTCAGCACCTCACGGTTCTTGTCGAGCCACGGGCGAATGGTGGTAAGTAGACCGTCGAACTGCCGAATGGCGCCGGCCAACGCCTGATCGGAGCTGGCCAGGCGGCCGGTGACGTCGGCGAGGTTCTGGTTGAGCGCGACGAACTGCTTGTCGTCCTGGTGCAGCGCGTTGACGAACAGCGCGAGGCTCTTGACCACCGCGAAGAAGTCGCCGCGTCCTTCATTGAGCGCCGTCAGCGCCCGCGACAGACTGTCCAACGTGGTGTTGAGCTGCTTGCCCTTGCCCTCCAAGCCGTAGGCGAACGAATTGATGACCTCACCGAACGGCCCGGTCGGCTGCGCTTCGGTGGGACCGAGCTTGGAGATGATGTTGGTGATGCTGTTACGCAGCTCGTCCCACTCGACCGGCACCTGAGTGCGCTCCATCGGGATGACTGCATTGTTGGCCAGCACCGGGCCACCCTTGTAGGGCGGCTCCAATTGGAGGGCGCGGGATGCCACCAGGGTCGGGTTGAGGATCACCGCGGAGGCGTTGGCCGGGACCTTGTAGTGATTCGCGTAGTGGAAAGTCACCTTCATCTTGTCGCCGGCCGGTTCGATCTTGTCGATCAGGCCCACCTTGAGGCCCATGATCTGGACCTTGTCACCGGCGTAGAGCGCATTGGCGGCCGAGAAGTAAGCCACCACGGTGTTGTTGGTCAGCTTTCTGTACAGCTGCCAGCCGACAAAGGCGGCAACCAGCGCCAGCACCACGATCAGCGTTCCGATGATGACCGTGGCTCGAGACATCCTCGGCAGCTTGATGTTGCGGACGTCAAAGATGGTGCTCAATTCTGGCTACCTCCCGCTGCGCCGCTACCGCCCGAACCGCCCGGGTTGATGAACGGTGCCGGCAACTGGTTCCCCGGCCCGGGCGGGGCCGGCGGACCCGGGGGGAGCCCCGGAGCGAAGGTCGAGGGTGGTGCTACCGGCCCGGCCGGTCCCAGCGGCTCGGTGCGAGCACCCGGTGGGGCATTCGGCGGTAGCGGCACCGGCGTACCCGGAGCACTGGGTGCCGGTTCGCCCGGACGTCCGGCGATCGGGATGCCCGGTGCGTCCTGCACCCCGTTCGGGTTGGACGGTGAGACCTGGACGTCCAGGGGTGCCGGGAAGGCGGGACCACCGAATGGACCGATGTTGAGGCCCGCGCAGGGCAGCGGGTTGGCCGGGGTGGGTATGCCGTCGGCTGCCGGCGTGTACGAGCACGGCGAGCCTGGTGGCACGGCGGGTCCCGGGTGCTCCGGGGTGCCCTCGAGTACCAGCGGTCCAGGTGGCGGTGCGCCATTGGGGAAGCGGGTGCCGTTGGGGTCGGGGAACCGGTATGCCGGCAGCCCGGCGCTGCGCCAGAAGTCCTCGGGGCTTAGACCACGCTTCTTGAACGCGGCATCGATGAACGGCTGGATGATCTGACCTGGGACCAAATTGTGGATGACCACCTTGAAGAATGGCCCGGACGCGATGGACTCGTTCAGCGACGGGAGGAAGCCGCCGACCATCAGGAGTCCGTTGGCCAGGTCCTCTTTGCGCTCTACCAACACGTCGCTGAGGGTGCGCAACTGTTCCAGCACATGGTTGATGTTCGGGTTGTCGTTGATCAGGCCCTGCACCTGGGTGGAGAACGCGGCGATGTTGCCCAGCAGGGCATCGATGGCGCGGCCCCGGTCGTTGAAGGCGGCCAGCAGCGTCTTGGCGTTGACCAGCAACCGGTCCACCTGCTGGCTGCGGTCACCGAGCACGCTGGCCACCTGGTTGGCCTGGGCCAGCAGGTGCTTGATCTCCTCGTCGCGCTTGCCGATGGTGTCGGAGAATTTTGCTACCCCGTCCAGAGCGGGACTGAGCTGCGGGTAGGTCTGGTCGATGGTTTCCGACAGCACGTGCAGCGACTTCTTGACGGTATCGATGTCCCAGCCGGTGGCGGCCTTGGTGACATCGAGGAACGCGTCATAGATCTGATAGGGAGTGGTGCTCTGCCCCAACGGCAATGTGCCACCCGGGCGTAGCGGCTGGTTGCCGCGGGCCTCGATCTCGAGAACCTTCTTGCCCAGCAGCGTGTCGGTGCGGATGTTCAGTCGACTTTCGGTGCCGATGCTCTCGGTGCCGATCGAAAACTCCATCACGATGTGGTCGCCGTCGATGCTGATGTCCTCGACCTTGCCGACGTCCATGCCGGCAATGCGCACCTTGTCACCCTTGCTGATGCCACCGGTATCGGTGAACTGCCCGTAGTAGCTGGGCTTGGCCATCAATATCGGCACACTGGTGAAGCTTTGACCCACCCCGATGACCAACAACGTCACGAGGATGCCCATCAGACCGATCTTCAGACGGTTAGGCGGTTCCAACGTTCTCATTGCGGCGCGCACCTCCCGGTCGGCTGGTGGAAGAGGCGGACGGTGCGAACCGGCCCACCAGCCTGCAGACCGTTGATCTTCAGGCTGATGTCGCAGGAGTAGAAGTTCACGAAGTCCCCGTAGGAACCGATGGCGCGCCCGATCGAGTTCAACGCGGTGGGCACCTTGCGCAAGAAGTCGCTGAGCTGCTCACGCTGATCGATCAACGGCTGCTGCACCGCATCGAGGTAGTTGATCGTCTTGCGCAGCAACGCCCGATCCTCGGACAACAGATCAGCCACCGTGCCCGTCGCATTACTGATATTCGCTGTCCCGCCCGCCAGTGAGTCGCCGCGATCCTTCAGACCGGTGATCAGCACCTCGAGGTTGTTGACGGTCTGGTCGAAGTCCTTGCGGTGGCGAACCGTGGTGTCCAGCACCTTGTTCAGGTTCTTGACCACCTCACCGATCGCTTGGTCGCGTTCACCCAACTGCGAGGTGACCTGGGCGGTCTGCGTCAAGATGTCGTTGATCGTGCCGCCCTGGCCTTGGAACACCGTGATCAGCGCCGAGGCGATGGTGTTGACCTTGTCCGGGTTCAACGCCCGAAAGATCGGCTTGAAACCGCCGATCAACGCATCGAGGTCCAGCGCCGGCGTGGTCCGCGACAACGGGATGAATCCGCCCGGGGACATGACCTTGTCCGCACCGTCCCCCTCGCCACGCTTGAGTTCCAGGTAGCGATTGCCAATCAGGTCCAGATAGCGGATCGACGCGGTCGTCGACTGATACAGCGGGATCGAGCGGTCAACATCGAATTTGACCCGCACCCGCTTGCCGCCGTCGAGCAACTCGAGGTTGCTGACCTTGCCGATCTCCACCCCGGAAGCGCGGACGAACTGGCCGGCCCGCAGTCCGCTGACATTGCTGAACTCGGCGGAGTAGGAGTTGGTCCGGTCGAACCGAATCTGACCGAACACGACGATGATCATGATGCTGAACATCAGCAGCACCAGTGCGAAGGCGCCAAGCTTGACGAGAGTACCGGTGATTTTCATGGGTTGATCGTGTTATCCCCTACCTGACGGCCCCAGACGTACTCCAGCACGTAGGGCGACCCGACCTCCAAGTGGTTATACGGCGCAAGGCTGTTGCCGGTGTCCATCACCAGCTCCGGCGCGGGCCACAGTTGCCGGGTGATCTGCTGCCAGCAACCGGGCGCCCCGCCCGGCCCACCGCGCGCATTCACCCGCGGCAGGTTCTCCGGGTAGGTGTAGGGGTTGGGCGCCCCACCGACGATTTGAGCCCCCAGCAGTCCGACCTGTGAGAGCAGCAGCGGGACCAACGACACCGGGTTCAGCAACGCCCCAATACCGGAAAGTATCTGGGAATGGCTGTTCAGCGAGTAACCATTGCCGCCGAGGAACTGGTAGGCCTTGGGCTCGATGTCGTGGTAGTTGCGCAGCGTGCAGTACAGCTCTGGGCTGTAGGTGTCCAGCAGCTGGGCGGTAGGTACCAGGTCGGCGGCACCGCGGGCCAGGTAGGGGCCGCCGCGTTCGAAGACTTCCGCGCCGCTGTTGCCGAACCCGGCCGCCGCCAACAGCGCCTGGTCCAGGTCCTTCTGCTGGGCGTTGATCGAACGCGCCGTGGTCACCGAATTGTTCAGGAAGTCAAGCAGGTCCGGCGCAGCGTTGGCGTAGACATCGCCGAGTGCGGCCAGCTGCTGAATATCGCGGCGGGCCTGTGGCATCTGTGGGTTGATGTCGTCGAGGATCGCGTTGCCGTTGACGATCGCCTGGCCGAACCGGTCACCGAGCCCGGTCAGTGATTGCGCGGCCGCACTCAGCGTCAGGTTCAGCTTGACCGGGTCGACCTTCTCCGAAATCGAGGTCAAAGTCTGGAACAGCGTATTGATCTCGGTCGTGACACCCGAGGCGTTGATCACGCTCCTAGGGCCGAGATGTCCGCGCGAGGTGATATTGCCCTTGTCGTCCCTGGGGGTGGTCAGCGACACGTATTTGCCACCGAAAACCGTTGTGGCCTTGATCTGGGCGTCGACGTTTTCCGGCACCACCCCGTTGGCACCGAGGTACTCCGGATAGATCAACAGGGTGAATTTCGCGGCCGGCCGACCGTCTCGGCTGATCTCCCGGATGTCCCCGACCCGACCGATCTGGACCCCGTTGTAGGTGACCTTGGAGCCTGGATCCATCACCAGCCCGGCCCGGTCGCTGTACATCGTCAGCTCGGTCTTCGGGGTGAAGTCGCCGCGGAACTGCAGGTAGACCATCGACAAAACCAGGAGCAGGACAACGAAAGATGAAATGCCAATCAGCTTGTACGGCGGGTGCTTGATCTTGTTGACCTTCCCCGGACTCGTCATGGCGCTACACCGTCAATGCGAAGTTGGGGTTGACGCCGTAGAGCGCCAACGCGGCGGACAGGACGACGACTTGCACCGAGACCAGCGAGAACCGCATGGACCGGCCGACAGCCTCACCGACACCGACGGGCCCACCGCCGGCGTTGTAGCCGTAGTAGCAGTGGGTCACCATCACGATCGCGGCGATGATGATCGCCTCTAGAAACGACCAGAACACGTCATCGGGGCGCAAGAATGTCCGGAAGTAATGCTCGTAGGTACCGGTGGATTGCCCATACAGGGCCGTGGTGACGATCTGTGGAGACAAGAACGACATGATCATCGCCAGTGCGTACAGCGGGATGATCACCACCAACCCGGCCACGATCCGCGTCGAGGTCAGATACGACACCGACTTGATCCCCATCACTTCCAGCGCGTCGATCTCCTCGCTGATTCGCATCGCGCCCAGCTCCGCGGTCGCTCCGGCGCCCACCGTGGCCGCCAACGCAATCCCGGTGACCACCGGCCCGGCGATACGCACATTGATCAGTGCCGAGAAGAACCCGGTAAACGCCTCCACCCCGATATTGCCCAGCGACGCGAACCCCTGGATGGCCACCAGCGAGCTACCCGACAGGGTGACGAAGCCGACGATCGCGGCGGTACCGCCGACCACCGCCATCGCACCGGTACCCATCCCGATCTGGGCGATCAGCCGCAACGTCTCCTTGCGGTAATAGTGCAGCGCGTGCGGAATCTGTCCCAGGCTGGTCAAGAAGAACCAGGCCAGCTGCCCGGTCTCATCCAGACCCCTGGTGACGGTGCCCGCATACCGGTTGACGTTGGCCGTCGCCCGCGGGAACCGCGCGCGAACTACCGTTGCTGTCGACATCTCAGTGCCCCGTCCCGAATCGCACACCGATCGTGGTCAAGATGACGTTCACCGCGTACAGGGCGACCACGCACAACACCACGGTCTCGTTGACCGCCGTGCCCAGACCCTTAGAACCGCCACGCACCGTCAACCCCCGGTAGCAACCCACCAGCCCCGCGATCAACCCGAACGTTGCCGCCTTGACCATCGCGATGATTACCTCGGGCAGGCCGGTGATCGTGGTCAGTGTCGCCAGATAGGCCCCACCGGAGACGTTCTGCAGATACACCCCGAACAGGTAGCCCCCCACCAGGCCCACCGTGATCACTAACGCATTGAGCAGTGTCGCGACCACCGTCGCCGCGATCACCCGGGGCACCACCAGCCGATGGATCGGGTCGATGCCCAGCACCTCCATCGCGTCGATCTCTTCACGGATGGTCCGCGCACCCAAGTCCGCGCAGATCGCGGTCGACCCGGCACCGGCCACCACCAACACCGTGGTTAGCGGGCCCAGCTGGGTCACCGCACCGATCGCCGCGCCCGCGCCCGAGAGGTCAGCGGCGCCGAACTGGGCCAACAACACATTCAGCGTGAAGATCAGCAACACCGTCAGCGGGATCGACACCATGATCGTCGGCAACAACGCGACCCGCATGATGAACCAGCACTGCAGGATCAACTCGCGCCATTGGAACGGGCGGCGGAACAGGGCCCGCCCGGTCAGCACACACATCCGGAAGAACCCGCCGATCAACGTCAGCGGCGTCTCGAGTTGGTCGCGTAGGTATCCGACCAGATGCGGTCGAGTTGATGTCGTCACGATTGCCCCCTGACGATGGAGCCGCTCGCGTCGCGGCGCCGCGGCGAATGGTGTCGCACGCCTCCTCCTTGCCCCGACCCTACGTGTGTGACCAAAAGCTCCCTACCCGCAGGTAGTAACGGAGACCACAGGAATGTACCCGATGGTCGCCCAGGTGTGTATAGCAACTCCACAATTGACATTTCGTCAGCACCCAGCAAACATATCGACCCCGTCAGCTTTCCTCTCTGGTGGCAGATTCGGTTGTCGCAGAAAGTTTTTCGGAGCGGCGGCCGGCTCCGTAGCGCAATCGCAATTCAGTCTTGAGCACCTTCCCGGCGGGGTTGCGCGGCAGTGCGGCTACGATCTCGAGCGCCTTGGGGTGCTTGTACCGCGCAAGCCGCTCGGTCAGGTACTCACCTAGCTCTTCGATCCGAAGGTGGCCTTCCGTTACAGCGGCGACCGCGACCGGCACCTCGCCCCATCGCTCATCGGGCCGGCCGATCACCGCGACCTCGACGATGCGCTCATGACCGGCGAGCACATTCTCGACCTCGGCGCAATAGATGTTCTCGCCGCCGGAGATGATCATGTCCTTCTTGCGGTCCACCACCCAGACGTACCCGTCGGCGTCCATCCGGACCAAGTCGCCGGAATGGAACCAGCCGCCGGCAAAAGCCTCGGCGGTGGCCTCCGGGTTATTCCAGTAGCCACTCATCAAAGTCGGTGCGCGATAGACGATTTCGCCTACCTCGCCGACGGCCACATCATTCATATCGTCGTCGACGACGCGGGCTGCGACCGTCGGGATCACCCGGCCGACCGATCCCCGCTTGCGAATCGCGTCGTCGCCGAGCAGCATGCACGTCACCGGCGACATCTCCGTCTGCCCGAACGCGGCCAGCAGCCGGGTACCCGGGAAAATCTCAGACATCCTCCGCAGCAACACATCTGGCGCCGGAGCGGCGCCCCACGACATCACTCGCAACCGCAGGTCACGCGGTCTCGTCTGCTGCTCCGCACACACCGCCTGCCACTGGGCGGGAACCAGAAATATTCCGGTGACTTTCTCGGCCTCCAGCACATCGAGCAACTGGCCGGGTTCGAACGCGCCGAGCGGATAGATCACGGTCGGGACGCCGAGCAGCATCCCGGAGAGCAGGGTGCCGATTCCGGCGATGTGGAACAGCGGGACACCGATGAAGCCGACGTCATTGTTGAGGTCAACACCGCTGGTGTACAGGGTGGTCATCGCCTGCCCGGTGAGGTTGGCGTGGGTGAGCACCGCACCCTTGGGCCGGCCGGTGGTTCCCGAGGTGTACATGATCAGCGCCGGGGAGTCGTTCGGGATGTCAACAGGCGCGGGCGGATCGCCCGCCTCATTCATAAGCTCTTCATAGGGGAGAACGTCGTCATCGGCGGTGCTTCCCGCCACCACCACCGTGTCCAGCAGCGCAGCGATACTCCGGACACCGGTTGCCACCGGCGCCAGGACTGCCTCGGTGATGAGGATCCGGGCCCCGCTGTCCTCGACCAGAAAGGCGATCTCGGAGGGGGTGAGCCGGAAGTTCAGCGGGACGGCGATCGCCCCCAACATGTTGACGGCTAACACCGACTCGACGAACTCGGTGCGGTTGAGCATCAACACCATCACCCGGTCGCCGGGGTCGACCCGGCGGCGGTTGAGCGCACTGGCCAGCGCCACAACGCGACGTCGCAGCTCAGCCCACGTCAACGTGCGACCCAGGTACCTCAGCGCCGGCGCGTCCGGCTGCATCGTCGCGTGCCGATCGAGCTGGTTCACCCAGTTCTGCCGGCGAGCAAGATACGGCTGCTCGTGCGCTTCGGTTTGGGCCCGCACCAGGTGGCTGGCCAGTTGGGCGGTCAATGTGCCTCCCTTCACTTGCGCACCGCTTGCGTCAGGCTGATATTTGATAAAACATGTGTTGTCTGGGTCACACTAACGGCCACTCGGGGTCGCTAACAAGCCCTTCACCAAGACTTGATCCAATACCGCATAGCCGCTGAAAGGCCTGGCAGGCCACGTGAACGCACCGTTATCGGCCGTATCGTCATCGCCCGAGCCTCGACGGCGCCGGCCGCTGCGCCGGGCGCAACTGTCTGATGAGGTGGCCGGCCACCTGCGGACCGCGATCATGTCCGGCGCGCTGCGGCCGGGAACGTTCATCCGTCTCGACGAGACCGCCGCTCAACTCGGAGTCAGCATCACACCGGTGCGGGAGGCCCTGCTGAAGCTGCGCGGCGAGGGCATGGTGCAGCTGGAGCCGCATCGCGGTCATGTCGTGCTGCCGCTGACTCAGCAGGACATCGACGACATCTTCTGGTTGCAGTCCACCATCGCCCGAGAGCTGGCGGTCACCGCCACCGAACGCATCACCGAACGCGAGATCGCCGAGCTCGAGCGCATCAACGATCTGCTGGCGGCGGCTCTCGAAACTACTGATGCAACCGGTGACGCCGAGGCGATCGCCGCGCTGGAATTCTCGTTCCACCGCGTGTTCAACCAGGCGAGCGGACGGATCAAGCTGTCCTGGTTCCTGCTCAACGCCGCGCGCTACATGCCGGCGCGGCTGTACGCAGCCGATCCGCTGTGGGGCGAGTCCACGGTCGACCGCCATCGCCGGCTGATCGCCGCGCTACGCAACCGCGACGCGGCCGGCGTGGTCGAACACACAGTGTGGCAGTTCACCGACGCCGCCCAACGGCTCACCGACGCGCTGGATCGGACGGGAATCTTCGGCTCCTAGGTGGCCAGTCGCTCGGCGCGCTGCTTGACGTTCGCGGCGAGTTGGTCGAGAACGTTGCCCAGCAGCATCTTCACCATGGGCGCGGGTACCGGCATGCTCGGCTCGACGTCGATGTCGACGGTCAGCAAGCTGTTGGCGCCGGTAGCCACCACACTGAACAACTGCTCCTGCTTGGCGAACAGATCGCCTTGCTGCATCACGGTCTGAATCTGATTCTCACCGGGGTAATACACCGCGTGGATATAGACGCCTTGGAAACCGTTGACATTGGTGTCCAGGCGCACCTGGCTGGGCCGGCCGTCGTCGTAGCGAGCGAGGATCCAAGCGCCTTTGACGCCCTCGTTCCATTCCGGGTACCGCTCGATGTCGGAGACGATGCCCATGATGGAACCGGCCTCGGCATCGACCTCGACTGTCTTGCTCATCACTGCCATTGGCGAAGCATACGTGCGCCCGCCGGGGCTCAATTCACCAAGGCGCTCGACAGCAGGGAGCGGATCGCGTCCGGAATCGGCACGGGCCGGCGGCCCGCGCGATCGACATAAACATGCACCCAGTGCCCCAGGGCAGCGATGGGCGCGGCGTCGTCATCGTGTCGATCCGTCTTGAAGATTCCCAACCGGTAGGTGACGCTGCTGCGGCCCAGACGTGTCACAGCCACGCCGACCGCCAGACGTTCCGGGAACGCCAGCTCGGCGAAGTAGCGACAACCCGATTCCGCGACGATGCCGAGCTCGGGGATGGTGAGCGGGTCGACCCCGGCACCGGTGGCGATCCAGGCGTTGATCGCGGTGTCGAACAGTTGGTAGTAGACGGCGTTGTTGAGGTGGCCAAACATGTCGTTGTCGGCCCAGCGGGTGAGAACCGGCCACAGCACCGGGAAGTCAGCGCTGGTGAGGCCATCCAGCCCGGGTGGAACAGCCGGTGGTACGCAGCTCATGGTTGTATTCCAGCATGCTTCCCATCCGCGGCGCGGTGTTGGAGCGCATCGGTGCGCCACGCCCCTACGCTCAGTCGCGGCCGATCAGCATCGCCGATCTCGACCTGCAGGGCCCGGGCCCCGGCGAGGTGTTGGTGCGCATCGAGGCCGCCGGGGTCTGCCACTCGGATCTGTCGGTGGTCGACGGCAATCGGGTGCGGCCGGTGCCGATGTTGCTGGGTCACGAAGCGGCGGGGATCGTCGACGCGCTCGGCGCCGGGGTCACCGATCTGGCCATCGGTCAGCG
Source organism: Mycobacterium sp. (assembly GCA_022841565.1). GTDB lineage: Bacteria > Actinomycetota > Actinomycetes > Mycobacteriales > Mycobacteriaceae > Mycobacterium. The sequence goes on along the minus strand of JALHRH010000089.1, from coordinate 6,341 downwards.
GGTGGTGCTGGTATTTCTGCCCCGCTGCGGCCAATGCCCGGCCTGCGCCACCGAGGGCCGCACGCCGTGCGAGCCCGGCAGCGCGGCCAACAACGCGGGGACCCTGCTGGGTGGCGGCATCCGCCTGAGCCGCGACGGCCACCCGGTACACCATCATCTCGGCGTTTCGGGCTTCGCGACGCACGCGGTGGTCAATCGGGCCAGCGCCGTTGCCGTACCGGAAGATGTACCTCCCGAGGTGGCCGCCCTGCTCGGGTGTGCGGTGTTGACCGGGGGTGGCGCGGTGCTCAATGTGGGTGACCCGCAACCGGGTCAGTCGGTCGCCGTCGTCGGACTCGGCGGTGTGGGCATGGCTGCCGTGATCACCGCGTTGACCTATGACGGCGTCCGCGTCATCGGCGTCGATAAGCTACCCGAAAAGCTATTTGCTGCAAAGACTTTGGGTGCGCACGAGGCTTACACGCCGGATCAGGCAGCGGACGCCGGAGTCAAGGCGGACGTGGTGGTGGAAGCCGCCGGTCATCCGCGCGCGTTGGAGAACTCGATCGGTCTGACGGCCCCAGGCGGGCGCACCGTCACCGTCGGACTGCCTCGGCCTGATGCCCGAATCAGTCTGTCTCCATTGGGTTTTGTCGCTGAGGGTCGTGCGCTGATCGGCAGCTATCTGGGGTCGGCGGTACCCAGCCGCGACATTCCTCGGTTCGTCGCCTTGTGGCAGTCCGGCCGGTTGCCGGTGGAATCGCTGGTGTCGTCGACGATCGGGTTGGACGACATCAACGAGGCGATGGACCACCTGGCCGACGGCACCGCGGTGCGCCAATTGATCGAATTTTGACCAGCACCCACTAACCGGGCGCCAACGCTCGCCGGCGTTCCGCTATGGCGTGCTGCCCTGCAGGAAACCGCACCCGTCCCGCCCTATGGCTGCGGCGCTAGCCCAGCCATGCCGAGTCAGTCAACAAGTTCTCGGTGGAACCTATTGACAGGCAAGGTATTCCCGCTACACGAAGCGCCTGTCCCTTGAATGCGCGGGCCGCGACGCTGAGCTTGTAGTGAGTTCGGGTCATGCCGAAAACTGTCCCTAGGGATCCCAGGGACCAGTCTTCGCCCCACAGTGCGACTTCGGTCCTCTGGCTGTGCAACGCCTTGCGCACCAGCGCGCGAACGCGGTCATCGGCGGTGTAAGCCTCGACGCTGACCGCCAGGCCCTGGCTCATCGGGCCGGACAACGGGAAGTCTGCGGCCACGTCGAGTACCTGCGCTCCCAGCACACGCAGCGGGCGGGCGTCGCAACCTGGCGGAAGTAGCACATTGACCTGCCAGCCGGCCATCACGCGGTCAAACAGCCAGCCACCGGCGGTCTGCACGACGTCTCGGGTGGCGACCGCGACCACGTCGAGCCGGTGGCTATCGGGCCGAGCGGATCGGACCGTGCCCCTGGCCGAGTGACTGCTGATGCCGAACGTTGGAGTAGCCATCGATGTTCCTCTTGCCACGCCCCGTGCGCATGACGTGGTCTGTCGCGATTGCCGTGGGGTGTCACCACGCCTGCCGGCAGGGCAGGGAGGCTCACGAGACAGCGTGACATTCCCGGTTATTTTTGTAAAGCTTCATGGTTGGCGACGAGCGTCGAGCTCGGCACGGACTTCGTCGGTGTGCTGGCCAAGTAGCGGCGCCACAGAACGCGGTGACCAGGGCGTACCGTGGAAGTCAGCGGGTGTGGCCACCATCGGCATGGTCGCGGCGACGTCCGGCCCGGCTGGGACGTAGACGATTCCGCCCGCTGCATGAAACTGTTCGTCGGCCACGATGTCCTCAAGTGTGTTGATCGGCGACCAGAAGAAATCCGGTTCGGCCGCGAACAGTTCCGCCCATTCCTCGAGCGTCCTGGTGGCGAAGATCTCATCCAGTGCGGCGATCAGCGGTGCCGCGTGGGTCGCGCGACCGCGCGCGTCGGCGTAGCGCGGATCGCCCAGCCAGTCGGTACGGTCGACAACTCGGCATAGGGCCGGCCAGTGCCGATCGACTTCCAGGCCGACGATCCAGAACCGCCGACCGTCACCGGCGGCGTAGTTGTTCATGCACGGGTTGCCCATGGTGGCGCGTTGGCCGATCGCGATTGGTTGGCCGGTGAGCAGGTAGGTGTTGAGGTCGAAGCTCACGGTGTAGGCGCCCTGGCGGTACAGCGAAGTCGTCACCAATTGGCCTGCGCCGATGCGCTCGCGGGCCAGTAGCGCCGCGCAGACGGCCCCGGCCAGGGTCATGCCGGCCGAGTGGTCACCCATGCCGCCGCGCTGGAACGGCGGCGTGTCTCCGGGCCGGGTGAGCAGGTGGGCGATGCCGCCCCGCGACCAAAAAGCCGCGACGTCATAGGCGGCGCGATCGGCATCCGGCCCCGTTTCGCCGTATCCAGTGATCAGACCGTAGACCAGTCGCGGATTGCTCGCGGCCACGGTCTCATAGTCCAGACCCAGCCGCTGCAGCGCGCCCGGCCGCACATTGGTGATGAAAACGTCTGCGTCCGCGAGCAATTCGAGCGCGGTTTCGCGGCCACTGTCGGTGGTGAGGTCCAACACAACGCTGCGCTTGGAGCGGTTGTCCATCTCGAACGGCGGGTTCACTCCCAGGTCGCAGCCCAGCATGCGGCCGAACATCCGTCCGGGATCACCACTCGGCGGTTCAACCTTGATGACGTCGGCACCCCAGTCGGCCAGAATCGCGGCCGCTGCCGGTCCCGCTACCCAGACCCCGAGTTCGACGACCTTGATGCCTTCCATGGGTCCCGCCATAAATGGCACCTTAATCAAGGCGTGGCGGATGATCGTGCCTCAGGCGGCGTGCCGGTGGATCAGCGCCGCCTCCGTCCGCGCCACGCTGCGCCCGAGCCGGACCGCGCGGGTCTTGCAGGTGGCGACGTCGGAGCCGCCTTCGGGTTCGGTATGCCCCAGGCACAGCCGGACATGTCCGAACAGCACGCCCGGCAACGCCATGTCCACGAGCTCGGGCCTGGCGAACCGCTCCACCAGATGCGAGACGACGCACGTGGTGACCCAGCGACCACGGCGTCCGCGCCCGAGCGATCTGCAGGTTGCCCACCAAACGCCAATGCATTCGCTCATCGACGTTTTCGCCGAATTCACAATTCCGCCGGCGCACCTCGCCTTCACATGCTCGGCAACGAACGCGCGCGTTCGATGCTAGAAAGCCGGTCGTCATCGGACAACGGCAAAGCAGAAAGACCCACTCAGATCACGTCAATCACCACAGCACGGAACCGGGCCATCGCTTCGAGCGCGTGCGCCAGACTGTCGCCGGGCAGCTGCGCGTACACCCACGTAACGCCCAGGGCGGCAAGCTTTTCCAGCCCGCTCAGGTACGCCTCGGCGTTGAAACCGTCAGCGGCCGGGTTGCCGCCTTCGACATTGCTGAAGGCGATATCGACCGTCGACCAGTCCTTGCCCACCGCGTCGCACCGCCGCCGCAGGTCGTCGATTCCGGCGGCCAGCCCCGCCAGTGAATCGATGACAGCGGTGCCCGCGGTGCGCGCCAATCCTGCGGGGGCGGGAAAAGGACACCAGCCATCCCCATGCTGCGCAACGCGCCGGCGCGCGGCGGTGGTATTGCCGCCGATCCAAATTGGCGGATGTGGCCGGCTCACCGGCAAAGGATGCGCAGTGATGCCATGAGCGGTGAAATGCTTTCCCACAAAGGAGATGTCGTCACTGGTCCAGATGGCCCGGATTGCCCGCAAGGACTCCTCGAACAACTCGGCGCGCTTGTTATAGTCCACGCCCAGCGCCGCGAATTCCTGCCGTAGGTAGCCCACTCCCACCGCAAGCGTGAACCGGCCCCCGGACAGCAGGTCCAGCGTCGCTCCGGACTTGGCCACCACGAACGGATTTCGATAAGGCAGCACCACGATGTTCGGGATCAGCCGCAGCGTCGTCGTCCGGGCCGCGGCAAATCCCAAGGCCACAAAGGGATCTAACGCGTCGTGACCCCCCGCGTTCAGCCAGCGCTGCGACGAGGCCGGATGATCGGTGAACCCAAATCCGTGAAATCCCGCCTCCTCGGCGGCAGCCGCCAAGGTGGCGATGCCGTCACCGCTGACCAGTTCCGAGTTGTAGGGATGGCTGTGCATCGGGTGGGTAATGGTGAAGCGCACGGGAATCAGAACCGTGCCGCAGCATGGATCGAGGTGTCCGTGGTGCGCAGCGGGCGGATCAGCGCCTCCTGCGCGAAGGAACACAGCAGGTCACCGTCCTCGGTGTGCACGGTGCCGCGCACGTACGACATTCCCGCACCAACCTGGGTGCTCTCGTGGGTGTAGAGCAGCCAGTCGTCCCACCGCACCGGTTCGTGGAACGACACGAAGATCGACATCGGCGCGGTCGACACGGTGAGGTGCGCCTGGCTGGTGCCGATGCCCGGATGCGCGCGCATGGTCGTCGAAATGCCCAGGTGTCCGGTGAAATAGGCGAGCAGAGCCTTCGCCAAATCGTCGCGCTCGGGGATGGGGTCGTAATGCAACCACGCGTACAGTTCCGGCGGACCGACCTCGTCGGGACTGTTGACATCGACGACGTCTAACAGTCGCAACTCCCGACCGATCATCGGCATCTCGGCGTCGTTGGCTTCCGCCGGGCCCGCAACGTCGGGCCGGGCCAGGTGATGGCGGATGACGTCACCGGTCGGAACGTCGGTCAGCACCGTGACGCTCACGCAGCGCTTGCCGTTCTGACACACCGAAATGATCGCCGTCGCGGTGGAACGGCCTTCATTCAGCACATCCAGCACAAGTTCGATGGGCGGGCCCACCATGACGGCCCGGGCGAATACGGCGTACGCCGAACGCACGGACTTGCCGTGAAATCGCTCCGCCGCGGCCACCATCGCCTGAGCGACCAGCTGGGTGCCTTCCACTACCTGCCGACCATCCTGCCCGGCCAGGCCGGTATCGGCGATGAACCTATCGGGTCCGTGGGGCCGCACCTCGAATGAATCCAGCAGGCTCTCAACCGACCACTGGACCTGTTCGGACCCTGTCGTCAATGCGCTCACCCCTACTTCCGGCAGCTCACGGCCTAGCGTGACATTCTGTGCAATCCTTGTAAAGCTCGGTCGACGATCGGCCCGCGTTGACAGCGTTGCCAGCGGTGCATGACACTTTTGCAGTGATTTGTAAAGATGCGTTGGCGCCGCCAGCGCTCCCGGGTGGCTTTGCTGCGGCGAGCCGCGCTGTCCTGACCGAAGAGGAACGATGACCGACTCGTACTACGAGTTCATCGACGGCTCCGACACGCACGGTGAGAGGTTCCGGGCCACCGACCTGACCCGTGGCACCTGGTCGTCCTCGATGCAGCATGGCGCGCCCGTATCGGCACTGCTGACGCGCGCGCTACAGCGGCGCGAACCGCGCGACGACACCCGGCTGAGCCGGGTGGTGATCGACCTGCTCGGCCCGGTGCCCGTGGAGGGGGACCTGTGGGTTCGTTCCAAACTTGACCGCGGCGGTAAGCAGATCGAGCTGGTCACCGCCGAGATGCTGGCACTGGGACCCGACGGCGAACCGCGGCCCGTGGCCCGGGCCAGCGGATGGCGGTTGCAGCAGGTCGACACCGCCGCCGTCGTGCACGCACCCACCCCAATGCCCCGCCCGGTGTCCGAAGCGCGCACCCGCAACCTGAAAGCGAGGAATTGGGACCGCAATTATGTGCATAGCCTGGAATGGCTGTGGCTGACCGTGCCACTGACGCCAGGCCCAGGTGAGTCGTGGATCAGGCCGATTGCCGATCTTGTCGCTGGTGAAACCATGACGCCGCTTCAGCGATTATTCGCGGTTGCAGATTGCGCCAACGGCATCGGCAGCAAGCTGGACATCACCAAGTTCACATTCCTCAACACCGACCTGGCCGTGCATGTGTTTCGAGTTCCCGAAGGTGAGTGGATCGGCATTCGGGCAGAAACCAGCTACGGGCCGGACGGCATCGGAACCACGATCGGCACACTGTTCGACGAACACAGCGCGGTCGGCGCCATCCAGCAGACGGTGCTGGTGCGGCCCCGGCCGCCCAAACAAAGCCCGGTCGGGGAGAACGAGTCATGAACCAGCCGTCGCCGGTGACCGAATGCGTCGAGAACGACACCTCGACCCGCCAGCGGATCCTCGCCGCCACCGCGGAGGTGCTGGCCCGCAGCGGCAAGACCAAACTCAGCCTGTCGGAGGTCTCGACGCAGGCCGGGGTGTCGCGCCCCACGCTGTACCGCTGGTTCGCCTCCAAAAAGGAGCTGCTGTCCGCCTTTTCGCAATACGAACGCGAGATATTCGAGAAGGGATTGGC
>JALHRH010000088.1 GCA_022841565.1 Mycobacterium sp. | reverse complement strand
CCGCCTCCGCGGACGGCGGAGCCGCCGGCGCGGCGCTGGGGGCCGGCGCGGCGCTGGGGGCCGGCAATAACACTTGCGCGGGCAACTCGGTCGCCGGGGTCTTGATCGCCGGTGTCTCGACGCTGCCGCGAGAGCCGGCCTGTTGGGCGGCGGTCGGCCGGACATCGGAGGCCAGCGAAACGATCAACGCCCCGGCCAGCACTGCGGCGACGCCGACAATGGCGCTACCGGCTAGGGCCAACGGCCTGCGTCGGGTATCGCTGTCGGCCTCGACGAGGTGGTCGGCCTCGTCGTCCACCGCGCTATAGGCCAGCGCGCCCTCGCCCACGCCGGCCATGGCGCAGACGTCGAGGTAGCTCGGGGTGAGCGCGCGCGGGTTCACCTCCCCGGTGCCCGGATCCAGCGCGTAGGCCAGCGCCGACGTCGACGACGCGAACAGTGGGGCATTGGCCGAAGCCAGCGCGGCGCCCCTGGCCAACGCCATTTCCGGCTCTTCGGGGCAACTGACCACCAACGACGTCGCCGCCTGCAGGGCGGGCTTGACGCCGACGATGTCGACACCACAGCCGACGAGGAATACGCCGTCGGCCCGAGAATCCGGCGCATCGAGGCGGGCGATCATCGTCCCCAAATTGGCAGCCAGAGCGGCATCCCGCACCGACTGCCGATGCAGGTCGACGATCGAGCCGTCTGCGACCTCGACGACAGCCAAGGTCGCGCTATCGGCCTCGACGAACAACATCGCGATGTGCTGGTAGTCGAGGGCGGCGCCCACCGTCTGCGCCAACGCGGCCGCGGCGAGCAGGGGCGACACCAGCATCACACTGCCAACGTCGCGGGCGGCCATTTCCAGACGCAATGCGGCAACCTCGGTGGGGTCCGTCCACGTCACCCCGGTGGAGGTCAGCTGATAGCCACCCTCGATCGCGCCTTCGCGGGTGCCGATCAGCGCGGAGATCACTCGATCGGTTGCTGCATCGCCACCATCATCAAGCGCGACTTCGATGCTTTCTTCCTCAACGGTCGCGCCGTCGGCGTTTGTGCCCTCGATCAACACCATTCGGACTGCTGCGGGTTCCATCGATACCCCAAGCACGATGTCCATAACCCCTCCAACCCATGTGCGAGCTAGCCACGGGGTCTAGGCGGACCGGCGCACCGCGCGGGCTGCCATCGACAAGTATTGCGCCCCACTGCTGGAGCAACCGACTTAGCTGGCTGTATGCAGTTTGCCAACTCAAACCCTACTCGCGCACATGGAGGTAGGGACGAATTCCTAGGAAGCTCAAATGAGACGCAGCAACCTTCGGGCCGGGGCACCGGAACCGCCGCAGGGATAGGCCCTTGAACAGCGGGTTCAACAATCGCTCATAACTTTTTCAGTGCCCGCTCGACACGATCGGCCGTACACCAGCCACTCGGCGGATGCGTCCGAGGCGCTCCCACCCGCAAACGATGACACCCACAAACGGAGTACCCGATGAGCAAAGAACTCACCGCAGACCAGCAGGTGGTGCCGGCCGACCTCAGGCGGACCGACACCTACGTCGTACAGCGCGAGGATACGATCGCCCACCGCGTGGATCCGAGGCTTCCAGAGGTGCTCGCCACCTATGCGGTGGTGGAGTGGATGGAACTGCAGGCAGGGTTGGCGCTCCTGCCCTACCTACCTGCAGGACACATCACCGTCGGCGTCGAGCTTTCCATGCAGCACCTGGCACCCGCTCCCGTGGGCTCTGAAATCACGGTGACGGCTTGTGTCACCGCAGTCACGAAAACGCTTGTCACGTTCGGCATTACGGCCACGGACTGCGACGGGTTGATCAGCGAGGCCACCCACACCCGAGCGATCGCCGATCTGCACTGGTTCGAGGGACTTGTCGACAATAAGCGCGAACGCCTGAAGCATTGCGTGTCCGACCTGCCCAGTGCGACAGTAGCCGGCTGAACTCATGCGGTGGACGGCTGAGTACGAAAACATCAGGGATCGATACCACGTCATCGGTGCCCGACACCGGGCGTCGATGACCGAACTTCGGGCGCAACGACACTTCCCGTACGACTTGTGGCGCGATGTCGCTAGTAAGGGCTTGTTCGGGGCCACCCTCGGCGGGCAACTACAACAGGGGGTGTTCACCTACGCCGCGGCGACACACGGCCTGACCATCGGGTCCGGCGACCTAGGCTTCAATGTCGCGACGGGCGTCCAGGCGATCATGGCGATACCGGTGCTCGAGAAATACGCCACCCCGCAGGCGCGTGAGGCATACCTGTCCACCGCGGTCTCAGGTGAGAGCATCCTCGCCTTCGCAGTTACCGAACCCCACGGGGGGACCGATGCTTTCAGCCCCGCCACCGCACTACGCCGAGGCATCGGCGGCCTATACCTGGATGGCGCGAAATGGCATGTCTCCAGCGCGCCGATCGCAGACGTCATCCTGGTCTGGTGCGCTGACGAGGTCAACGGCGGGATGTCGGCGGTGCTCGTGGAGCCTTCGTGGACCGGCGTCACCTGTTCGGACCCGCTGGCCCCGGCCGGTATGGGCACATCGCCAGTCGGGTCGATCGCGTTCGACCACGTGTCGATACCCGAGACTCATCTGCTCGGTGCCGGCCGTGGTCGCGAAATATTGCGCGCAATCATGGCTCCGGAACGAATGCTCAGCGCGTTCGGGGCGATCGGCATCCTGGATTCCGTGCTCGATCAGGTGCTTACCTTCTCGACCGATCGCCAGGTACGCGGCAAGCCCATCGTGGCCCATCAGCACATCCAGCGCCGCATCGCCGACGTTTCGGTAGCCAGGCAGACGGTAACCGCGCTGGCACACTCGACTCTGAACCGCTATATGCAGGGCGAGAACATCGATCTCGAGGCCTCAATTCTCAAGCTGCATGCGATGCAGGCCGGCCTGGACGCGTCCATCGAAGCGATCAAACTGTGCGGGAGCTACGGACTTCAGGAAGAAGCGCAGCTCTTCCAGAAGGCGCTGGATTTCTTGTGCGGCTCGGTAGCCGGGGGTACCGATGAAGCCCAGCGGCTGGTGATCGTGCGCGAGTTGCTCAGGCGCCATCACGACTCCCGGGTCCGTCCAACCGGAACCGTGACGTGCGTATCGCGATAATCGGGGCCGGACCGGCGGGCTTGGCCGCTGCGGTTCGGCTTCGGGACCGCGGGTACCAGGATGTCACGGTCTTCGAACGTGCCGATCGCGTCGGCGGAAAGGTGTTCTCAGTCGAAATCGACGGTGCGCATTATGATTTGGGGGCCGTCCTGGTCAGTCCCGGCTATCTGCGCACGCTCGCACTGGCAAAGCGCTACGGGGTGCCGTTGTCACCTCGTCTCGGTCGTCGGGCGGTGGTCGACCTGACCACCGGCCGCTGGATGGACATCATCGAGGCATTGGCCTCCCGCCACTCTGCCCATGAGTACATGGCCGCGATCACCCGCGCCTACCGCTACATCAATCGGTACCGAAAGTTCTTTGACACGCCCGGCTTTGCCTTCACCGGCTGCCCACAGTTGGAAGACCTGAGGCAGGATATCGCTGCGCCGTTGGCGCAATGGGCACACGCGAAAAAGCTTGAGCCGCTGTTGACCATGTGGGAACCGACCGTCGCCGACATGGGATATGGCCCGGACTCAACGGTGCCGGCGCAATACGCGCTCATGCACATGCTTGGCCGACCGCGCGTCACAGCCCGTCACCAGCTCTGGCGCATGACCCGCAAGCGCGGCATGCCGCTGCTCTCGTTCAAACGCGGTTATCAGTCCTTGTTCGACGCCGTCGCTCGCGACCACGACGTACGCACCGGCGTGGCCATTGAGCGGATCGTCAGACGCAAGGATTCGGTCAGCATTCACCGGGTTGGACGCGCAGCACAGCGTTTCGACAAGGTCATGCTCGCGATGCCGCTCGACGCTGCAGTGGATCTGATCGAAGACGAGGCACCGGATAATCCACCGGGCGCGACGTCGGTCCCCGGCGCAGACATTTTCAAGAGTCTGCAACATACCGACTATTACGCGACGGTCGCCGAGTCGCCCCGGCTGCTCGACCGGGCGGACATGCATTTCGCCCTGGGCTCACAGAATCTGGGCCTGGCAGGCGGGCACAGCTCCCAGGCGTCGCCCGACGCAAAGCTGCGGGTGTTCTACCACTACGGCGATCCCGAGGATCCGGGTAACAGAGATGCCGCCGCCGACAGGTTGAGGCAGGACTTGGCGCGCGTCGGCTTGCCCCTGCGGTCGGTACAGCTGACGCAACAATGGCGATATTTCCCACGCCTGTCCGGGGACCACGTGGCGCGTGGAAGCTACGACGAGATCGACCGACTTCAAGGCCGAATGAATACGTACTTCCTCGGCAGCGCCTTGGCGTTCGAGTCGGTGGAGCGGACGATCGGCTATTCGTATGGCCTCGTCGACCGCGCGTTTCCGATGGCTGACGGTTAGGGGCCGCCGGGGCTGGCGAACGGGTTCTGCGGGCCGACATTCTGCGGCACCTGGTTGGCCGGCACCTGGTTGGCCGGGACCTGATTCGCCGGAACCTGGATCGGGATCGGCAGCGGGATCAGTGGGACGTGCAGCCACTGGGTCGTCATCTTCACCGGCGGTGGTTCTGACGTGGCCGGCGCCTCCGCCGCACTCGGCGCCTCCGCCGCACTCGGCGCCTCCGCCGCACTGGGTGCCTCGCTGGTGGAAGGCGGCGCGGAGGTGAGCGGCGTGGTGGTGATCGGGGGGTGCGAGGTGGTAACCGGCGCCGGCCTGGTCGTCGTGAGCGCCGGGGAGGGCGCAGGCGGCGACGGTGGCGGCGACGGTGGCGTCTCGACACTGGTGGGCGCCGCCGCACTCGGGGCCACCGCTTCGCTCGGTGGCGGTGGCAGCGGGCTGGGCGCCATCGGACTGGTCGGAATCGGATTGGGCAACTTGGCGCTAGGTGACACCGGCGGGGGCACGACACTGGGCACGATCGGGGCCGGATGGTGGGTGTGGCGTTGCTCGACGGCGGTCAAGGTGATCGCCACCCCGCCGATCGCGGTCATCGCCACCGCGGCGCACAATCCGATCAGCAGCTGCGACACCCGGATGCGGCGCCAAGACGGCTCCTTGGGCGGGTCGATGATGTTGAGCCGCATCGAAAAGCAGGGACCGTCTTCGTTGTACGAGTCACCCTGGAACCGGGTCGGCACCTCGGGGAACTCCGTCTGCGACCAAGCCAACTCCCGATCGGTCAAGGCATCCTGATCGATCACCATCACGTCGCCGGCCGGCAGGTCGATCACACTGGTGCCGGCCGCCTTGGAAACTCCTGCCAGCAGCCCGACGGAGGTCCGGGTCCGCAGGTCCACCAAGTCATTGCGCGTCGCCAGCAGCAGGGCGCCCGTTGCAGCGGCGCTGACCGGATCCGAAGCGGTCAACACCGGCAGCCGGGTGTGGAATGAAAGACGTTGACTGACAAGCGGAATTCCGGCACCTCCGCCGACGGTCACCACCGCTGCGAGGTCGGCGAAGCTGGAGTTGTTGCGCGCCAGCATGTCGTCGAAGGCGTAGATGAAGCCGGTCAACCGATCGGCGATCAGGTCTTCGAACTTCTCGCGGGTGAGCTCGAGAACGATGCTGGCACCCGAGAGCTCAGCCGCCAGCTCGGTGACGGCGTCGGTGGACAACCGTTCCTTGGCCTCCCGGCACTGCTCGCGCAACCGGCCGAGTTGACCGAGGACAGTGGCGTTTGTCGGATCGAGTTCCTCGTGACCCAGCGCTTCCACAGCGTGCTGCAACAACGCCTGGTCAATCTGGCTGCCCGAGAAATCGTGGTAACGCATTGTGGCGCTGACGGGTTCGAACTCATCCTTGGTTTCGAGCAAGGTGACACAGGTGCCGGAGCCACCGAAATCAAGCAGCCCCACCATGCCTGTTGTGGGAACACCCACTTCGGCGTTCACCGCCGTCAACGCCGCGATCGCATCCGGCACCAGTCGCGGCGCCATCCCGCTGCGGACGAACCCGACATGAGTACGCAGGGCATTACGCAACGCCTGCACGGTTCCCGGTTTCCAGTGCGCCGGAACGGCAATGGTGATCTCCGAGGAACTCGCATCGGCGCCCGCGGCGGCCACCATCGCGTCCAGTGCCTCGACCGTCAGCAGGTCGGGGTCGTGCGCTGATCCGTCCGGGGAGATCAGCGCCACGGAGTCGCCGATGCGTTCCACGAAGGCACTCATCGCGGTGCCCGGCTCGGCCGAATACTCACCGAAGACACCAAGTTTCGGGGCGCAGTGCGGATACAGGGTGAGCACAGCGCGACGGACGACCGGAGAACTCCCGTTCGCCGCCGCGACCAAGTTCATGGTCCCGATCGACAACCCCAGCGGGTCGTACATATGGCCAATGCTTTCGTCGATTCGGTCGGTAAGCCAGCGTTAACCATATCCGCGCATATGTCGAATGTGGTTTGGCAGCAACCTCATTGGTATCCGGTCGATGCCGTGTCGTCACCGAAAAGGTATGTTCGGCACCCTTGACAACCCGCGTGGTATCGCCGCTGGCCCGGCCCTCCCGCACCACGAACGACCCGATGTGTTGCAATGACCTGGTGAGTCTCTCCGATTTCCCCGCGGCAGATGTCGAAGCGATCAAGCAGGTCAAGTACCGTTACCTGCGCGCGCTGGATACCAAGCACTGGGACGACTTCGCCGGCACTCTGACCGAGGACGTCCGGGGCGACTACGGGTCTTCCATGGGCAAGGAACTGCATTTTACCAATCGCAACGACGTAGTGGATTACATGCGTTCGGCGTTGGGGCCCAACATCATCACCGAGCACCGGGTCACCCATCCGGATATCACGGTGAGCGGTGACACCGCAACGGGCAGCTGGTATCTGCAGGACCGGGTGATCGTTGCCGAAGCCGATTTCATGCTGATCGGCGCGGCGTTCTACCGCGACCAGTACCGGCGCACCTCCGAGGGTTGGCGGATCAGCGCCACCGGCTACGACCGCACGTACGAGGCGACCATGTCGGTGGCCAACCTGGGTTTCACGGTGCGACCGGGCCGCGCTGTGGCCGATCGGAAGGCCGATCACAAGGCCGATCAGAACGCCGATCAGTGATCACTTGGCGATCGCGATAACCGCGCCGGGCCGCAGCCACTTGATGATCGACACCAGCGTGGCGTCGTCGATAGCCACGCAGCCTTCGGTGGGTCCGCCGTCGGTGGTGTGAAAGAAGAACGCGGCACCGCCTCCGGGCACCTTGTTCTTGTTGACGCCCATCACCACCGCGTGCTTGTACTGCGGGATCTGCAGATTCTCACTTTCGGCAGTGTTGAAGGGGCACTGGGCTTTCTGGCATACCTGCATGCTGTTGAAGGTAGGACTGTGGTCATCGCCGCTCCACCAGTGGTTAGGCCCGACTTGCGTGTAGGGCAGTCCCCCACCGGGATTCGGCGCGGTGCCGAACGCGGAGTCCAGGCCGTACACACCCATCGGAGTGGCCGGATAGCCGCTCCTGGCCTGCGGGGCCATGCCCGCCGAGCCGACGTGGGTGGGAATCTGAGTCTTCAGCGGTTGCCAGCCGGATGCGGTGCGCTGATAGATGTCCATCTTCGCGTTCGACCCGCCGGTGGAGACCACCGAAACCACCTGTGTCGCATTGCCAACCGAGTTCGCGAACCACGGATTACCGGCGGCTTCGGCAACCGGGGCGAACAGTCCGGCCACCGCGAAAGCGCAGGCGGCAGCACAAAGTTGAGCTAGCAGTCGGCGCATCATTCAATGGTCAGACCCGCCTTAGCTCAGGGTCAAGTAAAGGTTAAGAACCGGTTGGATCACGGAGCTGTGACTCGGGCCGAAAAGCCCAGAGACACAACATGAAATACACGTATCCCAGCGCCCAGCCGGCGATCACGTCTGAGGGGTGGTGCACGTTCAGCGCCACCCGGGCCACGCCCACCGCAAAGACACCCATGCCGGCCAGCACCATCGCGACGACCCGCGCCCGTCGGCTGTTCATCACCGGCAACCACAAGGTGAGCAGCGCAAGCAGGCTGCACATCGCCTCGAGTGCGTGCCCGGACGGAAATGACGTCTCGGTCGCATACACCAGGGCGGTGGCTGGCCGTGGTCGCCGGGCCAGATTCTTGGCCACCAGGGTGATGAACCCGTTGAGCGGCCCGCAGGCCAGCAGCAGCAGACCCATTCGCACCCGTCGTCGCACCAGCAAGAACGCCCCTGCCACCAGGCCCAGCAGCCGCAGCGGAACCGGGCCCAGCACGAACGACACAACGACCCAGAACCACACCCACCCGGCATGCTTGATGCCGATGTCGTGCGCCGGGTTCAGCAGCGCCCAATCGAAGGCGTGCAGCCAGCCCCAGTGCTGGCGGTGCCCCACCCACAGCAGGGCATAAAGCGCCACCGCGGCCAGCACCAGCCAGGCAGACCACGAACGGCAGTAGGAGGTTCGTGGGCTGCTCATCGGCTACATCGATACCAGCCTCGGTGCGCCCTCGGCGAAACCGCCCCATACTTGCGTCATGACGGTGATTCTTCGCAGGTTGTTCGGCGTCGGGAAGTTGCCCGCGGATTTGCACGATCAGGTTGAAGCCGAGGGCTTGATCCACCTCGCCGAATTCGTCGCGGTTACCAGGAGGTTCAGCGGCTCCATCCCGGGCCTTCGGTCCCAGGGCAGCATCGCCAGCTATGTGGGTTCGCTGGCGTTGACCGAGGAACGGGTGCTTGCGACGTTGTCGGTGGTGCCCAAGCTGGCGGGGCGGGTCGTGGACGTGCGCTGGGATGAGGCGCAGGACGGCGCGGTGACCGCGGAGATTTCCGCAACCGGATTGCACGTCGACCTCGACACCGCGGCGGTCGACGAGCGGTTCCACGGTCATCTGTCGCTGCACTTCAAGGACACCATCGACAACGACGTGCTGGCCCGCCTGCCGCGTCGATCGCTGGCCTTCGATGTGCCACCCGAATACGTGTTCCGGGCGGTGGGCGTCACCTACAGCCCGTGACCGTCACGTTTCTACGATGACCGGATGATGACCGGATGATGACCGGATGACCGACTACGCCTACACCGCGGCCGAGCGCCGCGCCGTGTACCGGGTGATCTCGGAGCGACGGGATATGCGCCGCTTCGTGCCGGGCGCGCCGCTGCCCCAGGACGTACTGACACGTCTGCTGCACGCCGCGCACGCGGCGCCCAGCGTGGGGCTGATGCAGCCGTGGCGTTTCATCCGGATCACCGACCAGGGCCTTCGGCGGCGCATCCACGCGCTCGTCGACGCCGAACGCGCACTCACCGGGGCGGCCCTGGGCCAGCGGGAGGCCGAATTTATGGCACTGAAGGTGGAGGGCGTTTTGGAGTGTGCAGAGCTGCTGGTAGTGGCACTGTGCGACGACCGGGACGCGCACATCTTCGGCCGGCGCACGCTCCCGCAGATGGATCTCGCATCGGTGTCGTGCGCGATCCAGAACCTGTGGTTGGCGGCGCGGTGCGAGGGCCTGGGGGTGGGCTGGGTGTCGCTGTTCGATCCGCGCCGATTGGCGGCATTGCTGGGGATGCCAGCCGGAGCCGAACCGGTGGCGATTTTGTGCGTCGGGCCGGTTCCGGAGTTTCCGGACCGGCCCGCCCTGGAATTGGACGGCTGGACGGCGGCGCGACCGCTGCCGGAGTTCGTCTCGGAAAATCAGTGGCAGACTCCTGGAAACGAAAGGACGGTGTGACTGACGGTGGCCGGTGACGACTCGAGAGCAACTGCCCAGAATGTCCTGCTCGTGCACTGGCACGACCTCGGGCGTTACCTCGGGGTCTACGGCCACCCGGACGTTTCGAGCCCACGGCTGGACCGCCTTGCCGCCGAGGGCATCTTGTGCACCCGCGCCCATGCCACCGCGCCGCTGTGCTCCCCCTCGCGCGGCTCGCTGTTCACCGGTCGCTACCCGCAGAGCAATGGCCTGCTCGGGTTGGCCCACCACGGTTGGGAATACCGCACCGACGTGCGCACCCTGCCCCAGCTACTTTCTGAATCAGGTTGGTATTCGGCTCTTTTCGGCATGCAGCACGAGACGTCCTATCCCAGACGGCTGGGGTTTGACGAGTTCGACGTGTCGAACTCCTACTGCGAGTACGTGGTGGAGAAGGTCCAGGAATGGCTGCAAAGTAGCGCCGCCGAACTGTCCGGACAACCCTTCCTGCTGACAGCGGGATTCTTCGAAACGCACCGGCCCTATCCGCACGACCGATACCAACCGGCCGACGGAGCGGCCGTCCTGCTGCCGGACTACCTGCCGGATACCCCCGAGGTGCGCGGTGACCTCGCCGACTTCTACGGTTCCATCGCCACTGCGGACGACGCGGTGGGCCAGATCCTGGACACGCTGTCAGCGACCGGATTGGATGCCAGCACCTGGGTGGTGTTCTTCACCGACCACGGCCCGGCGTTCCCCCGGGCCAAGTCCACCTTGTACGACGCGGGTACCGGCATCGCCCTGATCATCCGGCCGCCCACCAGCCTGCACGTGGCGCCCCACGTATACGACGAGTTATTCAGCGGCGTCGACCTGTTGCCCACGCTGCTCGGCCTGCTGGGCATCGAGGTGCCCGCCGATGTCGAGGGCGTGTCGCACGCGGATGCGCTGTTGGCACCGGAAACGATCGCGCCGGTGCGCGACCACGTCTACACCACGAAGACCTACCACGACTCGTTCGACCCCATCCGGGCGATCCGGACCAAGGACTACAGCTACATCGAGAACTATGCGAGCCGGCCGCTGCTGGACCTACCGTGGGACATCGAGGAAAGCCCGTCCGGGATGGCTGTCGCACCCTTCGTCACAGCACCCCGGCCGCAACGCGAACTCTACGATCTGCGCACGGATCCCACCGAGACCAGGAACCTGCTGACCCGCGACGCCGGTTCGGCGGGGGGCTCGGATACCATCGCGGCGGATCTTGCCGTGCGCCTGCATGATTGGCGCCAACGCACCGGCGATGTGATCCCCTCGGAATTCGCGGGCACTCGCATCTCGGTGCGCTACACCGAAACGTATTTGCAGATCCATCGCACTACACCGACCAGCCGCTCGGCGATCGCCGTGGACCGCGGTATCGAAGACGATGTGGAGCCCGGATCAACCAGTTGATCGGCGCCCGTCGACCTGCGCCACGATGAACAGCCGACGGAACGGGAAGATGGTGGTGCCGTCTGCCCGCGACGGGTAGGCGTCATCCAACAGCGGGATCAGCTCCTGGCGGAACTGGTCGAAACCGTTGTCGTCGAGACGCTCGCGCACCGGCACCAGCGCGGTCCCGGTGATCCATTCCAGGACCGGGTGCTCGCCGGTCAACTGGTGCAAATAGGTGGTCTCCCACGCGTCGACCCGGCAGCCGGCATCCATCAACAGATCCGCGTAATAGGCAGGCGGGTGCACTACTGCCCCCACGCGAAACGGTATGTCGCGCATAATCTTTGCGTAGGGCTCCCGCCGCGCCAACGCGCGTACGGCGGCGTGTGAAGGCGTGTCGAAGTTGCCGGGGATCTGCACGGCGATCCACGATCCGCTGTGCAGTTGGCCGACCCACTTGGTCAGCAGGGTCGAGTGCTCCGGGACCCAGTGCAACGCCGCGTTGCTGACCACGACGTCGGTGTCCGGTTGTGGCTTCCAATCACGCAAGTCACCGGTGACGGCGGCGACGCCGCGTTCGCGGGCGGCGGCCACCATCTCCGGTGAGCTGTCGATGGCCTCGATGACCGCTTGCGGCCACCGCTTAGCCAGGTACCGGGTCAGGTGGCCGGGGCCGCAACCCAGGTCGACCACCCGGCGCGCCCGGTCGGCACCCACTCGCGACAGCAGGTCGTGGAACGGACGGCTGCGATGATCCGCAAAAGCCAGGTAGACGTCGGGATCCCACATGTTCGGTCCTCCTGATCGACACCTGTCCGTTTGGTGTCATAAACAAACCGTATTACCGGACTCTCCCAGAATGCGCGCATTCAGGGTATGAATCGGCCACTGAGGCCATTCCAGCCGAAACGTCCGGCATTCGTCACGATCAGACGGTTACCATCGGTGAGATGTCTGAAACTTCGGACCTGGTTGGTGGCGCTGATCCGATCCGTCCTCCGCTACCCATCCCCGACGTGCCAGGCGGCGACGCCGGCGTCGGGGGGCTGCCCGCCCGCGCTGCCCTCTCGCCCCGGCAACGCTTGGTGGTGGACGCCTCGGCGATCAGCGATGTCGCACTGCGCACTACGGCCTCGGCCCTGCTGGCGACCACGGTGGCGCCGATGGTGGTGGGCAGCAATCTGCGCCGCGGTGATTCCGGCAGCGAGCGCGACAAGCTGAGGTTCTATGCCGAACTCGGTGCCGAACGTGATCCGCGCAAGTCATTCCCAGCTCCACTGGAGCCACCCAAAGGCGTGTCCCGCCATGCCAGTCCGCTCGCCCAACGGGTTGCGCTGGCCACCATCGATAACGTCTCGTTCCCCAGCAGCTTCCGGGCGATCAACCCCGCCATGCGCAAGCGGTGGAGTGCACTGTCCGCCAACAATGTGGTGCGGGCCCAACATTGGCGCCACGACGACGGGCCACGGCCTACCCTGTGCGTGATCCATGGCTTCATGGGGTCTTCTTACCTGCTCAACGGCCTGTTCTTCTCCCTACCCTGGTACTTCCGGTCCGGCTACGACGTGTTGTTGTACACATTGCCATTTCACGGCAAGCGAGCCGAAAAGTACTCGCCATTCAGCGGTTTCGGCTACTTCGCTAGCGGGCTGAGCGGCTTCGCCGAGGCGATGGCTCAGGCCGTGCACGACTTTCGGTCGGTGGTGGACTATCTGCAGGGCACCGGCGTGGAACGGATTGCGCTGACCGGACTTTCGCTCGGCGGCTACACCTCGGCACTGATCGCCTCTGTCGACGACCGGCTCGAGGCCGTCATCCCCAACTGTCCCGTGATCACCCCCGGCGACCTGTTCGACGAGTGGTTTCCGGCGAGCACGTTGATCAAATGCGGTAGGTGGCTGACCAGTATCAGCAATGAGGAGCTGCGGGCCGGGCTGGCCTATCACGGCCCGCTGAACTACGAGCCGCTGTTGTCGAAGGACCGCCGGATGATCATCACCGGGCTGGGCGATCGGATGGCGCCACCGGCGCACGCGGTTGCCCTCTGGAAGCACTGGGACCGTTGCGCGCTGCACTGGTTCCCCGGCAGCCACGTGCTGCACGTGAGCCAGTTGGACTACCTACGCCGGATGACGCCGTTCCTGCGTCAGTTCATGTACGACTGAGCACCGCGGGCGTCGGCCAGTCCAGCCGCTCGAGCAGGTCGGCAGGCGCTTCGGCGTGCCCGTCGAGTCGGTGGCTGGACAGCGGATCCAACGCTTGCAGCGCCGGCTGTTGATTTCCGCGCTCCAAGGTCAGACCGGCCACCGGCGCTGCGCTGCCCGGCGCGGCATCGGTGCGCAACGCGCAGGCCGCGGCAACCGTGTGGTGCGCTCCCGAGCCCGCGATCTCAAGCGCCGTCCAGATCTCCCGCGCCGGCTGCGCCCGCACCGCGACCAGGGTGTCAGGCAACCCGGAATCGGGCCTGATCCGGTATGCCGCAACATAATCCGAACCACCCTGTTGCACCGCGCGCCAGGTCTCGCGGGCAGTTGCGCCGGGTTCGAATGCCAGCGGCTCCGGAACATCTTCGCCGGCAACGGTGCTGGCTTCGAAGCCGATTTCCCGGAGGTGATCGGCGAGCCGACGTGCGGCGACCTCGGCCGTCTCGTGCAGCGGGATCCGCGCTGACCGGGCCTGGAGCGCGGCCAGGTTGTCCAGGGCGGACAGCGTCAGCCCGATCCAGGTGTCGGTGACACCGGATGCGGTGCTGAGACTGGTGATTCGGATACTGTCGGCACGGATGCCGTAGCGGTTGAGGTAGCGGGCGATCAATGGCAACGGGAGTGCGCCGCTGTCCGACGACCCGGGCCCCAACCTCAGCAGGGCAGTCGTGCGAGTGTTCGCATCGGGCTCGGCGGGCAGGCTCATCGGGTTTGCGGCGCGGCGGACGATTGCCAGCCGCCGGCGCAGGATCGTGGTGACGTGCAGCCCGCCCCACCAACCGAACAGCACGATCACCGCGCCCACGGCGATGCCGAGCAACCAGTAGGCGTGGGTGGACTGCCAGGGGTAGGCCATTGCGGCGGGCACCACCGCCAGCAGCCCTAGGGCGACCCTGGCGGCCCCCGGCCGTGGAATTGAACCGAGCATCGAGTGGTTCACGGGGTGGGCTCCTTCCGGCGGCGCACTACCGCCACCGTCGCTGCGGTGATGATGACGAGCAACGTCAGCACGCCGGCGCCGGCCAGTGCGACGTAGCGCGGGGTGCTGTCCTCGGGCGCCGGAGCCGGCGGGACGGTGACCGGCTTCACCGATGCCGGTAGCGGTGCCCCGCCGGGACCGGAGGGTAGTTGCCAGGTCAATGCGGCGACGGCATCCAGGGTTCCGGCCCCGACGACGTTGGACGGATCGCGCGGACCGTTCTGCGCGGTCGCGGTCAGGCGGCGAACCACCTCGCTGGCCGGCAGTTCTGGGTACCTGGCGCGAACCAACGCCGCAACGCCGGAGACGTAGCCGGCCGCGTAGCTGGTGCCACTGAGCGGGATCAGCTGCTGGTGGTCGTCGGGCAGGCCGTTGGCCAGGCCGGCGCCGTCGGCGTTACTCACCGATGCGATGTTCTCCCCGGGTGCCGCGATACCCACCCACGGGCCGGCCATGGTGAACTTCGAGGGTCGGCCTTCCGACGAGACGGAAGCCGCCGACAGCACATAGGGCTGCCACCAGGATGGGACCGAAACCGATGTGACGCCGGCCCAGTTGCGCGGGTCGC
The DNA here is from genome assembly GCA_022841565.1 of Mycobacterium sp. Classification (GTDB taxonomy): domain Bacteria; phylum Actinomycetota; class Actinomycetes; order Mycobacteriales; family Mycobacteriaceae; genus Mycobacterium. Next base: position 2,158 of record JALHRH010000088.1, on the reverse strand, counting down.
TCGGACGGCTCAGGTCGGTGAGCGGGTTGGAGTCACACGACGTGCCCCCGGCCACCGATCCGGTCGGACCGCTGTTGCCCGCGGCGGCCACGATCACCACGTCCTTGTCCACCGCTGCGTATTTGATTGCCGCTCCGAGCGCGGCCTGATCGACCGTGCGGTCGGCGGGCAGGCAGGTGATCGCGGAGATGTTGATCACCCGGGCGCCGCGATCGGCCGCATGCACGATGGCCCGGGCTAGCGCCTCGATGTCGATGGCGGCGCGCGCCAGCGTCGGGTCCCCACCGGGGGTGCGTGGCGAGTATTTCGCCGAGGTCACTCGCAGCGACAGCAGCCGTGCCGCGGGCGCCACGCCGGAGAAGCCGTCGTCTGCCGGTTGGCCGGCGACGATTCCGGCGACCAGGGTGCCGTGTCCGTCGCAGTCGGTCAACCCGTCGGTGGACTCTACGAAGTCACCGCCGGCGTCGACGTTGTTCAGCCGCGGTCCCGGCCGCACCCCCGTGTCGATGATGGCCACCAATTGGCCTTCGCCGCGGGAAAATTGCCACGCCGCAGGCAGATTCAGCATGGATTGGCTCGCTGTCGGCGTTCCCGGATCGCTGCCCGGGATGACGCCGGAGACACTGCACGGGCCGCGTTGCTCCATCGCCTGCACGGGCCCTGGCGTTCCGTTCGGCGGTTGCGCCGCCGCGTCCACCACCGGCGGGCTGATTGCCAGCGCCGGCGGCGCCACCGCGATCACCGGGGCCTGCATCAACGCCAGAAGCGCTGTGCAGCAACCCAATCCAGCGGCACGTCTCATCGATTGAGCACCCAGGCGAACAGACCGACCAGGAACGCCATCACCGGGATCAATGAGGCATCCAGGCCGGCCGCGACAAAGCCCAGCAACCGGCGCAGCGGCAGTGAGTAGCTGTCCGGCGACGCGATCGACGAGTTCAGGGCCACCACGATCCAGGCCAGCACGAGAAGGACAAGTACCAGCACTGCACCGAATGCGCCGACGAAACGTCCGGTTGCGATATAGCACACCAACAGCACGCCGGCCACCAGGAACGGCTGGGCCAGCAGCCACGCCTTGCATGCGGCCGAATCCCATACTCGGGCCCGCAGCGTGGCCGCGAGCGATGTCGCCACCACCACATACCAGCCCGCAATGCTCAACGTCTCGGGCCGCAGCGCGATGGCCACCGAACCCAGCACGCTGAGCAGCACGGCGGCGGCGATGAACCCGTTCTGGTGGGCGTCACTGATCCGCACCCGACGCGGCAGGTCCTCCAACACCCGCAATGACGGTGCGGACGGTGTGGGATCCCCGGGCGCCGGAATGATTGGCAGCGGGAAGCGCGCCCACAGCGCCGAAAGCTGAGCCGCCTGGATGGTGATCAGCAAGGCGGCGACGATCAGCCCGCAGCCGAGGGTCAGTATCGGTAGTCGCCAAAGCACTTCGGCCCCGGCCGCCAGCGCGACGGTGAGCCCGACCATCGCCGAGGCGGTGAAAAAGCCGACGGCGCGCTCTCGTTCGCTACTGGGGACGATCAAGGCAATCAGTGACCACGCGGCGACCCCGGCCGCGGCCAGCAACACCTGTGCGGCTCCGAACTTGCCTGGCACCGCCAGCGCCAGCGCTGCCGCGATAGGCACCAGGGCGGTGATCGACAACGCAATCCCGGTGCGGGGAGACCGGCCGATGCTCAGCAGCCCGGTGATGGCGACGACGGCCGCTATGGCGCTGACCGCCACCAAACCGACCAGGGCGCCGGTGGCAATCCGGTGGGCGACCGACAAGCCGGTGGCCACCAGTACCACGCCGATCACCGCGGCCACCGCGCCACGCTGAATATGCTTTGGGCCCCACGGGTTAAGCCGCGACACCGAAAAGATCATGGCGGCGTCGGCGATGTCCTCGACAATGCCCGGCGCGGCGGGACCCGTCGGGACCGGCTGCAGGGCGAGCAGATCCCCGTCCACCACTCCGACGGTGTCCAGGCTGGCATCCAGACTGAACGGGGCCCCGCCGATGGGCGCCAGGCTCAGGTAGGGAGCCGCTGCACCGTCTTCCACGCCTTCCCCGTCTTGGCCGGCGGGAGCCACCAATCGCTGTATCGCAGGCAGGATTTCGCGTAGCGGCAACTCCGCGGGCAATGCCATCTCCGTC
>JALHRH010000087.1 GCA_022841565.1 Mycobacterium sp. | reverse complement strand
ACCAGCCAGTCGTACAGCTGGACCTGCTGGTCCGGCCTGGGATGCAGGTCTTCCCAGACGTCCGCACCCCGCCCCGACGGCCGCAGCCGGGTGATTCGCAACGTGGCACCGTAACGGCTTGCCAGAGCCGCGAATTCGTCGAGTTGCCCGACATTGTGCCGGGTCACCACGACCGAGATCTTCGCCCCACCATTCTGGGTGAAACCGGCCGCCGCCAGGTTCTCCAACGCGCGCAGCGCCATGTCGAACGATCCGGGCCCGCGCACGGCGTCGTTGACTTCGGCGGTCGCGCCGTCCAGGGAAATCTGGACGTCCACGTAGTCGCTGGCCGCCAGGCGGGCGGCCACCTCAGGAGTGATGCGCACGCCGTTGGTGGAAAATTTCACCCCGACGTGATGTTCGGTCGCGTAGTCCACCAACTCCCAAAAGTCCGGGCGCACCGTCGGTTCGCCGCCGCCGATGTTCACGTAGAACACCTGCATGCGTTCGAGTTCGTCGATGATGTCCTTGCACTGGCGGGTGGAGAGTTCGCGCGGATCGCGTTTGCCCGACGAGGACAGGCAATGCACACACGCCAGGTTGCAGGCGTACGTCAGCTCCCAGGTGAGGCAGATCGGCGCGTCCAGCCCGCGCTCGAACTGCTCGATCAGGGCGGGGACTCTGGCTGCGGTGCTCATCGGACCTCCCGGGGTACCAGCATGGTGGAGCGGGCCAACACATCCAGCGCGTGCAGGTACGGACCCTGGTCGGGGTCGTCGACTCCGGCGGCCCGGCATGCGGACCGCACGTCGGGGTAATCGGCCAGTGACTGCACCACGGTCAGGATGATGCGGTTCTTCAGAAACGACAGTTTGCGGGTACCGAAGTGATACAGCAGCGCCCCAAAGGGTTCCGGTCGAATCGCCACCTGCGGATGCAGTCGCCAGCCAGTGTCCGGGTCGAACGTCGCGCTTTGGCGGGCCGGCGCGGGCGCGGGCACGCTCAGTAGACCCCGCACATGCCGTCGATGGAAACCTCTTCCACCAGCGTCTCGGCGACGAGTTCGGTCTCGGTCTCGTTCTCGTTGTCCATGGCGATTGCCTTTCATCGAAGGGACTCGACAATGATGGGTGGTGCTGGTCACAATTTCACGATCGAGGCCAGAATATGGCATCGAGTGCCGAAATGAAAGGGCGGGGTCCGATGCTGCCGGAGTCGCGGCTGGGCAGGCGCCGCTCGACGACGCCCCTGCACATCGCCGACGTCGCGATCGACCTGTTCGCCGCGCGGGGTTTTGCCGAGGTCAGCGTGGACGACGTTGCCCATGCCGCCGGGATCGCGCGCCGGACCCTGTTTCGCTACTACGCTTCCAAAAACGCGATCCCGTGGGGCGACTTCGATGCCCACCTCGAACACCTACAAGAACTGCTGGACGACGTCGATCCGCAGGTGCCGCTGCGCGACGCGCTGCGCGGGGCGCTGCTGGCGTTCAACACCTTCGACGAGTGCGAGTCGGCCCGGCACCGTCAGCGCATGCGGGTGATCCTGGAAACCGCTGAGCTGCAAGCCTATTCGATGACGATGTACGCGGGTTGGCGGGACGTGATCGCTGGCTTCGTCGCGCGGCGATCGGGCACCAAGATCACCGACCTGATGCCGCAGACGGTCGCCTGGACGATGCTCGGGGTGGCACTGAGCGCCTACGAGCACTGGCTACGCGACGAATCGGTCTCGCTGCCCCAGGCGCTGGGGAACGCGTTCGACGTCATCGGCGCGGGCCTGGACTCACTCGAGTGAGCAACCTCGACCATCTGCTGCACACCCTGAGGTCGCAGGGACGGTTCTGCGCGCGATCCGGATCGGCGATGTACGGCGAACTCTTCGGACTGGTGGCCCGCGATGTCGAGGCCGGCGGAGTCTTCGCGACCATCCTCGCCGGGTATGAGGACGCCTCAGCGGGTCAGGCGGTGCCGCTGCGGCTCCTCGGCGGGCTGCACCGGATGGTGCTCGACGGCCGGGCCCCGCAGTTGCGCCGTTGGTATCCCAGTGCGGGCGGCGGCTGGGACGCCGGCCGTGCCTGGCCCGAGGTCCTGCTCGTCGCCGGCGAGCATCCCGACGTGCTGCGGGCGGCGTTGCGCCAGCCCCCGCAGACCAACGAGGTGGGCCGGTCGGCCGCGCTGATCGGTGGCCTGCTGCATCTCAACAGTGAATTCCGGTTTCCGATAAGGCTTTTTGAGATCGGCTGCAGCGCGGGGCTGAACCTGCGGGCCGACCGGTACCACTACCGGTACGCGGGCAATCGGTGGGGACCGGCCGATTCGCCGGTGGTGATCGACGACGCGTGGCACGGCCAACTGCCCCCGGGCGGCAGGCTGGCGATCATCGAACGGCGCGGATTCGACATCGCGCCGCTGGACGTGACGGGCATCAACGGCGCCGACGGGGAGCTGACCTTGTTGAGCTACGTGTGGCCCGACCAGCACGCCCGCTTGAATCGGGTGCGCGGTGCGATAGCGGTGGCCCACGACGTGCCAGCACGGGTGGAACGCCGCGCGGCGGCAGAAGCGGTCACCGGCCTCACCCTGGCCGAGGGTGCGCTGACCGTGCTGTGGCATTCGATCACCTGGCAGTACCTGTCCGCGGACGAGCGCACGACCGTGCGGGCCGGGATCGACGGACTGGCCGCGGGAGCTGATGCGCGCAAACCGTTGGCGCACCTGACTCTCGAGCCGGCGCGGGTGGGACCGGATGGCACGTTGAAGTTCCTGGTTCGGGCGACGACATGGCCGGGTGGCCAGGAGCGGGTGCTGGCCGAATGCCACGCTCACGGCGCACCGGTGCACTGGCAGTGATGCCACGGCAAAAATTTTCGGCTGCCCCCGTCGGAGTTTTGCGCGCCGCGACGACGATAAGGGTGTGAGCGCCCAACCGCACCACCAGCGCGACGCTGCGCGAGCGCTGCTGGCGCTGTACGACGAAGCGCTGCCGGTGGTGTATGGCTACTTCGCTCGCCGCTGCGGCGATCGCGGGACGGCGGAGGATCTGACATCGGAAACGTTTCTCGCTGCTCTCCAAACGGCGCGCGCCGCCGCACGCAGGAGCGATCCGTTGACGATGGAGATGCCATGGCTGATGGGAGTGGCGCGCCACAAACTGGCCGACCACTACCGGCGCCGGCAAGAACCGGTGCCGGTGGTCGATCCGCCCGAAATGCTCGAACCGCCCGACCACTGGGATGCCGAACTGGACCGGCTGGTCGCCGAGAGCGTGCTGACCCGGCTGAGCGACCCACACCGCGCGGTGCTCGTCCTGCGCTATATGGACGACTGCAGCGTCGGCGAATGCGCCGCATTGCTCGGGCGCACCGTGCACGCCACCGAGGCACTACTGGTTCGCGCCAAAAGGGCGTTCCGCAAAGAGTATCCGGAAGGGGGCCCGTCATGAGTCAGCGCGATCCGCTCACCGTGCTACACGCCGACGACCCTCCGGTGCAACCCGATCCGGCATTCGCCGCGCAATTGCGTGCGCGGCTTCAGGCCGCATTGTCACTACCCGAAGGAGTTGTCATGACGGAGAGCTCGGTCGTTGCCGCGGCCCCCCGCCCGGCCGCGCTGGCCTACTTGAGCGTGCGGGACGCGCGTGCCGCAATCGACTGGTACACGGCGGCCTTCGGCGCCGCGGTCGTCGGTGCACCGATCGTGATGGACGACGGGCGAATCGGGCATGCCGAGCTCGAAATCGGCGGTGGTGTGCTGTATTTGGCCGACGAGTATCCCGAGTTGGGCCTGAAGAGTCCCGAACCGGGCGCGGTATCGGTCAGCCTGATGCTGCACATCGCCGACACCGATGCCGCGTTGCAGCGGGCCCGCGATCACGGCGCAACGGTCCAACGCGAAATCTATGAGGGCCACGGCTCGCGCAACGCGACCATCGTCGACCCGTTCGGCCACCGTTGGATGCTCAGCGGACCGATCGGCACCCCGATCGCCGGGATCAGGCCAGGCGACCTGGGCTTTGTCTCGCTGTGGGTTCGCGACGCCGAACGCGCCGCCACGTTTTACGGACACGTGCTGGGGTGGACCGTCGATGCCGCGTCGCACCAGGTGACCAACACCGACCTTGCGGCGGGCATTCATGGCGGCGCGGATCTGCCGACCCTGTTGTGCTGCTATGCCGTCGCCGACCTGGCGGCCGCGCGCACCGCCATCACCGAGGCCGGCGGCACCGTGGGCGCAGCCCGTCGCACCGAGCATGGCATCACCCTGGACGCCACCGACCCGCAGGGTGCGGCCTTCGCGGTGTTCGAACCGGCTCCTGGCCGGAAACGCCCGCCGCTCAATGGATCTGGGCTGGGTGAGCTGGCGTATGTGACCTACGAGGTGACCGAGTCCGCAGGCTTCCGTGACTTCTACGGCCGGGTGCTGGGCTGGACATTCGAACCCGGCCGGGTCACCGACGGGTGGCAGGTGCGCGACGCGCACCCGATGTCGGGTGCCGCGGGCGGGAGCTCGCGCCGCGCCACGGTGCCGATGTGGACGGTCGACGACATCCACGCCGCGCTGGCCCGGGTCCGCGAGGCCGGCGGCACGGTGCTGGACGAGCCGTCGCGTCAGCCTTACGGCCTGTCCGCCGAGTGCACCGACGATCAGGGCTCGCGGTTTTATCTGGGCCAGTTCTAGCCGCTCGAGGCCAACATCTCCGAAATAGGTACCGCTGCAGCAACTTTCGCACGGACCTTCATGACCTTGCCCGGCAACCCGCCACCGACCACGCCAACCAGAGCGCCGTCGCGTTCGTAGTACGCGAGGAACTTGCGCCCGTCGTCTTCGATGAGGTGCACGGTATCGGTGGCTTCCGGCTCGCCCAGGCACTGAATCTTGACGTCGTACTGGTCGCTCCAGAAGTACGGCACTACGACCGTCGACGGCACGTCGCGGCCCAACATGGCGGGCACCACCACCCGGGTCTGGTCGGCCACGTTGCTCCAATGTTCTACTCGCACTTGATGTCCCGTGGCATCACGCCAGGACGCGACGTCCCCGAGCGCCCAGACGTGCGGCGCGCTGGTGCGGCCGGCCTCGTCGCAGACGACGCCTTTATCGGCCCCGCCGACCTCGATACCGCTGCCCTCCAGCCAGTCGGTGGCCGGGTGTGACCCGATCCCGACCACCACCAGGTCGGCGGCGACTACCGTGCCGTCGGTGAGCACCACCGAGTCGACATGGCCGTCACCGCGGACCTCGGCCACCCCGATGCCGGTGCGCACGTCGACGCCTTCATCACGGTGCAACCGCGTAACCAGCGCGCCGATCTGCTCGCCGAGCACCGACGCCAGCGGTGTCGGCTGCGGTTCCACCAGCACCACGTCCACGCCGAGACCGCGCAGGCTGGCCGCTACCTCGCAGCCGATGAACCCCGCACCGACCACGACAGCCTTCTTCGCCGACGACGCGTGACTGCGCAACGCCATGCATTCGTCGAACGACCGCAGCACCCGAATGCCGTCCAGATCAGGAAAACTCGGAATTCGCCGCGGCACCAGGCCGGTGGCAATGACGAGTTCGTCGTAGCCCAGCGAGGATCCGTCGGCCAGCGTTATCGTCTGGGCCGCGGTGTCGATGCCGGTGGCCGCGGCACCGAGGCGCAGGGTGATGCCCTTCTCGTCATACCATTCGCGCGGTTTGAGGGCCGTGTCGTCGATCTCGCTGCGCAACACTTCCTTGGACAGCGGCGGCCGATCGTAGGGCAGGTGCACCTCGTCGCTGACGATGGTAATGGGCCCGGCGTAGTCCGCCCGGCGCAGTTGCTCGGCGGTGCGGGCGGCGGCCAGCCCGCCGCCGACGATCACGATTCCGTGTGTGCTCACGTGGAGTTCATAGCACGGCCGAGGATCAGTATTTCAACGCGCCCTTGTCGACCGGGATCTGCGTGCCCGACAGGGTGCCGGATCCGGCACCGGCCAACCAGACAACCACGTCGGACACCTCATCGGGTGCCATAAAGCCCTTGTACTGCATCGGCATTGGCGGGAAGGCGTGCACGAACCGGGGATGCTTGGCGAACACCTGCATCATCGCTTCTGGCTCGATCATCGGAGTATCGACCGAGTAGGGATGAATGGAGTTGACTCGGATGCCGAACTCGCCGAGTTCGAGCGCCAAGGTGTTGGTCAGCCCGGTCAGACCGTACTTGCTGGCAGCGTAGTGGCCGTTGCCGGGCGTCGCCTTCAGCCCGGCCGCGGAGCTGACCACCACAATGGAGCCGCCGTTGCCGGCCTCGATCATGGCGGGGATGGTGGCCCGCAGGGTGCGCCAGGTGCCGGTCAGGTTCACCCCGATGACCGTGTCCCACTGTTCATCGGTGAGCTCCCACACCCGGCCCCAGCCCAGGACTCCGGCATTGGCGACCACGATGTCGAGCCGGCCGAACTGCTCGACCCCGTCGGACACCAACTGCCGCAGTGCCGCGTCGTCGCGCACATCCACCTCGCGCGCCAGCACCTTGCGGCCTTCCGCCTCCACCGCACGGACGGTCTCGGCGAGATCCTGCGGCGTGGCCGGCGGGTAAGTCAGGGTGTCTGACACCGCCGCGCAGATGTCGGAGGCGATGATGTCGGCGCCTTCGCGGGCGAGCCGGATCGCATGGGAACGTCCCTGGGCACGCGCGGCTCCGGTGATGAACGCCACCCGCCCGTGAAGTGATTGGGCCACTATTCCCCTTTCGCCGCCTGCCAGGCTAGCAGCGAAACTGAAACGTGTTCTAGTTAGGTCACCTTATGACTTGCGAGCGTGACGCCAGGGTGGCTTTCGGGGACGAGCGGTGCGCTGGCGTGACGCTCGGGCCAATCGCGCGAGGGTGACGGGCGAACTCAGATCTCGGCGATGATCTGCGCGCGCCGGCTGGCGTATTCCTGGTCGTTCACCACACCACTGGCGCGCAGCGAGTCCAACTCCTGCAGCCGGTCGGCGATCGAGGCCGGCTCGGGGGCTGGCCCCGCCTGCTGTTGGCCGGCCCGACGCACCACCGCGTGCAGCTGCTGGCGCAGTGCCGGATTGGACCGCACATCGACGATGCGGTTGAGCGGGATATTGTTCGACTTCAGCAGTTGCAGGATCTCCATCAACGGACCGGCCTGGCCGCTGAGGTCGTAGGTCCGGTTGTCCTCCTCGACGGTGAACTGGGCCGGCACCAGACCATTGACCAATGCGCTTCGCTCCCAGTCGATTCGGTATTCGTTGGTGGTGGGGTCCACCAGGACGACAAGCTTGCGAGCCGTCAGGTTGCCCAGCCGCGTCACGCTCGCGATCACCCGGTCCTCGCTGTCGAACGGCGCGATCCCGGGTCCGGCGACGTGCAGGTGCACCTTGACCACCGGTTGCTCGTTGATCCTGGTACCGGTCTCGGTCAGACCGGTGATCTGGGCCAGCGCGAGCACCCCGGTCTGCTCAAGCACTTCGTTCTTGGCGGCCGTGTTGACGCTCCAGTACGTCAAGGCGATCGCGATCAACACGTCGGCAACGGTGATGAGCAGACCGACGTAGAACATCCAGGAGAGCAGCTCACCGAAACCGAGGGTGAAGTAGACGACCAGGAAGATCGGGCCGACCAATCCGCCGCACAACAGCACCAGTAACTGCATCTTGATGTACCGCGCGAGCATGTGCATTCTCCTCACTCTGCCCGGGTCAGGTGCCCGAAGAGTGATGTCAGAGTAGCGCCCGCGTGGCCGTTACCGATCACAAGAAACACCCAGGCCGGGTTCGCCGATCACGGCGATCCGGGCCTGGTGGCGGAATCCGATGGAGCTACTTGATGATCTTGGTGACCCGGCCGGCGCCGACGGTGCGGCCACCTTCACGAATCGCGAACCGCAGGCCGTCGTCCATGGCGACGGGCTGGATCAGCTTCACCGAGATGTTGGTGTTGTCGCCGGGCATCACCATTTCGGTGCCCTCCGGCAGCGTCACCACGCCGGTCACGTCGGTGGTGCGGAAGTAGAACTGCGGACGGTAGTTGTTGAAGAACGGCGTGTGCCGACCGCCCTCGTCCTTGGACAGGATGTAGACCTGGCCCTCGAACTCGGTGTGCGGGGTGGTGGTGCCGGGCTTGATGACGACCTGGCCGCGCTCGACGTCCTCGCGCTTGACACCACGCAGCAGCAGACCGACGTTGTCACCGGCCTGACCCTGGTCGAGCAGCTTACGGAACATCTCCACACCGGTGACGGTGGTCTTGGTGGTGGTCGGACGGATGCCGACGATCTCGACCTCCTCGTTCACGTTCACCACGCCGCGCTCGACACGACCGGTGACCACGGTGCCGCGGCCGGTGATCGTGAAGACATCCTCGACGGGCATCAGGAACGGCTTGTCGGTCTCGCGGACCGGGTCCGGGATCGACTCGTCAACCGCGTCCATCAGCTGCTCGACGGACTCGACCCACTTCGCGTCGCCTTCGAGTGCCTTCAGCGCCGAGACCCGCACCACTGGCGCATCCTCGTCGAAGTCCTGAGCGGCCAGCAACTCGCGGACCTCCATCTCGACGAGCTCGAGCAGCTCCTCGTCGTCGACGGCGTCGGACTTGTTCAGGGCAACCAGGATGTAGGGCACGCCCACCTGACGGGCGAGCAGCACGTGCTCACGCGTCTGCGGCATCGGGCCGTCGGTAGCCGCGACCACCAGGATCGCGCCGTCCATCTGGGCGGCACCGGTGATCATGTTTTTGATGTAGTCGGCGTGGCCGGGGGCGTCGACGTGCGCGTAGTGACGCTTCTCGGTCTGGTACTCCACGTGCGCGATGTTGATCGTGATACCGCGCTGACGCTCCTCAGGCGCATTGTCGATCTGGTCGAACGCCTTCGACTCGTTCAGGTCGGGGTACTTATCGTGCAGGACCTTGGTGATAGCCGCGGTCAGGGTCGTCTTGCCGTGGTCAACGTGACCGATGGTCCCGATGTTGACGTGGGGCTTGGTCCGCTGGAACTTCGCCTTCGCCACTTTGTTGTCCTCCTGGACTGTTGGTGCTTAAAAAAGCAGTGTTGATTTTTTCTAGGTTTTTCCGCCGTGGTAACCGAGCTAGCTTACGCGTACGGCTCAGCTCACTCGCCAGTCGCCTTCGCTGAACCGACTACTCGGCTCCGGACTCGTGGGTTGACACTCACTCGCCCGTCGCCTTCGCGATGATCTCCTTCGACACGTTTGCCGGCACTTCGGCGTACGAGTCGAACACCATGGAGTAGTTCGCCCGGCCTTGCGTCTTGGACCGCAGGTCGCCGACATAGCCGAACATCTCCGACAGCGGTACGTGCGCCTTGACGACGCGCGCACCTGCCCGCTCCTCCATGGCCTGGATCTGGCCACGGCGGGAGTTCAGGTCGCCGATCACATCACCCATGTAGTCCTCGGGCGTGGTGACCTCGACGGCCATGATCGGTTCCAGAATCACCGGCTGCGCTTGTGCCGCAGCCTTTTTCAGCACCTGCGAACCAGCGATCTTGAACGCCATTTCCGACGAGTCGACCTCGTGGAAGGCGCCGTCGAGCAGCGTGACTTTCAGGTTCACCAGCGGGTAGCCGGCCAGCACGCCGTACTGCATGGCGTCTTGGGCGCCGGCGTCCACCGACGGGATGTACTCGCGGGGGATGCGCCCGCCGGTGACCTTGCTCTCGAACTCGTAGGTCGCCCCGTCTTCGCTGGTGAACGGCTCGATGCTGATCAGCACCTTGGCGAACTGACCCGATCCGCCGGTCTGCTTCTTGTGCGTGAACTCGACCTTCTCGACCGTCCGCTTGATGGTCTCCTTATAGGCCACCTGCGGCTTGCCGACGTTGGCTTCCACCTTGAACTCGCGGCGCATCCGGTCCACCAGGATGTCCAGGTGCAACTCGCCCATGCCGCCGATGACGGTTTGGCCCGTTTCGGTGTCCTGGTGGACCTTGAAGGTGGGATCCTCTTCGGCGAGCTTCTGGATCGACAGGCTCAACTTCTCCTGGTCGCTCTTGGTTTTGGGCTCGATGGCCACCTCGATCACCGGGTCGGGGAAGGTCATCGACTCCAGCACGATCTGGTTGTTCGGGTCAGCCAGCGTGTCGCCGGTGGTGGTGTCCTTCAGGCCGATCACCGCGTAGATGTGGCCGGCTGACGCGGTCTCCACCGGGTTCTCCTTGTTGGAGTGCATCTGGAAGAGCTTGCCCAGCCGCTCCTTCTTGCCCTTGGTCGCGTTGATGACCTGGCTGCCGGAGTCGACCTTGCCCGAGTACACCCGGACGTAAGTGAGCTTGCCGAAGAAGGGGTGCGTCGCCACCTTGAATGCCAGCGCAGAAAACGGCTCGTCGGTAGACGGCTTGCGGACGATCTCCTCGTCCTCCTTGCCGGGTGCGTGGCCGATGGCCGGCGGCACGTCGAGCGGCGAGGGGAGGTAATCGATGACGGCGTCCAACATCGGCTGCACACCCTTGTTCTTGAACGCGCTGCCACACAGCACCGGATAAGCCTCCGAGGTGGTGGTGAGCTTGCGGATCGCGCCCTTGATCTCGGCGACGGTCAGCTCTTCTCCACCGAGGTACTTTTCCAGCAGCTCCTCGTCGGTTTCGGCGACGGCCTCGAGAAGCTTGGTGCGGTACTCGTCGGCTTTTTCGGCCAGCTCTGCCGGGATCTCAATGGTGTCGTAAGTTTCGCCGAGCTTGGTCTCACCCCGCCACACTTTGGCATTCATCTCGACCAGGTCGACGACGCCTTCGAAGTCGCCTTCGGAGCCGACCGGCAGCTGGATCGGAATGACGTTGGCGCCCAGCCGTTCCTCCATGGTGCGCACCGAGAAGTAGAAGTCGGCACCGATCTTGTCCATTTTGTTCACGAAGCAGATACGCGGCACGTCGTACTTGTCGGCTTGGCGCCACACCTGCTCGGACTGGGGCTCGACGCCCTCCTTGCCGTCGAACACCGCGACGGCACCGTCCAGGACACGCAGCGAGCGCTCCACCTCGACGGTGAAGTCGACGTGCCCGGGCGTGTCGATGATGTTGATCTGGTTGTCATTCCAGAAGCAGGTGGTAGCCGCGGAGGTGATGGTGATTCCGCGCTCCTGCTCCTGCTCCATCCAGTCCATGGTGGCTGCGCCGTCGTGGACCTCACCGATCTTGTAGCTGATGCCGGTGTAGTAGAGGATGCGCTCGGTCGTCGTGGTCTTGCCGGCGTCGATGTGCGCCATAATGCCGATATTGCGGACCCGTGTCAGGTCGGTCAGCACGTCCTTCTGTGCCACAGAAGTCTTCCCACTCTTTCGTTGCTCAGTTAGCTCTCGGATGCGCCAGCGAGTCCCGCCGGAAAGCCGTCACCAGCGATAGTGCGCGAAGGCACGGTTTGCCTCGGCCATCTTGTGGGTGTCCTCGCGTCGCTTGACTGACGCACCCAGGCCGTTACTGGCGTCCAGGATCTCGTTGGCCAGGCGCTCGACCATCGTCTTCTCCCGGCGCTGCCGAGAGAAGCTGACCAGCCAGCGCAGTGCCAGCGTCGTCGACCGGTCCGGGCGCACCTCGACGGGCACTTGGTAGGTGGCGCCACCGACGCGGCGGCTCCGTACCTCCAGGGCGGGCTTGACGTTGTCGAGAGCACGCTTGAGCGTGATGACGGGATCCGTGCCGGTTTTATCCCGGGCCTGCTCGAGCGCCCCGTAAACAATGCGCTCAGCCAGCGATTTCTTGCCCTTCAACAGCACTTTGTTCACCAACTGGGTGACCAGCTGCGACCCGTAGACCGGGTCGTTGACTAGCGGACGCTTCGGAGCGGGCCCCTTGCGCGGCATCAGCTCTTCTCCTTCTTGGCGCCGTAGCGGCTGCGAGCCTGCTTGCGGTTCTTCACGCCCTGGGTGTCGAGCGAACCGCGGATGATCTTGTAGCGCACACCGGGCAGGTCCTTCACCCGGCCGCCGCGCACCAGAACCATCGAGTGCTCCTGCAGGTTGTGACCCTCGCCCGGGATGTAGGCCGTGACTTCAACCTGACTCGTCAGCTTCACACGGGCAACCTTCCGAAGCGCCGAGTTCGGCTTCTTCGGAGTGGTGGTGTACACGCGGGTGCATACGCCACGACGCTGCGGGCTGCCCTTCAGAGCCGCGGTTTTGACCTTGGCGATCTTGTCGCGACGACCCTTTCGGACCAGCTGCTGGATGGTTGGCATCTACCGGCTTTCTGTGTTGCTGTTCTGATGGTGCTTATCGAGTGCGCTGTTCAAAGTTCCTGTACTGCAGTTATGCCCCGCCACGGAATACCTTCTGCACCCCGCGGCCGGGCGTGTCGCATGCGCTTGCCCGGAATGCATTACCCGTCGCTTTGTGGACACGCGAATTGGCCCGGCATTTACGCCCTCTACTTCAGGCGCCGTTAGCCGCCAGGCACGAGGTCCCACAATACCCGGCTGGAGTCTGGCAGGTCAAAAGCGCCTCAATGCGGTCTGCTCGGGTGGCGGTCGGGTTTCGGCTAGGGCTTCGGCTAGGACGTGTTCGAGGCCGGCACGGTGCGCCGATCCATGCCAGCCGCCAACCGCAGCACCATGTCGGTGAACACGGCGTCGGTGTCGATTTCGTCCATGACGCCGGTCATCTCCAACAGCACAAACCCGTGCATCGCCGACCAGAACTCGAGGGCGGCATAGAAAGCTTCCTCGCCGTGGAGGCCGTAGGACGACAGCACCGCGATGACGGGTGCGGCCGCTCCCCTGGTCACGGCCGTGTATTCGGGGTCGTCGCCGCCCAGCGGCATACGGGTGAATGCGGAATAGCGCCCGGGGTGATGGTGTGCGTAGCTCCGGTACGCCCCGGCCATGACCAGGACGGCGTCATCGCGGGCGCGGCCCTCCCCTACCCGGTTCAGCATGGTGATGATGTCGTCGATGACCCGAATGCGCACCGCGCGACGTAGATCCTCGAGGCTGTCGACATGGTTGTACAGCGACGGCCCCTTGGTTCCCAGCTGAGTCGCCAACGCGTTGATGGTCAAGGAGTCCCAGCCCTCCCGATCCAGGAATGTCAGAGCGCCGTCGACGATGCCCTCGCGGCTCAGCTTCGCCTGGCGGGTTCCCGGCCTCCCCCCGCGCGTACGGCCGCCACCACCTGCCGGTGGTTCCGGCTGAGCTGCCATGGCGATTCACCCTTCGATTGGGATGGCCAGCCCTGCGCGCGGCTCGCGTGACGGGAAAGCTAACTAATGACTCTAGTTGAAAGCTCCGGGTTGGCCGGCTGCGACTCGGGGGTCACTGCCGGCGGCAGGCAGTGGGTAAGCATCGGCAAGCCACCTCGGCGAGATCGCGGCCGCAGGCCTGCGCCGACTTGGTCGGTAGCAGCGCGTGGCTGATGATCAGTCGCACGACGCTATCCACCATCAGGTGGGTCGCCTGCGGGTTGGCTTCGGGCCATTGGGTAGTGACCCAATCGCCGAACAGCACCGCGGCACGGCTGAGTAGCGGCTCGCCACGAACCGTGAGCAACGGCAGCAACGAATCGTCGCCAGCGGCAGTGGCAGCGCCAGTCAGAATTGTGTGCAGTAGCGGGTTGACGGCCGCGGCGTCGAGCGTGAACGTGGCCGCGTCCTCAACCGCGCGCGCCAATTCGCCGGGGTGGCGGGCGAGCCGTTCTTGGACCCCACTGAAGAAGTCGTCGGCCTCACGCATCACCAAAGCCAGGCCGAGGTCTTGCTTGGTGCCGAATTCGGCATGCAAGGTTTGGCGGCTAATTCCGATCTGGCTGGCCACCGAGCCCATCCGCACCGCGCCCCATCCCCGTTGCAGCGTGATTTCCCGGGCGGTCTGCAGCGCCCGTTCGCGAACGCCGGCGCGAGTCGGCGCCGATGGTTCGACTCCGAAATCGGCAATACTCACCGTCCCACCGTAACGTCCCGCCGGCAGCGGTAAGGGGCCCGTCGCGCGCCCGTTGACATTTTTCCAAAATTGTCAGAGCATCGAGGTACCCAAGCCCGGAGGCGACAATGACAGTAGCCATTCCCCGCGAAGCACGCTCTTACGATCGTGCCGACATCTCCTCGCTCTCGTTCTGGTCCTCGACCGCGGCCGAGCGCGAGCAGGTCTTCGCCGAGCTGCGTGAGCACCGCCCGGTGTCTTGGCATCGACCGGTAAGTAACGGCCTGTTCGAAGACCCCAACGATCAAGGGTTCTGGGCGGTGGTCCGACATGCAGACTTGGTCGAAGTGACCCGTCGGCCCGACGACTTCATCTCCGGCCAGGGCGTCGTCTTCGAGTCGATGCCGCAGGAATTGCTGGACGCGGGCCAAGGATTCATCGCAATGGATCCGCCGCGACACACCAAGATCCGACGGTTGCTCACCGCAGCGTTCACACCCAAGCAGATGGCGCGCATCGACGACCACATTCGGGCGAACGCTCGCCGCATCGTCAACGACATCGCCGACAAGGGGTCGGTGGACTTCGTCAGTGAGGTCTCGGCGCTGGTACCGATGCACAACATCTGCGACATGCTCGGTTGCCCCGACGAGTACCGAAAGGTCATCGCGCACGAGGCCCAGTTCGCCGGTGGCTGGCGTGACCCGCAGCTGATGCAGGGTGCGGAGCCGCTCACTCGACTCATGCAGGCCGCGGTGACGGTACGCCAGATCGCCGACGAGCTTATTGCCGACCGTCGCCGACGCCCATCGGAGGACTTGCTGAGCGCGCTCGTTACCGCCGAGGTGGACGGCGAGCGACTCACCGACGACGAGATCTCGTCGTTCTTCAACTTGCTCATGATCGCCGGCAACGACACCACCAGACAGAGCACCAGCCACGGCATGA
This sequence comes from Mycobacterium sp., assembly GCA_022841565.1. Taxonomy (GTDB): domain Bacteria; phylum Actinomycetota; class Actinomycetes; order Mycobacteriales; family Mycobacteriaceae; genus Mycobacterium. The sequence continues at coordinate 2,293 of JALHRH010000087.1, read as the reverse complement.
AGGCACTCACCGACCATGACGACCAGCGGGCGTGGCTGGCCGAGGATCTGGACGGCCGGATGACGTCAGCGGTGGAGGAGATCGTTCGCTGGGCCACACCGATCATGACTTTCCGTCGCACCGCCGCCCGCGATTGCCTGCTCGGGGGTCAACTCATTACCGAGGGCGACAAAGTAGTGATGTTCTACGCCTCGGCGAACTGGGACCGCGAGGTATTCCACCACCCGGAGCGGCTGGACCTGTCGAGAACGCCTAACCCGCACGTAGCGTTCGGCGGCGGCGGCATTCACCACTGCCTGGGCAACCAGCTCGCGCGTCGTCAGCTGGCTGCCACCTTCCGCGAATTGCTGACTCAACTACCCGACATCCGCGTCGTCGGCGAGCCCGGGTACGGCACTGGCAATTTTTTCCACGCAGTGCTCTCGATGACGGTCGAGTTCACCCCGAAGCGGTGAGTGCGATGCGCATCGTGGTGGATAGGGGTAGATGCTCCTCGATCGGGATCTGCGAGGCGATCGCGCCGGACGTCTTCGAGATTGGCGCCGACGGGGCGCTGACGATTCTGGCCGCTGAGGTGCCCGAGGAACGGCGGACGGACATGGAACAAGCGTGCCAGGACTGCCCGACACAAGCGCTGTCGATCGAGCCGTAGCGGGTCGGTCCGCGACGAAATGCCGGCAACGTCGCCCGCAGCCGGCTGAAGCAGTGCGATTGTCGGCTAATTCCCTTCATCGCCGACTTAACCTGTCACGCGTTCAAGAGTGCCGTGGGATGCCGGTGTCGTCGGAAACACGATCCAAAAGGTCGTTCCATGACCTTGTCGACTACAGACGCCGTAGGTGCCTCCGTGTGCGCGGATGATGGCGCTGACAATCGCCAGGCCCAGTCCACTTCCGCCGTGGGCACGGGCACGACCAGCATCGACGCGGTAGAAGCGGTCAAAAAGCGAACTCAGATGTTCAGGCGCTATACCTGGTCCCGAGTCGATCACTTCGACTCGGGCGCCTGCATCGACGGCGCTCGCCCGAACCGTTATCGCCGCATCGTCTGGCGTGTGGCGCAAAGCATTCGTGGCGAGCGACAGCACAGCCTGAGTCACCCGGTCAGGCACGGCTTCCGCGACGACGGGCCCGTTGGCGTCGAGCTTGATGTGCCGGTGCGGGGCAATGACCCGCAAATCGGCTACCACGTCGCGAACCAGCCGCGTGAGGTCGACCTGCTGGCGTGCGCCGACGCCGTGCTCGTCAAGGTCGGTGAGATCAAGAAGCGTCTCGACGAGCCGGCCCATGCGAGTTGCTTCGGCGTTGATCCTTCGCATGGCGTCGCATACCGCCGCCCTATCAGCCAATTCCGGTTCGGCATAGAGCGATGAATACCCACGCAATGTCGTCAATGGCGTGCGCAACTCGTGTGACGCGTCGGCGACGAAGCGACTCATACGATGCTGCGTCGCCCGAATGCTATCGATCATGGTATTCAGTGCCCGGCCGAGTCGCCCCGCCTCAGTTCGAGGTGATGCTTCATCGACGCGCCGGGTTGTCGCGCCGCTGGCGATCGCGTCGGCCGCTTCCGTCATCCGCGCGATCGGCGCGAGGCCGAGGCGGTATACCCACCAGAACACGGACCCCAACACCGTAGCGATCACGGCGCCGCTCAAGGCCAGCGTCGCGACCAACCGTCGGGTTGCACCTTGAGCGTTCTGGGCGGAAATCGCCACCACCGCTCTACCTCGTCCGACGTCGACGGTGATGACCCGCACCTGTCCGGCCCTACCAGCCGCAGCAGGACGTCCCACGGCCGTCGGCGAGTCACGCACACCGGCAAGATCGGGTACCAGCTTCGGATCGTCTACGGGGGCTTGGATCGTGTCGAGCGTGCCGTCAGGCCGAAGGATCCCCAGATAAATGTCACCGAACGGCGGCGCAACGTTCCCCGGCGGCGACAACGAACGATTCGCCACCATTTTCAGCATTGGGCTGCTGGCCAATGCCTCGATGCGGGTGTCGAGCTGGTCAATCGCGTACTGCCATTGGATCAGCACCACGGCAATAGCTGAGACGAGCAATGTCGCGATGAGGGCGACCAGCGCAGCAATTAGCCTATGCGCCAGCGACACTACGGCTCCCTGATCGTGTAACCGACCCCGCGGACTGTATGAATGAGCTTGGGGTCACCCGTCTCAATCTTCTTGCGCAGGCTGCTGATGAAGGTCTCGATGACACTCGACTCGCCATTGAAATCGTATTGCCAAACCCTGTCCAGGATCTGGGCTCGCGTCACCACCTTTCCGACG
>JALHRH010000086.1 GCA_022841565.1 Mycobacterium sp. | reverse complement strand
GGTTTTGTGCGGAGGGTGCTCACCTCCGCGCTGCCGGCCGGATTGATCGTCGGCGTCGCGACGTTCGCGACCTACCTGACGGCGTACAACGGCCGGCATGCAACGTCGGTGCAGCAGGACCAGGCGTCCACCGCGGCGCTGATCACCCTGCTGGTGACCGCGGTGTGGGTGCTTGCGGTTGCGGCTCGACCGTACGAGTGGTGGCGGTTGGCGCTGGTGACGGCCGCCGCATTGGCTTACGTGCTGATTTTCAGTCTGCCCTGGGCCCAGAAGAAGTTCTTCCTGGACCCCTCGAATCTGTGGATTACCTCGGTAGCGCTGGGCATCGGAGTGCTGGGCGCCGCCGCGATCGAGACGATGTGGTGGGTTCGGGCCAGGATCCTCGGCGTGCGACCGCAACTGTGGTGCCAGCGGTCGGCACCAACACCGGCTGGGCCAATACCGGCGATCTCGACACCGGGGCGTTGATCTCGGGCAACCAGAGCAACGGGCTGCTGTGGCGCGGTGACCGTCAGGGCCTGATCCAAGCCGACTACACCCTGACCATTCCCGATATCCACCTGACCCTGGGCGGAAGCGGTTTGATCAAGCTGCCGGTTACCGGCGACATCACCGGACTCACCGTCAACCCGTTCACGATTCACGGAGTGAGCGGCGGCGCGATTCCGGTGAACTTCGACATCGTGGTTGACGCCCGAACCGACGGCTTCGACCTGGTGATTCCACTTCCCGACCCGTTCCCGAACATCCGCGTTCCGGTCTCAGGCCTTCCGATCAGCTTGGAGATTCCCTTGCGCTCTGCGCTTGACCCAATTCAGGTGCCACAGATCAGATTTGCCACCATCCCGCTCGATCTGACCGTCGGCAGCGATGCGACATTGCTCACTATCGGTCTTACCGGGGGACCGGCGCAATCACCGTGCCGGTGTCCCATCTGCTGCCGATGCCCGGCGTCGGGAACTCGATCACCGCCACGTCGTCGGGCTTCCTCAACGCCGGCGGCGGCACGTCCGGTATCGGCACCACCAGCAGCCTGGACATCGCGGTGGCGGGCCTGATCTCCGGCACCGGGAACATCGGGAACATCGGGAACCGACTGCCCGGTCTCGGGCTGGAAGGCAGCGTGCCGTAGCCCGCGGGCGACAAGTAGGGTTTTCCCAGCAATGTAGGGCTCCCGGGTGGAGGAGCCCCTGGGGAAGGGACAGCGCAGATGGGACTGCTGGACAAGGCCAAGGACCTGTTGTCGCAGAACGCCGACAAGGTCGAGACGGCAATCAACAAGGCCGGCGAATTCGTCGACGATAAAACGCAGGGCAAGTACTCCGACACCATCCACAAGGTGCAGGAGGAGGCCAAGAAGATCGTCGACACCGGCGGCAAGCAGAGCTGACGGACATGGCAAAACTCTCCGGATCCATCGACGTACCGTTGCCCCCGGAGGTGGCCTGGACACACGCCTCCGATCTGACTCGGTACCGGGAATGGCTGACCATCCACAAGGTCTGGCGGAGCAAGTTGCCCGACGTCCTGGCGAAGGGCACGGTCGTGGAGTCCTACGTTGAGGTCAAGGGCATGCCCAACCGCATCAAGTGGACGATCGTGCGCTACAAGCCACCGGAGGGCATGACGCTCAACGGCGATGGCGTCGGCGGCGTCAAGGTGAAGCTGATGGCTAAGGTAGCCCCGAAAGACGAGGGCTCTGTCGTCAGCTTCGACGTACACCTCGGGGGCCCGGCGCTGTTCGGGCCGATCGGCATGGTCGTCGCCGCCGCGCTACGTAGCGATATCCGCGAATCTTTGCAGAACTTCGTCAGGGTGTTCGCCCGCCCCGACCCGGGCACGAACGGGGATCGCGTCCTTCATCGCTGACTGGATGGCGGCGATGATTTTCCGGCTCGGGCCGAGTCGATATCGAGGTAACCACCGACCAAGGAGGAACTCGTGCCTACTCGTACTGACGCGCCGCTGGGCGCCCCCTGCTGGATCGACCTGACCACATCCGACGTCGACCGTGCGCAAGATTTCTACGGAACCGTGTTCGGGTGGACGTTCGAGTCCGCCGGACCCGACTACGGCGGCTACATCAACGTTGCCAAGGACGGTTGCGCCGTCGCCGGTCTGATGGCAAACAACCCCGAGTGGCAGGCCCCGGACAACTGGGCCACCTACTTTCGCATCGCCGACATCAACGCGTCGATCGCCGCGATCACCGCTGCCGGCGGCTCGGGTTGCGTCGAGCCCATGGAAGTTCCGGCCAAAGGTTTCATGGCGACGGCGACCGATCCGGCCGGCGCGGCCTTCGGCCTGTGGCAGCCCCTGCAACACCGCGGCTTCGAGGTAATCGGTGAGGCCGGCGCGCCCATCTGGCACCAGTTGACGACGCGTGGCTACCGCGCCGCCGTCGACTTCTACCGTGACGTATTCGGGTGGCGTACTGAGCAGGTCGGAGACACCGACGAATTCCGTTACACCACAGCCTGGTTCGGCGACCAGCAATTACTCGGCGTGATGGATGGCGCGGGGTTTTTGCCTGAGGAGGTGCCGTCGCAGTGGAGCATCTTCTTCGGCGCCGAAGATGTCGACAAGACGTTGAAGGTGATCACCGACAACGGTGGCGCGGTGCAACGCGAGGCCGAGGACACCCCGTATGGGCGGCTCGCCTCGGCCACCGATCCGACGGGGGTCGTCTTCAACCTGTCCTCGCTCGAGCCCTGAGGAACGTTCCGGGCTTTGTCGACTAGCCTCCCAACCATGAGTCGCCGTCCGGATCCAGGCTGGTTGGTGGCGCTGTTCGCGACCGCCGTGTTGGCCAGCGCCTGGATGCCGTGGCTGGCGACGAAGGTCAACGGCGGCGGCTGGGCGAATGCGATCGGGGGCACGCACGGAAGCCTGGAGCTGCCGCGTGGCTTCGGCGCCGGTCAGCTCATCGTGTTGCTGTCGTCGACGTTGTTGGTGGCCGGCGCAATGGTCGGTCGCGGATTGTCGGTGAGGGCGGCTTCGATTGCTGCGCTGGTCATTTCATTGCTGATCGGTGCGCTGATGGTGCTGTATTACCAACGAAACGTCAGTGTGCTGGTGTCGGCCGAATACGGGTTATACGTCGCGGCGGTGGCGGCCGGGTGTGCGGTGCTGTGCGCGCTGTGGGCGGTGGTCGCCGCGACGTTCGGTCAGCGACTCTAGGTCGGTGGGGGTGCACCCTGCCGGCCTGCGTGTGCTCCCCCTTTGCTTTTGGGCCACTCCCGGGGCATCACGTTCGCGTCGGCTGCACTCGCAGGAGCGGGGACCAGCGGCCCCAGCGGTGAGAGGCGTTGCGGCGGTGAACAACATTTGAACAACATTGCGGTGGTCTACTGATTACCCGCCCAGCCTCTTCGACCCTCCATCTTGCGGTGGCAGCAGGTCGGCGCGGTGGTATCGGGCGGGCCATCCGTTGGGTGGTTCGACGCGGAGACCCACGTTTATTGGGATGCAGGCGAGCGTCGGCTAGCTAAGGCCCTGGCTTCCCTCTGAGAAGCGATGTAGGTCCCCTACCCCCTGGGGGTATATTGGGGATGTGAGACCAGATGTGCAGCGGCTTGCGCTGCGGTAGTGGAACAGGTGACTACTTTCATGGCGGCACACCGACAAATCACGACCGGCGACTGGCCCACCGTGCTGATCGGTGTGGTGATGCTGATCGTCTACCTCGCGACCGCGCCCGCGACAATCCTGCGACGATACCGGCCGCGTCGCAGGGAATCACCGCCAGAGCCAACCCCTCCGCGTCCGACCCATTGCCGTCGGAGATGGGTGCGAGTCTCTGGCGGTGTCGGGCCCTGACCGCGGAGGCGCTCATCGTGCGACAGCGGCTGTCTGGGGATATCGATGCTGAGACGTACCGGGCCCCCATGAACGATCTCTCACGGCAGGCCATCCCGAGGCGGCGTCCACCGCGCAATCCCCAAAATAGTCCCGGCTCCCGAGGAGTTCATGGTGTCCAGCGTTGACATTGCCGTCGTGTTAGGCGCCGCCCTGACGATCGCCGGGTTGGCGTGGTACTTCTTTGCCCCGCGCCGCGCCCACGCCGCCGCGGTCAGCGACGGGGTGCAGCGGGTCCAAGTAACGATCCGCGGTGGATACAGCCCTAGCGTCGTGGAGGTGCGCCAGGGGATTCCGGTGGAGATCGAATTCGACCGGCAGGAAACCGGGGATTGCAGCTCGCGGGTGGTCTTTCCCGACCTTCATCTGTCGGCGGCCCTGCCCGCGCATCAGCGCACCATCGTCAGGTTCACCCCACGACAGGCAGGGTCGTTCGGATTTGCCTGCGCTATGAACATGGTCTCGGGCACACTCGTCGTCACCGCCAACGGCCAGCCCGCTGGATCCCTGGAACCCGAACAACCCGACGCCGCTTCCGGTAATGCGCCAGCGCACAGCGTCGGCGAGCGGGCAGCGGCGGAAGTGGAAGCCTCTCAGGTCGAGGAACGGCGCGCCGAGATCGCCGACCTGACCCGCCGGGTCGTGATCGGCGCTGTGCTTACCGCGCCGGTGCTGTATGCGGTGATGGCTCACCCATTGGGCGCCCATTGGGTTCCGGCGGTATTGCTCAACCATTGGGTGCAGCTGGCAATGATCACCCCGGTGATGATTTACGTAGGTTGGCCGATCCATCGCACCGGTTGGCTGGCGCTGGCGCATCGCAGCGCCGACATGAACAGCCTCATCACCCTGGGCACATTCGCGGCCTACGGCTACAGCCTGCTCGCTACGGTCGCCTCTGACGCCTTGCCGGCCGAAGTACGCGACGTGTATTTCGAGGCTGTCGGGGTGATCCTGACTCTGATCATGCTGGGCCGGCTCTTAGAAGCCCGCGCCAAGGCCGGCACCGGCGAGGCCATCCGTGCCCTACTCGGTTTACAAGCCCGCACCGCCCGTGTGCTGCGTGACGGCGTCGAAACCGAGATCCCGGTTGATGAGGTCGTCCTGGGCGACGAGATCCTGATCCGGCCCGGCGAGAAAATCCCGGTCGACGCTACCGTCCTATCCGGACAGTCCGCTGTCGATGAGTCCATGGTGACCGGCGAATCGATGCCGGTCACCAAACACCCCGGCGACATCGTCATCGGCGCAACCGTCAACACCACCGGCTCGTTGCGGGTACGCGCGGCCAAGGTCGGTGCGGACACCCTACTCGCCCAAATCATCCGCATGGTGCAGCAAGCGCAGGCATCGCGAGCCCCAATCCAGCGGCTGGCCGACGCCATCTCGACCTACTTCGTGCCGGCCGTGACCGCCATCGCCGTAGCCACCTTCGCGGTCTGGTTCGTCGCCGGCCCGACACCCACGTTGACACATGCGCTGTTAGCGGCGGTGGCGGTGCTGATCATCGCCTGCCCGTGCGCGCTGGGCCTGGCCACCCCACTGTCGATCATGGTGGGCACCGGCAAGGGTGCCCGCGCGGGCATTCTGATTCGCTCGGCCGAAGCCCTGGAGACCGCGCATAAACTCGACACCATCGTGCTGGACAAAACCGGCACCATCACAGCCGGCAAACCAGCACTCATCGACGTCCACGTCACTGGGACACGCCCCGCGAACGAACTGCTCACACTGGTTGCCGCCGCCGAAGCCGACAGCGAACACCCCATCGCCGGCGCGGTGGTTGCCGGCGCCCGCGATCGCGGCATCGACATTCCCGCGGCAACGGCCTTCGACTCAATTACCGGCAAGGGGGTTCGGGTCACCGCCGCGGGCCACACCGTGATCGTCGGCACCGCGACCCTGCTGGCCGAAAATGGCATCGACACAGCCGAACTCGAGCAGATTAGCGCCGATCTCGCGGCCGCCGGCAGGACCCCGATCCTGGCCGCGGTCGATGACCAGCCAGCCGGGGTGCTCGCCGTCGCCGACACCGTCAAGGACGACTCCGTCGCGGCGATCACCGCGCTGCGCAAGCTGGGCCTGCAGGTCGCGATGATTACCGGGGACAACGCCCGCACCGCCGCCGCGATCGCCCGACAGGTCGGCGTGGGGCGGGCGCTGGCCGAGGTCCTACCCGACCACAAAGCCGGCGAGATCCGCCGGCTGCAGGCCGAAGGCCGCAGGGTCGGCATGGTCGGTGACGGAATCAACGACGCACCTGCCCTGGCCCAAGCCGACGTCGGGCTGGCCATCGGGACCGGCACCGACGTGGCCATCGAAGCCGCCGACATCACCCTGATTTCAGGGTCACTGGCCGGGGTGGTCACCGCGATCCGGCTCTCCCGCGCCACCATGCGCAACATCCGGCAGAACCTGTTCTTCGCCCTGATCTACAACGCGATCGGCGTCCCGCTCGCGGCGGGCGTCCTGTATCCGGTGTTGGGGGTGCGGCTCTCGCCGATGATCGCCGCCGCCGCGATGGCCCTGTCCTCACTGTCCGTGGTCGGCAACGCCAACCGCCTGCGCCGCTACCAGGTTGAACCGCTGCCATCGGCTGCGCCGTCAACCATCGAACCTCAGGTGGAAACCGTTACCGCCCAACGCGAATCCGTTCCTCGGCAGGCGTGAACAGGAGGGGTGATAACCACCGGCAGGCCTCAGTTCGCCGGGAAATCGTGCGTGCCCGAGGCCGAACTACCGTCCGGCTCGTTGACTCCATACACAAACGGTGCGAACACGACCTCGCGACCGTCCGGATCTCGGTAGGTGACCGCACCCACCGCCTCCCAATACGGGTGCTGGTCGACTCGCGTGACCGACGCCGCCTCAAGGCGTGTGATGGCCGCCTGCTGTGCCTGCTGGTTTGGGAAGTACAGGCACAGCTGCTCATGCTGATCCACCGTGACGGGATCGACGGACTCAACAATCTCCATCGTCAGGTTCCAACTGGGCAGCCCGAAGATGGCGCCGTTGCTGCCGTAGCTTTCACCGAACGTCTCGTGCAGCGGCAACCCCACCAACTCGCGGTAAAACCGGACAGTCTCGGCGAAGTTCGACGAGCGGCGGGCGAATCGGATCGAGCCGATCGACGCCATTCGTAAGGGCCAGTGCGTCGCCCGGTGCGGTTTGTCCATGTTTTACAGCCCGACGGCCGCTGCCGCCGTCTCGGTGTGATCCCATCGACGCAACTCGGCGCCGGGTACCCACGTCGAATGCGTACCACTGCAAATACGTTCCGGCAGCGCCAGTTTGCACACCGGGCCATCGCCCACCCGGGCCGCGTCGAACACCAAACAGTAGGACGCGTCGGCGTTCATGTCGGTGGTGAGGGTGACCAGGTAGCCGTCATCCTCGGCGGCGCTGCCGCCCACTCGGTGCGCCATCGCCGTCTCACTGCCGTAGACACCGTCGCCCAACGAATACCGCTCCTCGGCGCCGGTGAGCAGATCGTGCTTGACCAGACCGTCGAACAGGAACCAGCCCGGCTTGCCGGTGGCGGCGTAAACGTAGCGATACTGCGAAGTCGCGTAGTTCGCGTTGATCGTGCCGAACTCGGTGATGGACTCCGACAGCGGCTCCTCCCGCACGGCGCCGGTCACCAGGTTGAGCCGCCATCGATGCAGCCGGGTTTCCAGACGATCCAGCGCCAAGAACCGAAACAGCTTCTCCCACTTAGTCCCGCCGGTGTCCAAGGGCTGCGGCGCGCCCTCGTAAAAGCCGTCCAGCACGATCTCGTCGCCGTCCTCGTGGGCGTTGGTGAAGTGCAGCACGTACGTCGGGTCCGCCTCGAACCAACGGATGTCGGCACTCGCGCCGCGGCGGGGAATCACCGCGAAGCGCGACGGCATATCCGGATAGAAGCGCGGCAGGTGTATCCGGTGCTCAAGCAGTCCGGGATCCCAGAACAGCGGGAAATCGTTGAGGATGGCGTAGTTTTCGGTGAACGCCATGTCATGGGGTAGCCGCGGGCCGGGCAGCGGAATGTCGACGTAGTGGGCCAGATCGTTGTTCTCGTCGACCACGCCGTAACGCATGTACGGGTCCTGCTTGCTGTAGTTGAAGAACAACAGCTCGCCGGTCTTGGTGTCCACCTTGGGATGCGCTGACACGCCCCAGTCGGCTGGAAAACCGCCGTTCCAGCTCTCCTTGCCCAGTGTGTTACCCGAATACGGGTCCAACCGGTACAGGTCACCGCACTGGTAGAAGCTGGTCAACGCGATGCCGCGGTGCACGATGACGTCGGTGCTGGACGCGTCTTTCATCAACTCGCGTGCGCCCCAGCCTTTTTCGCGTTTGGCCAACTGCACCGGCTCGGCCAGTCCGGGCCACAGGGGTTCGCCGGCTTCGTTTTCTGCCAGCAAACCCTCGGTCTGAACAAACCGGTTGCGGTAGAACGCCTTTCCGTCCCGGAAGCCGACGATGTGCACCATGCCGTCACCGTCGAACGGGTGGTAGGTCTTGAACGCCGGGTGCAGCGGGTTCTCGGTGTTCCGAATATAGATGCCATCCAGGTCACGCGGCACTTCGCCCGCTACAACGGACAGGTCGTCGGCGTCCCATTCCGCCGTCTGCGGTCGCCACGGGCCGGTGCGGTAGGGGTGGTCGTCGTCCTCGGGAAGTGTCGACAGGTATTTGCCGACGACCGCCACATCATTCTGGAAATCCATCAGAAACCTCGCGTAGTGCTGACAACGAAACTGACTGTGGTGGCGGTGCTGCCGCCGAAATTCAGGGTGCCGAACGTCTTCGCGCCTTCGACCTGGTAGTCGCCCGCCGCGCCACTGACCTGTTTGGCCGCGTCGAGCAGCATCCGCACGCCCGAGGCCCCGACCGGATGGCCGCCGCCGATCAGGCCGCCGCTGGGGTTGATCGGCAGCCGCCCGCCGATCTCGATTTCCGCGTTTTCGATGGCTTTCCACGATTCCCCCGGCCCGGTCAGCCCGATGTGATCGATGGCTAGGTACTCGCTGGGGGTGAAGCAGTCGTGCACCTCGAATCCGTCCACGTCGTCTAGCGTGACTTCGGCGCGACGCAACGCGTCGAGCACCGCGGCACGCACGTGCGGCAGCACGTGTGTTTCCCGAGGATCGCGGCCCACCCGGTCGAGCTTTTGCCGCAACCCGAGCCCGACCGTGCGGTGTCCCCAGCCGTGGATGCGGCCCACCGGTCGCGCATCGGGGTGTTCCCGCAGGTACGCGTCGTTGACTAGGACCACCCCCGCGCCGCCGTCGGTCATCTGGCTGCAGTCCAGCCGACGCAACCGCCCCTCGGTGATCGGATTGGTCGCGTCGTCATCGGTGATCGGGTCCGGCACGGTCCAGTCCCGGGTCTGCGCGTTCGGGTTGCGGCGTGCGTTGGCGTAGTTGACCTGGGCGATGGCCCGCAGATGCGTGTCGTCCAGGCCGTAGCGCCGGTCGTATTCATCGGCGACCTCGGCAAACATCGACGGCCACAGGTAACGGGCCTCGGCACCCTCATGTCCGGTCCAGGCCGCGGCGCCCAGGTACTGCGCGGCGGTGTCTCCGGGCACCGTCTTTTCCAACTCAAGTCCGACAACGAGGGCGCTGTCATAAGCTCCGGACCGCAGGTCGGCCATCGCCGCCAAAGCGGCCACACTGCCCGACGCGCACGCCGCCTCATGCCGCGAAGCCGGGGTATCCCACAGGTCGCCGCACACCGTGGCCGGCATCGCCCCCAGATGGCCCTGTGTGGCAAACATCTCACCGAACGCGTTGCCGACATGGACAACGTCGATGGCCACGGCGTCCATCCGGGCCGCCGCCAGCGTGCCGTCCACCACCTCCGCCGTCAGCGCGGCGAAGTCACGTCCCTCCCGGGTCAGATTGCGAGCGAAGTCGCTCTGATAGCCACCCAGAATCCACACGCCAGCAGATGAGCCATCCATACGCGGCACGGTACTCCCAGGTGGGACTGTTCGTTACGGCATATGCGTGCGTGCCGCGGTCGTGGCTGGGAAAGGCCCCGATGTAAGCGGTCCCGTCGGCTCTCGGGCTGAACCGACGGGACCTGGGCGGGCATATAGGCCGGCCGATACGCCCACCTCCGTTGGGTCATTGCCATCCTCGGCTGAAGACAAACATCTCGTCTTTACGACATCCGGCCGTACGCGGCGAAATCGGCGTCCGAACAGTAGTAGTGCGAAGGGGATTGGGGCGACCGGATTGCTGACAGAGGTGTGTCACCGCCCGCGTTCCTATTGCGGGCGGGTGCCCGTCGGGCCGGGGCCGCCAGGCGGCTGTTGAATCACCACCACTGTGGGCTTGCGCTTGGGCTGCCCGTCGTCGTCGGTCGCGGTGTCGGCGGTCGACGGGCTGGCTGTCCCTGCGCTGCCACGGCCGGCCATGCTCGCCAGCGCCATGCCGCCCAGCAGCGCCGCCGGCGCTGCGCCCAGGTTCGACGGCGCGGGGCCGACACCGGCGCCGGCAGCGGGAAGTGACTCGACCGCCAGCCGGATCTCCGGGGCGGCCACCGTCCAGCTGTGCGGGACCGTCAGCGCGCCCAGCAAGGCGGCCTGACCCACACCCGCGGTCGGCGCGCCTCCGCCCACCCCCGAGTGGGCGGCATATAGGGACCCGATGCCGCCGCCCTGAGCTGGCTGCACCGCGCCGTTGGACGGGCGGTCGTCCCTGCCGGTACTGCCGGAGCCGAAATACCACGGTCGGGCGGTGTTTACCACGGACAGCGACAGGCCGGCGGTCGCGGTGATCGCGATGTAGGCGGCCAGTACGTCCAGTTCCCCGACGGGGGTGGGAATCGTAACGGCTGCCGGGGCCGGCGACGTGGCCGGCGACACCAGCGCGGCCAGTCCTTGCAGCGTCTGGGCGTTGATCGTCGCCATGAGTTCCGACGCCGTCGGCGCCGCTGCTTCGGCCGCAGCTGTCGGGCCGGCCGGATCGGCGGTCTGCGTCGGTACCGGAAACGGCAGCAGCGTCGACGCCGTCTCGGACGAGGCCTCGTAGCCGAACATGGCGGCGGCGTCCTGAGCCCACATCTCGGCGTACTCGGCCTGTAAGGCCTCGATCGCCGGGCTGTTCTGGCCCAAAATGTTCGTCGCAGCGAGCGACATCACCTGCTCGCGGTTCGCCGTGATCAAGGGCGGCGGCACCGTCATCGCAAACGCCGCCTCGTACGCCTCGGCGGCAGTGCGCGCTTGGGCTGCGGTCCGTTCGGCCCGCATCGCGGCCGCACTCAGCCAACCCGCGTACGGCGCGGCCGCGGCGGCCATGGATGCCGATGCCGGTCCCAGCCACGACTCGACCGCGAGGCCGGCGATCACCGATCGGTATGACACCGCCGCCGAATTCAGGACCGCCGCCAGACCGTCCCAGGCGTTCGCTCCGGCCAGCATCGAACCCGCTCCCGGGCCGGCGTACATGCGGCCCGAATTAACTTCAGGCGGCAGCAGCCCGAAGTCGGTAGCCAACACGGTTCCTATCCCGCCGAGATTGCATTGGCCGACTCGGCGACAGCGTACGAGCCGGCGCTGGCCGCCAACGTGTTGACCAGCATCTCGTGGATCATCGCAGCCTGAGCACTCATGGCTTGGTATGTCTGGGCGTGCGCACTGAATCGCGCGGCGGTCAGCGCCGAGACCTCGTCAGCGGCAGCCGGGACCACTGCGGTGATGGGTGCGACGGCGGCGTCGTTCTGAGCGGCCACCGCCGAGCCGATTACCCGCAGGGTCCCCGCGGCCCAAGCCAACGTCTCTGGGTGGGTGACCACAAAAGACATCCGCGTCTCCTTTGACCCGATGGCAACACCGAAGTGCCTGTACCGCACAGGGATTGGATATCACCGTGGTGATGACCAGTTCCGGGGTGCGGCACCTGCTAGCTGCAGACTACTGCTTTGCTGGGCTAACGGGTTCAAGTTTAGCGGCGATCGTCCCCAGAAATTCGACTGCCGGCGATGTGCCGGGGTCAGGGGAGCGGCGGCGCCGGGGGAGCCGACACAGCCGGGGGTGCGTCCAGGGTTGACGGCGGGGCCAGGGTCGTCAGCGGGGTGGGGGTCGTCGTGTAGTTCGCCGGAGCCGCGGTTACCGCGGTGTCGGTGGTCCCCGTCATCGAGCTCGGTTGCTGGCTGTTCGAGTCAAAGCCCAGAGTTGCCGTCAACGCGATGGCGGTTGCTGCGAAGGCGGAGTATATGCCGACGTACTTGACCGTGGAGCTTGTCATGGTCCCTCTCCTTAAGTATTCCGCAATACGAAACTTCTATGTCCGTATTGCGGATCACGATAACCGCTGATGAGGTCCAGGGCAACACCGCAAGGATGATGCGGCGGCGCTCAGGCGGTCCTTTCGAGGCCGAGGGCAACGGTCAGTTCCAGTAGGGTCCGGGGTTCGTTGAGCCGGTCGCCGTACAACTCGCGAAGTTGACTCATCCGGTACCGCACCGTCTGGGGGTGGATGAAGAGGTCGGCTGCCACCGCGTCGCGCCTGCCCTGGTGCAGTACCCACGAACGCAGCGTTTCGGTGAGTCGGTCAGCGGTGTTGGCAGGCAGCCCGCACAGCGGCGCCAATACCCGGGCGCGTAGGTCATCGGCAGCCTCCAGATCGGCGCCGAGCACCAGCTCGACAAGATAGTCGTCGGTATCAGTGGCGCTGGACGTGCTCGCGTTCAACAGTTTTCGGGCCCGCACGGCGCGATAGTAGGACGACCGGACATCCATCCACGGCCGAGCCGGGCCTACCAATGCCTTCCTGGCGGCTAGAGCAGACAGCAGTTGGCGTCTTGCGGTGCCCGCCATGTCGGGGACCAGCAGGACCGCGAGTGCCTCCGCCGCGTCGACGCCGGGCAGGTCTTCGGCCAGCTGCAGCGTGGATTGTCCGAATTGTGTTGCCAAACCCCGTGTTTGCGCCAATGGCACCAGTACTGCGGTAAGTGTGTCGGGTGGCAGCCAGCCCGCTTGCTCGGCCGCGGTCACCAGCGCGGCCGCCGGCTCCCCCGCCAGCAGATCCTGACTCAACCGGTCGAGGTAGCGTTGCCGAACCCGTCCCGTCGTAGCCAGTTCGTCAGCGTGGCCGGACACACTGGAGGCTGACAGCTCGTCGATGTACGCGAACACCAACTCGGCGAACCTCGCGATGGTTGATGCGGGAAGTCCCGCTGCAACGGCGGTCGCCGACAGCTCTTGCCAGGCCACCTGTGCACCTACCCGATAGGCCGCCAGCAAGGCGTCGATCGTTCGGCCCTGCCGCGCCTCGCCTCGCCCGAGCTCATAGGCGCCATCGATGGCCGGGAACAGTGAGGTGCCGGGATCGGCCTGCTCGGGGCGGGTGGCCAGGCGCAGGAACACCCCCAGCGACGTCTGCACCGCGTTCTCGATGATCTGGCCCATCCGACCGCTGAACGCGTCCGCATAACTGGGGACCGCCACGGTGATCGCGGTCACTGTTCGCTCTGCCATCGCTGGCAGGATGGCCTCTAGGGCCTTGACCACGGGTTCGTCCAGCTGCAGCCCGCTGAGCCGAAGCGACGCCTCCGCCAAAATCTGTTCCTTTCGAATAGATTCATACCGAACTTTCACGCTCTCTAGTCAAGACTTTATATCTTGGGACAATGACCATGGAGTCATGACCACCCTGGCCACACCACCCAACATCGTCGGCGCACTACGTGAGCGGGTGCTGAAGTTTGCCGAGCGGGTAACGACACCGCTGGTTCCCAGCGATTACCTGGACGTCATCGATCCGCTGCGGTCCAGTGCTGACCTGCGCGGGCGCATCATCGCGATCCACCCCGAAACCCGCGACGCCGCCACCCTGGTCATCAAGCCCGGGCGCGGCTGGCGTCCCCATGTGCCGGGTCAGTACGTGCGCATCGGCGTGGATGTCGACGGTGTTCGGCAGTGGCGGGCATACTCGCTGACCTCCAAGACCCATCGGCGCGACGGGTGCTTTGCGGTCACCGTGAAGGCGATCCCGGATGGCGTGGTCAGCAACCATCTGGTGCGGCGCGCCACCGTCGGCACCGTGATCCAACTGGACCAGGCCGCAGGCGAATTCACCCTCGGCGACACCGCACCGGCAAAGATTCTGTTCCTGACGGCCGGCAGTGGCATCACCCCGGTGATGGGGATGTTGCGCAACATGGCAAACCTCGGCGGCCGGACACCAGACATCGTGGTGGTGCACTCCGCGCCCACGGCGGACGACGTCATCTTCGGCTGGGAGCTGCGCATGCTGGCCCGGGAGGGTCGAATTCGGCTGGTGGAAAAGCACACTGACACCGACGGAATGCTGGACGTGGCACGACTGGCCGAGCTGGTCCCGGACTTCGCCAAGCGCGAGACCTGGGCGTGCGGGCCGGCCGGATTGCTCGACGCGCTCGAACAGCGCTGGTCCGCAGACGGCATCGCCGAGCGGCTGCACATCGAACGTTTCCGCCCGACCGTCATCACCCCCGGAGAGGGCGGCACTGTGATATTCACCAAGAGTGGCGGCATCGTGGAGGCCGACGGATCCCAGACCTTGCTGGCCGCAGGCGAATCCGCCGGAATGCTGATGCCGTCGGGCTGCCGGATGGGCGTGTGCTTCGGGTGCGTCGTGCCGCTACGCCAAGGTGCCGTGCGCGACTTGCGCAACGGCGAGCTCACCACCGCCAACGCCGGCGACAACGTACAAATTCAGACTTGCGTATCCGCTGCCGCGGGTGCCTGCGAGCTGGACCTTTAAGGAGCCCGAAATGACTGCTACCCAATCCAATCCGGCCGCTCACCTGTCCGACGAAGACATCGAAAACCTAGGCCGCGAACTCGACGCCATCCGCGCAAACGTACTGGCTAGTCGCGGTGAGCGGGACGCCGCCTATATCCGCCGAGTCATCGACGGCCAGCGTCGTCTGGAACTGGCCAGTCGCGCGGTGTTGCTGTTCTCGTTGTTCCCGCCAGCCTGGGTGATCGGCACCGCGGGTCTGTCGGTCTCGAAGATCGTCGAGAACATGGAGATCGGCCACAACGTGATGCACGGCCAGTGGGACTGGATGCGCGACCCGAAGATTCACTCCACCACCTGGGAATGGGACAACGCCTCGCCGGCCGAGATGTGGAAGCACTCGCACAACGAGGTCCACCACACCTACACCAATGTCCTTGGGAAGGACCACGATCTGGGTTACGGCATCATGCGGGTGGACGAGGACCAACGCTGGAAGCCATTCTATCTGGCTCAGCCATTGTGGAATTTCCTCAACGCGTGCCTATTCCAATACGGAATTGCCGCATACGATCTCGAAATCGGCAAGTACCTGCAGGGCCGCAGCGACAAGGACGAGTTCCGGCGCCAGAGCCAGAAGGTGCTGGCCAAGGTGCGCCGGCATGTGCTGCGCGACTACGTGCTGCACCCGCTGCTGTCGGGGCCGTCGGCCGCCAGCACGGTGACCGCGAACCTGACCGCCAACCTGGTCCGCAACTGGTGGACCCACTCGGTGATCATGTGCGGTCACTTCCCCGAGGGCGTGCAGACCTACGAGAAGACCTCCATCGAGGGTGAAACCCGCGGGCAGTGGTATCTGCGGCAGATGCTCGGCTCGGCCAACATCTCAGGAAACGCGTTCTTGCACTTCATGACTGGCAACCTCTCGTTTCAGATTGAGCACCACCTCTACCCCGACCTGCCCAGCAACCGATACCAGGAAATCGCGCCGAAGGTGCAGCAGTTGTTCGAGCGATACGGGCTGACCTACACCACCGGATCGCTGCCGCGTCAGGTCGCCTCGGCATGGAAAAAGGTCTTTCGGCTGTCGCTGCCCAACGACTTTGGACGCAAGGCGACCCAAGCCATCCAGCCCTCGGCTATCCGCGAGGTGGTCTTCGCCAGGCCGCGCCGGGAAGCACACGCGGCCTGACCCCGCCCGGCCCACGTCAATCAACTCAGGCCAAGTTCTGATAATTCGACGCAGCCGCTTGCCGAAGGTTTGCGGACCGAAAAAGGTTAGGCAGCAACGAAAGTGGGTATTGAAGGAAAATGCAGTGGTGGATGCAACCTGCCCAGGAAGGCGGGCCGCTTCCCCGCTGGATCGTCCTCGGTTACAGTTCGGTGCTCGCCCTGACGGCGGGTTTCGTCAACGCGGTAGCCATTCTGCTCCTGGCGTTTCCGGTCGCGAACGTGACCGCGGCCACCACCCAGCTGGGCATGAATACGGCCAACCCGTGGCTGTTCGAAGGCCGCCTGCTCGCCGCGATTATCTCCGGGTTTCTCTTCGGGGCGGCGATCGCGGGTGCGGTGCTCGCACCGACCCAGGCGCAGGCGGGTCCACGTCATGCCGTGCTGCTGATCTCGGAGGCGACGCTGTTGATGCTGGCCGCCGCCGGCCTGGAGAACACCCCGGTCAGCGCGCTGCTTGGCACCCTCGGTATGGAGCAACCCATCGTGCAAGCGGTGTGTGCTGCGACCGCCCTCGGTATGCAGAACGGGCTGACGTCAAGCTTCCGTGGCATGGCGGTGCGCACCACCCACTTCACCGGCACCATCACCGACCTTGGATTGATGCTCGGTCGCAGCCGCTTACACGGGCTGGAGAAGTGGAAGGCCACCATCCTGGCGGTGACTTTCGTGCTCTTTCTAGTAGGCGGGGTCATTGGGCTTGTCACTGGTGCCCGGCTCGGCGGGTACGCGCTGATCATTCCGGCCGTGTCGTGCCTGGCCGTCGCGGCCGGCTGCCTGCGGCACACTCACAATCGCCGTAACGAGCTGGAAGACTCGGTGACTGCCTGACCTATTGTCGGGTCTGGTTGGTCGCCCTGAGCGCCGATGCCGCCAGTGCGGTACTGACCTCGATTGCCTTCGATTCGTTCTGGGCCAGCGCAGGACTTCCTCGCCGGCAAATGCTGGTGCTCGCCCCGCGGGCTGGAACGTCAACCCGGCGAGCCGGATGCACCTTGCTGGCCGGTGGCACCTGTGCCGCCGGCGACACCGTCGGGGGCGCCGTCGGCTCCGTTGCCGGCGGAACCACCCATTCCGCCCACACCGCCGGACCCCCCCGCACCAGCGGCACCCCCGGCGCCCGAGGTGCCCGAACCCAATGCCACTCCGGCCGCGCCGCCGCTCCCGCCGGAGCCACCGGCACCGCCAGCACCACCGGTGCCGCCGGACCCGCCGACACCGCCGAGGCCATTCTGATTGGTGTCCGCGTCGTTGCCGATTCCGCTGGCACCGCCGTTGCCGCCGGCACCGCCAGTCGCCCCAGCGCCGCCGCCAGCGCCCGCGCCGCCCGCCCCGCCGTTTCCGCCGTCACCCGATATTGACCCGCCGGCGCCACCGGCCCCACCAGCGCCGCCTGACCCGCCGGTGCCCCCGGCCGCGCC
>JALHRH010000085.1 GCA_022841565.1 Mycobacterium sp. | reverse complement strand
CTGGTCGCCGAGGCCAGCGACATCGCTGAGGAGTACTACCTGTCGTTCCTGCTCGACCGGGCCAACCGCACCTATCTGGCGATGTGCTCGGTGGAAGGCGGCATGGAGATCGAGGAGGTCGCCGCGACCAAGCCCGACCGACTGGCCAAGGTGCCGGTGAACGCCGTCAAGGGCGTCGACCTGGCCTTCGCGCGGTCCATCGCCGAGCAGGGCCATCTGCCGGCCGAAGTGCTCGATGCCGCCGCCGTGACGATCGAAAAGCTCTGGGGAGTGTTCGTCGGCGAGGACGCCACGCTGGTGGAGGTCAACCCGCTGGTCCGCACGCCGGACGACAGGATCCTGGCGCTGGACGGCAAGGTCACCCTGGACGCCAACGCCGACTTCCGGCAGCCTGGGCACGCCGAGTTCGAGGACCGCGCAGCCACCGACCCGCTGGAGCTCAAGGCCAAAGAACATGACCTCAACTACGTAAAGCTGAGTGGCGAAGTCGGGATCATCGGTAACGGCGCGGGCCTGGTGATGTCGACGCTGGACGTGGTCGCCTACGCCGGAGAGAAGCACGGTGGTGTGAAGCCGGCCAACTTCCTGGACATCGGTGGCGGTGCGTCGGCCGAGGTGATGGCGGCCGGTCTGGACGTGATTCTGAGCGACCCGGAAGTCAAGAGTGTATTCGTCAACGTCTTCGGCGGCATCACGTCGTGCGACGCGGTGGCAACCGGGATCGTCAAGGCCCTAGAGATCCTGGGCGACGAGGCCAACAAGCCCCTGGTGGTCCGGTTGGACGGCAACAACGTCGACGAGGGCCGCCGCATCCTGGCCGCGGCCAACCACCCGCTGGTGATCCAGGCCGACACCATGGACGCCGGCGCCGACAAAGCCGCCGAGCTGGCGAGCGCCTGAGAAAAGGACCACGAACAATGGCTATCTTCCTCACTTCCGAGAACAAGGTGATCGTCCAGGGCATCACCGGCTCGGAGGCCACCACGCACACCGCGCGGATGCTGGCGGCCGGCACCCAGATCGTCGGCGGCGTTAACGCCCGCAAGGCGGGCACTACCGTCGCGCACAAGGACGCCGAGGGCAACGACATCGAGTTGCCGGTGTTCGGCACGGTGGTCGAGGCCATCGAAAAAACCGGCGCCGACGTGTCGATCATCTTCGTGCCGCCCAAGTTCGCCAAGGACGCGATGATCGAGGCCATCGACTCGGAGATTCCGCTCCTGGTGGTCATTACCGAAGGAATCCCGGTGCAAGACAGCGCGTATGCGTGGGCCTATAACGTCGAAAAAGGCCAAAAGACGCGCATTATCGGGCCTAACTGCCCCGGCATCATCAGCCCGGGACAGTCGCTGGTCGGCATCACTCCCGCCAACATCACCGGTCCCGGCCCGGTTGGCCTGGTTTCGAAATCGGGCACGCTGACCTACCAGATGATGTACGAGCTGCGCGATTTCGGGTTCACCACCTCGATCGGCATTGGCGGTGACCCGGTGATCGGCACCACCCACATCGACGCCATCGAGGCGTTCGAGAAGGACCCCGAGACCAAGCTCATCGTGATGATCGGGGAGATCGGGGGGGACGCGGAGGAGCGGGCCGCCGACTACATCAAGGCCAACGTGACCAAGCCGGTCGTCGGCTACGTCGCGGGATTCACGGCTCCAGAAGGTAAGACGATGGGCCACGCGGGCGCCATCGTGTCCGGCTCATCGGGCACCGCCGCCGCCAAGAAGGAGGCGCTGGAGGCAGCTGGTGTTCAGGTGGGCAAGACGCCGTCGGAGACCGCGGCCCTGGCCCGGCAGATCCTGAAGACTCTCTAGGGCGAGGTAGCGCCTTCGGCAGATGTCGCTGCCGCGACACTGCAACCACGCACACGACACGCCGACGAAGGTCGCCCTGGTTTCAGTTTCGCGGCTCAGGCGAAGCTGGCCAGCTTACCCGCCAGCCGCTCCACGTAGGCGGCCACCTTCTCCTCGTTGCTGTCCGGCATGCCGAACAGCACCTCGCTCACTCCAAGTGATGCCCAGTGAGCCAACTTCTCGGCATCGGGCTTGAAGTCCAGGGCGACGATCTGCGGGGCGCCGGCGCGGCCGGCGGCCGCCCAAGTGTCCTGCAATAACTTCACCGGCTCGTCGATGTCGAAGTCGCGCGGGGTGGTGATCCAGCCGTCGGCGCTGCGTGCGATCCACTTGAAGTTCTTCTCGTTGCCCGCGGCGCCCACCAGAACGGGAATGTGCGCCTGCACCGGTTTGGGCCACGCCCAGCTCGGACCGAACTTCACGAACTCGCCGTCGTATTCGGCCTCTTCCTGAGTCCACAGCGCCCGCATCGCCTCGAGGTACTCGCGCAGCATGGTGCGACGGCGGCCCGGCGGCACGTGGTGGTCGGCGAGTTCGTCGGTATTCCAGCCGAATCCGACGCCCAAGCTGACCCGTCCGCCGGACAGATGGTCAAGCGTGGCAATGCTTTTCGCCAAGGTGATCGGGTCGTGCTCGACCGGAAGCGCCACAGCTGTCGACAGCCGGACCCGTGACGTCACCGCACAAGCCGCTCCCAGGCTGACCCAGGGGTCCAGCGTGCGCATGTACCGGTCGTCGGGCAGTGAAGCGTCGCCCGTGGTCGGATGGGCCGCCTCGCGCTTGATTGGGATGTGGGTGTGTTCGGGCACGTAGAACGTGTGAAAACCGTGGGCGTCCGCGAGTTTCGCGGCAGCCGCCGGGGAGATGCCGCGATCACTGGTGAACAGTACGAGGCCGTAGTCCATGCCCCAATTTAGAACCGGTTCTACTTTCGTCCGCGGGCGACCCCCTGCCCTACGGCACCGGTGGGGGAACGCGGCCACGGGCATTACTTCGCAGCGGTGCGCTAGCGTGGTTGATCGAATGCGTCGCGGGCAGCAGCGCACCGCAGCAGAGGGGCCGCGACGGCACCGGAAGCAACAGGAGGACTCATGACCTACCAGCCCGGTAGTCCCGGATATCCATCCGCGCAACAGCCGGCCGGCTCCTACGGCGCGGCGACACCCGCCGCCAGCCAGGCCGAGCCCGGCGCAAGCAAGCTGGGACTGTACCTGGCCATCGCGGTTGCCGCCCTGGGCCTCTTGGCGTACTTCTTCAGCTTCGGCCCGATGTTCACCTACAGCTCAGAACTGGGTGGGGTCGGCGGCGAGGTGTCCGGTGGCACCGAGTTGGCGGTTGCCGCGGCGGTGCTCGCCGCGCTGCTGGCCGGTGTCGGCCTGCTGCCCAAGGCAAAGAGTTATGTGCCGATCGTCGCGGTGCTTTCGTTGCTAGCAATGCTGCTGATCATCGCCGCGACTTTCAACAAGTCAAGCTCGTTGTCGACCGGTTGGGCGCTGTGGATCGTGTTGGTGTGCATCGTGTTCCAGGCGGTAGCCGCGGTGGGAGCGTTACTACTGGACTCGGGCGTGATCACCGCGCCGACACCGCGTCCCAAGTACGATCCGTTCGGCGGCTACGGCCAGTACGGACAGTACGGCCAGTACGGGGGTCAGCCGGGCGGGTACTACGGTCAGCCGGGTGCACAGCAGCCCGCTCAGAACCCAGCTCAGTCGTCCGGGTACGGCTCGCAGTACGGCGGTGGCTACTCGTCGAACCCGAACCCCCAGTCCGGCGGATTCGCGGCGCAGCCCACCCAACAGGTGCCCCAGCAGCAGCAGGGACCGTCCACCCACACCCCGCCCACCGGCTTCCCGAGCTTCAGCCCGCCACCGCCGGTCAATGCGGGCACGGGATCGCAGGGTGGTTCCGCTCCGGTCAATTACGGCAATCCCGCCGGTGGTCAGCAGTCGTCCCACGGCCAGGGCCAGCAGTCGTCGCCTGGTTCGGCGCCGGTCTAACCGTGCGCTCTCGCGCCTAGTCAGGTTCGTGCGCGAAGAGTGCCCCAGCAAGAGTGACAAGGGTGTCGGCAAGTAACGGAGATCACCGGGCAGCGGGCGCCCGCCAGGCGCGCGACCTCGTCAGGGTCGCTTTCGCCCCTGCCATCGTGGCGCTGGTCGTTATCGCGGCAATCACGTTGCTGCAGTTGTTGATCGCCAACAGCGACATGACCGGCGCATTGGGCGCCATCGCCAGCATGTGGCTGGGCGTGCATCACGTGCCGATCTCGATCGGCGGTCGCGAATTGGGTGTCATGCCGCTGCTGCCGGTTCTGTTGATGGTCTGGGGCACCGCCCGTACCACGGCACGCGCGACCTCGCCGTACTCGTCGTGGCTGGTGATCCGCTGGGTCATCGCCTCGGCGTTGGGCGGACCGTTGCTGATCGCTGCCATCGCTTTGGCGGTCATCCACGACGCATCGTCGGTACTGACCGAGCTACAGACGCCCAGCGCGCTGCGAGCCTTCACCAGTGTGCTGGTGGTGCACGCCGTCGGTGCGGCGATCGGGGTGTGGTCACGGGTGGGTCGACGTGCCCTGACCGCTTCTCGGCTGCCCCTCTGGCTGGGCGATTCTTTGCGTGCCGCCGCTGCTGGGGTGTTGGCCTTGCTCGGACTTTCCGGTGTGGTAACGGCGGGGTCGCTGGTTGTGCACTGGGCGACGATGCAAGACCTGTATGGGATCACCGATTCCCTCTGGGGCCAGTTCAACCTCACCGCGCTGTCAGTGCTGTATGCGCCGAATGTCATCGTCGGTGCCTCGGCCGTGGCGGTCGGGTCCAGCGCCCATATCGGATTCGCGACGTTCAGCTCGTTCACGGTGTTTGGCGGCGACCTGCCGGCCCTGCCGATCCTGGCCGCGGCGCCTACGCCGCCGCTCGGGGCGGTCTGGGTTGCGCTGCTGATTGTCGGCGCTGCGTCTGGGGTGGCGGTCGGGCAGCAGTGTGCCCGGCGTGCGCTGCCGCTGTTGCCCGCGGTGGCCAAGGTGGTGGTCGCGGCGGTGGTCGCGGCGGTGACGATGACGCTGCTCGGTTACGGCGGGGGTGGCAAACTGGGCAACTTCGGGGACGTGGGCGTCGACCACGGCGCCATGTTTCTCGGCGTGCTGTTCTGGTTCATCGTCGTGGGTGCCAGCACCGTGGTGATGGCCGGCGGTGTTCGGCGTAGGCCGCGACGGCCCCGGGTCAAGCCGCCTTCTGCTCCGCTGGATGACGAACATGAGCCGTTGTCGGGGCTTTTCGACGACGATCACGACGATCACGACGACGACGACGCGGCGGGTATGTCCGCGGACGGGGAGGACGGGCTCAGCGCCGATGAAGCGGGGTTGCCCGAGGAGCAGTCCGCCGATCCGGGGGAAAGTAAGAAATAGCTGGTTGTCGCGATTAGGTGGGCATCACGGGTGTTACCCGCGCCAGGGACTGATGTTGCGTTTGTGACTATTGGTTAGTAAACACGCCATCTGTATTCACAATGGTCACACCAGTCTCCTGATCGGGCGCTGGTGTGGTTGCCCACCTTACAGCGACAACACCCCCCTTGCGTTAGGCGGTCGGGCTCCTCCTCCGGCCGCACCCGGGCCGGCATCGTCGCCCGACTAGGCCCATTTGGTCGGGCTCCTCCTCCGGCCGCACCCCGCCCGGCATCGTCGCCCGACTAGGCCCAATTGGTCGGGCTCCTCCTCCGGCCGCACCCCGGCCGGCATCGTCGCCCGACTAGGCCCATTTGGTCGGGCTCCTCCTCCGGCCGCACCCGGGCCGGCATCGTCGCCCGACTAGGCTCTCCGTGTGCAGGAACCGCTCCGTGTGCCCCCGAGTGCACCGGCGCGGCTGGTCGTACTCGCATCGGGCACCGGATCGCTACTGAACTCCCTGCTGGACGCGGCCCAGGGCGACTACCCGGCGCGGGTGGTGGCCGTCGGAGTGGATCGCGGGTGCCGGGCAACGGAGATCGCCGCCCGCGCCGCCGTACCCGCGTTCGCCGTCCGCGTCGGCGAGCACCCGACCCGCGAAGACTGGGACGCCGCGATCACCGAGGCCGCCGCCGCCCACAATCCCGACCTCGTCGTCTCCGCGGGTTTCATGAGAATACTTGGCCCGCAATTCCTTTCACGGTTCAACGGCCGCATCCTGAACACCCACCCGGCGCTGCTGCCCGCCTTTCCCGGCGCGCACGGCGTCCGTGATGCGCTGGCTTACGGCGTGAAAGTCACCGGCTGTACGGTGCATTTGGTGGATGCCGGCATGGACACGGGTCCAATACTGGCGCAGCTGCCCGTCGAGGTGCGCGACGGCGACAACGAAGAAACTTTGCATGAACGCATCAAGGTGGTGGAACGCCAACTTCTGGTGGAGGTGGTGGCCGCGATCGCGACCCGCGGCGTGACGGTGATTGGAAGAAAGGCGACTCTGGGATGAACATCGACAAGAAGCCGATCCGTCGCGCACTGATCAGCGTCTACGACAAGACCGGGCTGATTGAACTCGCCCAGGGACTCGCCGCGCTCGGCGTCGAGATCGTCTCGACCGGCTCCACCGCGAAGACCATTGCGGACAAGGCGATTCCAGTGACTCGCGTCGAGGAACTCACCGGTTTCCCGGAGGCGCTCGACGGCCGCGTCAAGACCCTGCACCCCAAGGTGCACGCCGGTTTGCTGGCCGACCTACGCAAGCCCGAACACCGGGCGTCGCTCGAAAAGCTCGGTATAGCGGCCTTCGAACTCGTCGTGGTCAACCTCTACCCGTTCAGCCAGACCGTGGAATCCGGTGCCAGCCCCGACGAATGCGTCGAGCAGATTGATATCGGCGGGCCGTCGATGGTGCGCGCGGCGGCCAAGAACCACCCGAGCGTAGCCGTCATCACCGACCCCCGCGGCTACGACGGCGTGCTGGCCGCGGTGCGGCACGGCGGATTCACCCTCGCTGAGCGGAAGAAGCTGGCGTCGTTGGCGTTCCAGCACACCGCCGAGTACGACATCGCCGTCGCGAACTGGATGCAGACCACCCTGGCACCCGAGGAACCGCCGCAGGAGTTCCCGCACTTCTTCGCCCGGAACTGGCGCCGCGAGACCACCCTGCGTTACGGCGAGAACCCGCATCAGCAGGCCGCGCTCTACAGCGACCCCGGTGCCTGGCCGGGTCTGGCGCAGGCCGAGCAGCTGCACGGAAAAGAGATGTCCTACAACAACTTCACCGACGCCGACGCCGCCTGGCGGGCGGCCTTCGACCACGAGCAGACATGCGTGGCGATCATCAAGCACGCCAATCCGTGCGGCATCGCGATCTCGGACGTCTCGGTCGCCGACGCCCACCGCAAGGCGCACGACTGCGACCCGCTGAGCGCCTTCGGCGGTGTGATCGCGGCCAACACCGAGGTCAGCGTCGAAATGGCGGAATATGTCAGCACCATCTTCACCGAAGTGATCGTCGCGCCCGCCTACGAGTCGGGCGCCGTCGAGGTATTGACGCGCAAGAAGAACATCCGGGTGCTGCTGGCCTCGGAGCCACTCGACGGCGGCCACGAGCTACGCCCGATCAGCGGCGGACTGCTGATCCAGCAACGCGACCAACTCGACGCCGCAGGTGACGACCCGAACAACTGGACCCTGGCAACCGGCGAGCCCGCCGACCCGGCCACCCTCACCGACCTGGTCTTCGCCTGGCGAGCCTGCCGCGCGGTCAAGTCCAACGCGATCGTGATCGTCGCCGGCGGCGCCACCATCGGCGTCGGCATGGGCCAGGTCAACCGGGTCGACGCCGCCCGACTCGCCGTCGAGCGCGGGGGAGACCGGGTCCGGGGCGCGGTCGCGGCCTCCGACGCGTTCTTCCCATTCCCGGACGGCCTGCAGACCCTGACGGCTGCCGGGGTCAAGGCGGTAGTGCACCCGGGCGGTTCGGTGCGCGACGAGGAGGTGACCGTAGCCGCCGCCAAAGCCGGTATCACGCTGTATCTCACCGGTGCCCGACATTTCGCGCACTGAACGCTCACCGAGAGACGCGGGTCGGCAGCGCGTAGCTTGGAGAGGTGACTTCACCGAGCCATTTGCCCCGAACCCTTGGCGAGCTGCGTGCCTCCGGTCATCGCGAACGGGGGGTCAAGCAGGAGATCCGCGAAAATCTGCTAACCAAGTTGGCGGATGGGCCAGATAACTCAGCAATTTGGCCTGGGGTTCTAGGTTTTGACGACACCGTGATCCCCCAGCTGGAGCGGGCGCTGATCGCCGGTCACGACTTCGTGCTGCTGGGTGAACGCGGCCAGGGCAAGACCCGGCTGCTGCGGGCGCTGACCGGTCTGCTCGACGAATGGACACCGGTGATCGAGGGATCCGAACTGGGCGAGCACCCGTACACGCCGATCACGCCGGAGTGGATCCGCCGCGCCGCCCAGCTGCAAGACGATCTGCCGGTGGCCTGGAAGCACCGCAGTGAGCGCTACACCGAGAAGCTGGCCACCCCCGACACCAGCGTCGCCGACCTGGTCGGTGACATCGACCCGATCAAGGTCGCCGAAGGCCGCAGTCTCGGGGACCCCGAAACCATCGCCTACGGACTGATCCCGCGCGCGCACCGCGGCATCGTCGCCGTTAATGAACTCCCCGACCTGGCTGAGCGTATCCAGGTCTCGATGCTGAATGTGATGGAGGAGCGCGACATCCAGGTCCGCGGCTACACGCTGCGCCTGCCGCTGGACGTGCTGGTGGTGGCCAGCGCCAACCCCGAGGATTACACCAACCGCGGACGCATCATCACCCCGCTCAAGGACCGGTTCGGCGCCGAGATCCGCACCCACTACCCGCTGGAGCTGGCGGCCGAAATGGGCGTCATCGCCCAGGAGGCACACCTGAGCGCGCAGGTGCCCGACTACCTGTTGCAGGTGATCGCGCGGTTCGCCCGCTACCTGCGCGAATCCAGTTCGGTCGACCAACGCTCCGGGGTGTCGGCGCGGTTCGCCATCGCCGCGGCCGAAACGGTCGCCGCCGCGGCCCGCCACCGCGGGGCGATTCTCGGAGAGACCGACCCGGTGGCCCGAGTGGTCGACCTGGGCACGGTCATCGACGTGCTGCGCGGCAAGCTGGAATTCGAGTCGGGCGAGGAAGGCCGCGAGCAGGCCGTTCTTGAGCACTTGCTGCGCCGCGCCACCGCCGACACCGCCTCCCGGGTGCTCGGCGGCGTCGACGTCGGCACCCTGGTATCCGCGGTCGAAAAAGGATCCGCGGTGACGACGGGTGAGCGGGTGTCGGCCAAGGACGTGCTGGCCGCGGTGCCTGGGCTGCCGGTGGTGGACAGAATAGCCGCCAAACTGGGCGCCGAGTCCGAAGGGGAGCGGGCCGCGGCCTTGGAACTCGCGCTGGAGGCGTTGTACCTGGCGAAGCGGGTCGACAAGGTATCCGGGGAGGGGCAAACCGTCTATGGGTAGGTCTGATGGTGACGACCCGCAGCGCCCGGCTTCGCCGCGCTCGCGACCGTCACTAGGGCACTCGCAGCGATACTCGGCGTATACCGGCGGACCCGACCCGCTGGCTCCGCCGGTGGATCTGCGAGAGGCGCTCGAAGCGATCGGGCAGGACGTTATGGCGGGCGCCTCGCCGCGCCGGGCGTTATCGGAGTTACTTCGACGCGGCACCGATGGCATGCGCGGCGCCGATCGACTCGCCGCAGAGGCCAACCGTAAACGGCGGGACTTGTTGCGACGCAACAACTTAGACGGGACTCTGCAGGAAATCAAGAAACTGCTGGACGAGGCGGTGCTGGCCGAACGCAAGGAGCTGGCCCGTGCGCTCGACGACGACGCGCGCTTCTCCGAGCTGCAGCTGGAGTCGTTGCCGCCGTCCCCGGCCAAGGCCGTGCAGGAGCTTTCCGAGTACAACTGGCGCAGCGGTGAGGCGCGACAGAAATACGAGCAGATCAAGGATCTGCTTGGTCGCGAGATGCTCGACCAACGCTTCGCGGGTATGAAGCAAGCCCTCCAAGGCGCCACCGACGAGGACCGCCAGCGGGTCAACGAGATGCTGGACGATCTGAACGACCTGCTGGACAAGCACTCTCGTGGTGAAGATACCCAGCAGGATTTTCAAGAGTTCATGGACAAGCATGGCGAGTTTTTCCCGGAGAACCCGCAAAATGTCGAGGAGCTGCTGGACTCGCTGGCCAAGCGAGCCGCCGCCGCCCAGCGGTTCCGCAACAGCCTGAGCCAGCAGCAGCGCGACGAACTGGATGCCCTGGCGCAGCAGGCCTTTGGGTCGCCGTCGCTGATGAACGCGCTGAACCGCCTCGACGCGCATCTACAGGCCGCTCGACCCGGTGAGGACTGGACGGGGGATCAGCAGTTCTCCGGTGACAATCCGTTGGGCATGGGAGAAGG
Source organism: Mycobacterium sp. (assembly GCA_022841565.1). Classification (GTDB taxonomy): domain Bacteria; phylum Actinomycetota; class Actinomycetes; order Mycobacteriales; family Mycobacteriaceae; genus Mycobacterium. The sequence goes on along the minus strand of JALHRH010000085.1, from coordinate 6,983 downwards.
TGCCCAGGCGCTGGCCGATATCGGTGAACTCGAGCAGCTGGCCGAGCAGCTGTCGCAGGCTTACCCGGGTGCCACCATGGACGACGTCGACCTCGACGCGCTGGCCCGTCAACTCGGTGATGAGGCCGCCGTGGACGCCCGAACGCTCGCCGAACTGGAACGCGCGCTGCTCAATCAGGGCTTCCTGGACCGCGGTTCCGACGGCCAGTGGCGGCTGTCCCCCAAAGCCATGCGGCGGCTCGGTGAGACGGCGTTGCGTGATGTGGCACAACAGCTTTCCGGCCGAACCGGCGAGCGGGACCACCGTCGAGCCGGAGCGGCCGGGGAGCTGACCGGCGCCACCAGGCCGTGGCAGTTCGGTGACACCGAGCCGTGGCACATCTCCCGCACGCTCACCAATGCCGTGCTGCGGCAGTCCGGTACGCACACGGTTGACGGCCCGTTGCGTATTACCGTCGACGACGTCGAGGTTTCCGAGACCGAGATGCGCACTCAGGCCGCCGTGGCGCTGCTGGTGGACACGTCGTTTTCGATGGTGATGGAGAATCGTTGGCTGCCGATGAAACGGACGGCGCTGGCGCTCAACCACCTGGTGTGTACCCGGTTCCGGTCAGATGCCTTGCAGATCATCGCCTTTGGGCGCTACGCGCGCACCGTGACGGCCGCCGAGCTGACCGGCTTGGAGGGGGTCTACGAGCAGGGCACCAACCTGCACCACGCGCTTGCACTGGCGGGCCGTCATCTGCGCCGGCATCCCAGCGCGCAACCCGTCGTGCTGGTGGTGACCGACGGTGAGCCGACCGCCCACCTGGAGGACTACGGCGACGGCACCTCGGTGTTTTTTGATTACCCGCCGAATCCGCGGACCATCTCGTTCACCGTCAAGGGTTTCGACGACATGGCCCGACTTGGTGCGCAGATCACCATCTTCCGGCTGGGGAGTGACCCCGGCCTGGCCCGGTTCCTCGACAAGATTGCCCGCCGTGTCGAAGGGCGGGTGGTCGTGCCCGATCTCGACGGACTGGGGGCCGCCGTGGTGGGGGACTACCTAAGGTCGCGACGGCGCCGTTAAAGCGCCGTCAAAGCGCGTCGACACTCCGTCCGCCGGGCGACCCGTACAAATACGGATAGTGCACATTCGGGTCGTTTGAGGGCCTGAGGTTTGGCGGTGGCGGGGCGGTGCGCCAGTCGGCCGGCAGATGGCAGCCGGTGTCATAGGAGTAGTTCAGCGGGCTGCCGGCCACTCCGTTGACCAGCTTGATCGTCGCGCCGTCCGCGCGGCTCTGTGAGTCATTGGCCGCACCCACTGGCAGCGGGGGACTTCCGGGCGCGGAATTGTTGGGCCGAAATCCCGCGGCAGTGAACACCGGCGTGAGCTCGGTGGTGATCTGCAACCACTGCGCAGTCGAGGGCGGCGGGTCGGCGAAGAACATGTCGCTGTTGACCTGACGGCCGATGCTGCGGGTGAACGGGTCCTGGCAGCCATTGCTCAAGTGGCTGGCGGGCATGCTCGAAAATTGGCTCTGCGGTGAGTGTCTGCGGATGGCCGTACGAATCGCGGCGTCGATGTCGCTGAGCTGATGTTCGACGGCTTCCAAATCGGGTCGTGCATTGATCATGGTCTGCAGGCGATCTAGTTCGGGCCGACCGGGATTGGCGTAGGGGTTGACGGTGGTCGGCTTGATGCAGCCGGTCACCATAAAGGTGATACCGAGCAGAGTGGCCGCCAGTCGAGTCACGGCCCGCACGGGTCAGGGTCGGTCAGCCAGGGCGTGATCAGGTCGGCGGGCAACCCCGCCAGCACTACCGCAAGGTTGTAGCCACTCATCCGCAGGTTCCCGTTGCTTCCCATACGGGCATACTCGGAATGCCCGTAGGCCCGCTCGTGCAGTTGACCGTCACCGTACCGGCCGCTCCACGCGTACCCGGTCTCAGTGGACAACTCCGCCATGCCGGGTACGTCCTGTGGCGCGGCGCCGAACGCTCCGAAACTCGGAATCAGTTCGGAAACAACGTCATCGGCGCCGATCATGTAGTAGGCGTGCCCGGGTAGGACGCCAAGCTGGGCGGCCTCGGTGAGCTCGGTGCCAGGCGACCCATAGAGCACCACATCGCTGACCGGGGCACCCTGCTGCAGCGCCAGGCTGGTAGTCAACGACCCATAGGAGTGGCCGAAGGCAACGATGCGCGGGTCCGGGACGTTACCCGCCGCGGCCAGGCCCCGGTAGAAGCTGTTTAGGGATCGGGCGCCGTCGCGTGCGAGCCAATCGTGCGCCACATCCCGCAGGCTGTCCGGCGCGTCGTAGCCGAGCCAGGCAATCGAGGCCACCGCATCGGGATTGGCGACCTGGGCGTTGCGGCGCAGCAGCCGTGCCTCGTCACGCTGGAACGCGGCCTCCCGCACCATGCTTGCGGTACTGTCGCTGACCCGGGTGGTCAGCCCGCCCACGGTGACGCCGACCCGTGCGGCGTTGTCGACGTCACCGACCGCGACAGCCGCCAGCACCTTTCCCGGCGTGCTTGCGGTGTCCAGCAACAGCAGACTGGCATCTGGATTTGCGGCCAAGGTGTCGCGCAGCGCGGTCAAGTCCGCCAACTTGCCGGGATCGGTGTGCCACCCGTACGAGTCCACCCATCCCTGCTGCAGCCGATAGAGTTCCCGTTGTAGCACAGGCATATTGAGCTCGCTGCGGATACTGGCCGGGATACCGTCGAGGTTGCGCAACGCACCGGGAAACCACTGCTTGACCCGGTCTTGCTGGCCCGGGGTCAATGTGTGCCACCACGAGGCGACGGTGCCCGGATCGGTGGCCGTGGGCGGCAATTGCGGCATCGTGGGCGGCCGATGGCCCAGTTGCGTGTCGACCTGTTCACTATTGAGGTCGCCGTCGGCGCCGCGGATCGCCGCGGCCAGATCTTCGTCGGCCCGCTCGGCATCCGCCAACAGGTGTTGCAGGCGTTCGGTCAGCCGCTCCGCCGCGTCGAGGATGTTCTGCTGCTCCGCGGCGCGGAAGGCGGAGATGTTCGACGGCGGCAAGGCGGTACCCCGTAGCTCATCGATCAGCAGGTGGCTTTCCCGTGCGCCGTCCCGTATCGCCTCCAGTCGCCGCTTGATTGCGGTGACCTCTGCGGCGGATTGTTCGGCGGCCCGCGCCACGGCAGCACACGCGTCGGCATGGTCGTCCAGGACAAGCGTGGTGCGCCCGGTGGCCGCGTGCGCCGCCTCGGCGGTATCGCCCCCGAAACTCAGCAGTCGCATCAACTCGGTAATCGTGGCCGAGAGGGTGCGGGCTCCGTGCGCGCGCCTGATCGCGGCATCGAAAACCACGGTGATCGCGGCGGGATCCCAGCGCTCGATGTCGGTAAGGGTCACCATCATCGGAGCGAGGCAGCGTTGCTTTGCTCCATCTCACTGAAGCCGACGGCGGCGAGCCGCATGCCATCTGAATGCTCACTCAGGCGGGCTAGCTGGCCCGTGCTGGCGACCGTCCACCGATCTAGCAATTCCGACAACGCCTTGGCCGACGACCCGACCCACCCCTGCTGTGCATCTTCGGCGTCTCGGTGAGAGGTCTGCTGCACGTCCAGCAGGGCCCGTCCATGGTTTGCCAGTTCTGTGCCAACATATGACAGCACATCCGGAATCGTCCGCAATTCTGGTGCCACCGCAACTCGCCTTCCGCCGCCGCAACTATTCGCCGAATCCTGGCACCGGAAAACCCGGCCGGCCACTCACTTACCGGCCCTGTTGGGGATTACTTGTGAGCCTTACGCGCCTTGCGCTTGATCCCGACGCCGCCCCACAGCGAGAATCCTTTGAACTTCACCGTGGGTGCGCCGCGGGCGCCGTCGCCCGCTACCCCACGGTCAAAGTTGCCCATCACCCCGTGACCGTCGATCTCGACGTTGACTTCGGGCGGCAACAGAAAGGTCTGGGCGCTCATGATCGAGTACGCGTGAACTTCGACCTGGGTTGAGGTGAAGTCCGCGTAGCGCAGGTCGATGACGCCGCTGCCCCAGAACGTGAAGGTGGTCAGCTTCTTGGGTACGTTCCACCGGCCGCGGCGCTCGAAACCGCTCATGATGGCCAGCAGCAGTGTGGACGGAGCCGGATTGCAGCTGCCGCCGCGCCGAGGGCTGACCGCCGCGCCGGGCAGGTCGGCCCGGAGTTGGTCCAACTCCTGATAGGTGGTGGCGGCATAAGCCTTGGTTAGCCGGTCTTCGTATTCGTTGAGCTGGAGGCGACCCTGCTCGGCAGCGTAGGCCAGCAACTGCGCAATCTGGATGCGATCGGTGTCCTCCGCGCGCGACAACTCATCAGGCGTAGCCTTCACATCACGGTCGGCCGGGTTGGTCATCTCACTCGCGAGCTTACGACGTCCGAGTTTTGCTGCAAGAGGTGTTGGCTAAACTGCAACCTTCGTAGCGCTCAGACGGCCCGTTCACGACGGCGAACCCGCTTCGGAGACCCAGCTCGGAGGCCGTTTCTGCAGGAACGCGAGCATGCCTTCGCGTGCCTCCTCGGACACGAACAGCCGAGCCGACTCCTCGGTGAGTCGCTCCGCCTCGCGGTCGAAGCCGTCGAGGATGGCGGCGGTGGTGAGTGCCTTGGAGGCGGCCAGACCCTGCGGTGATCCGCGGCCGACGTCGGAGACCAGGCCGGCCACGGCGGCGTCCACGTCGTCGGCGGCCAGGGTGATCAAGCCAATCTCGGCGGCTTCGCTGGCGCCGAATGTTTCGCCGGTGAGGTAGTAGCGTGCCGCGGCCCGCGCGGACAGCTTCGGTAGCAAGGTTAGCGAGATGATCGCGGGCGCCACGCCGATGCGCGCCTCGGTCAGGGCAAACGTGCTGCGCGGCCCGGCCACCACCAGGTCGCACGCGCCGACCAGACCGAACCCGCCGGCCCGCACATGGCCGTTGATGGCGCCGATCACCGGCCGCGGTGAGGAGACGATGGCGCGCAGCAGCGCGGTCATCTCCCTCGCGCGCGCCACAGCCAGTTCGTATGCCGATGGTGGCGACCCGCTTCGCCCGGCTGCGCCGCGCTCGCGATCGCCACGCGGGTCGCCGCCGCCTGCCTCGCTGAGGTCCGCGCCCGCGCAAAAGGTGCCGCCGGTGTGTCCCAGCACCACCACCCGCACCGCCGGGTCTGCCGCAGCTGCCCGCAGCCCCTCATGCAGCTGGGTGACGAGTGTGGTCGACAGCGCGTTGCGGTTGTGCGGCGAGTTCAGTGTGAGCTTGGCGACCACGCCTTCTCGGGAGTACTCGACGAGGGTGTCCATCAGTAGGACCGGGGCAGGCCCAGCGACGTCTGCGCGACGAAGTTGAGCACCATTTCGCGGCTGATCGGCGCGATCCGGGCCAGCCGGGCGGAGGTCAGCATGGCGGCCACGCCATATTCCTTGGTCAACCCGTTGCCGCCCATCGACTGCACGGCCTGGTCGACGGCCCGGGTGGATGCCTCGGCGGCCGCGTACTTGGCCATGTTGGCAGCCTGGGCCGCGCCGCCGTCGTCGCCGTGGTCATAGAGCGTCGCGGCCTTCTGCATCATCAACTTGGCCAGTTCGACCTCAATGTGGCACTGGGCCAACGGATGCGCGAGACCCTGGTGCGCGCCGATCGGAGTGGACCAGACCTTGCGGGTCTTGACGTAGTCGACGGCACGGTCGAGCGCGAACCGCCCCATGCCGACGGCGCTTGCGGCACCCATGATTCGTTCGGGGTTCAGGCCGGCGAAGAGCTGTGCGATGGCGGCGTCTTGGGCTCCGACGAGTGCGTCGGACGGCAGCCGCACGTCGTCGATGAACACCTGGAACTGGCGCTCGGGGCTGATCAACTCCATCTCGATCGGCGTGTAGGTGAAGCCGGGCGCGTCGGTAGGCACCACGAACAGCGCCGGGCGGAGTTTGCCCGTCTTGGCCTCTTCGGTGCGGCCGACCACGAGCACCGACTGCGCCTGGTCGACACCGGAGATGTAGACCTTCTGGCCCTTGAGGATCCAGTCACTGCCATCCCGGCGGGCCGTCGTCGTGATCTTGTGCGAGTTGGATCCGGCGTCGGGTTCGGTGATGGCGAACGCCATGGTGAGCGTGCCGTCGGCGATGCCCGGGACCCAGCGCTTCTTCTGCTCCTCGGTGCCGAACTTGCTGATAATCGTGCCGTTGATGGCCGGCGAAACCACCATCAGCAGCAACGCACTGCCCGCGGCCGCCATCTCCTCCATGACCAGCGCGAGTTCGTACATTCCGGCTCCGCCGCCGCCGTACTCCTCCGGAAGATTCACCCCGAGAAACCCGAGTTTGCCTGCCTCTGACCACAATTCAGTGGTGTGCTGGTGGGCGCGGGCCTTCTTCAGGTAGTAGTCGGCGCCATAGTTGGACACCCACTCGCGAACCGCCTTGCGCAACGCCTGCCGGTCTTCACTTTCGATGAAGCTGGTGTCGCTCATGACGGATCTCCCTCTGGTTCCTGCGCTTCCACTCTCGCGAGGACGGCGCCTACTTCAACTTGCTGGCCGGTGGTGACGTTGATTTCCGCGAGCACCCCATCGGTGGGCGCGGTGATGGTGTGCTCCATCTTCATGGCCTCCAGCCAGATCAGTGGCTGGCCGGCAACGACCGGGGCGCCAACTTCGGCACCGATCCGAATGACGTTGCCGGGCATGGGTGCAACCAGGGAGCCCTGCTCGACGGCGGAGCCCGGTTCGGGGAACCGGGGCAGGGCTACCAGGTGCACGGGGCCGCGCCAGGAGTCGACGTAGATGTCATCGCCGAACCGTGCGACGGCAAAGCTGGAGGCTACCCCGCTTTCCGCCAGCACCACCTCCTCCGGCGACGCGGACACCAGCTGCACAGTCGGGTCATCGGGTAGCGCCAAAGCGTTTCTGGTGAAGCGGTATTCGATCCGGTGTTCGGTGTCGGTGTGGCCCCGGTAGGTCTTCACCTGGTATCCCGACGTCAGGTTGCGCCAGCCGCTGGGCAGTG
>JALHRH010000084.1:1435-17264 GCA_022841565.1 Mycobacterium sp. | reverse complement strand
GTCGTGCTGGTCGACGATGTCTCCGGCGACTTCGAGCAACAGGCACTGGTCGGTGCGCAGAACTGCCCGGAAGAGGCGATCACGCTTACCCCATGACCGGCCCGTCGGTAGGTACGCTGTCGCAAACGACAGAAGGGACGCCGCGCATGGAACCAGGCTCGCTCGATCCGGTAGCCAGCGAACGGTTATCGCACGCTGCCAAGTCGTTCACCTCTGACCTGTCGATCAACGAGTTCGCGCTGCTGCACGGGGCCGGGTTCGAACCGATCGAGCTGGTGATGGGTGTTTCGGTCTATCACGTGGGGTATCAGTTCACCAACATGCGGCAGCAACAGGAACTGGGTGTCCTGACCGAGGCAACCTACCGTGCGCGCTGGAATGCCATGGCACGCATGCAGGCCGAGGCCGATTCGCTGCACGCAGACGGGATCGTCGGAGTGCGGCTCACCTGGCGTCATCACGGCGAGGGTGGCGAACACCTGGAGTTCATGGCGGTCGGCACCGCGGTCCGCTACACCGAGAAGCCGGGCGTATTCCGGCGTCCGAATGGACAGGCGTTCTCTAGTCACCTGTCCGGGCAGGACATGGTGACGCTGCTGCGATCGGGATACGCTCCCGTCGCATTTGTCATGGGCAACTGCGTGTTCCACATCGCCGTGCAAGGGTTCATGCAAACGCTGAAGCAGATCGGTCGCAACATGGAGATGCCGCAGTGGACGCAAGGCAACTACCAGGCCCGCGAGCTTGCGATGTCACGCATGCAGACGGAGGCCGAGCGCGACGGCGCCAGCGGCGTGGTGGGTGTCCACTTCGCCATCTCCAACTACGCGTGGGGGCACCACACCGTGGAGTTCTACAGCGCGGGAACAGCGGTGCGGCGCACCGGAAGCGGCGAAACCATCAAGCCCACGTTCGTCCTGCCGATGGATAGCTGATGTACGAGTTCGACGCCGAGCGAGTCAGTGGCACCATCGCGGGTGCGCTCGCCGGTCCCGGCGGCGTCGCCATGGTGGTGAAGGTATTCGCCGGGCTGCCGGGGGTGATTCACACGCCGGCCCGGCGTGGGTTCTTCTCCTCCGCACCCGAGCGGGTGCAGATCGGCGACTGGCGTTATGAGATCGCGCGGGACGGCCGGCTGCTCGCCGGGCACGTGGTGAACGGCATCGTCATCGCCGAAGACATCCTGCCGGCTGCGGAGGTCGGGCCGCACATCACCCGCTCGCTGCGCCAGATCGTCACCCGATACGGCGCGACGGTCATCCCGAACATCAACGCTGCTATCGACATACTGGGCACCAGCGCCGGCCCCACGTACTGAGATGACCTGCACCGCAACGTCATTCCTTGTCGTTCCGAGGTACGACGACATCGGTCGAGTTGTCCCGGCCGCGCAGGACCGCAGTCGTGAGCATGCACCAATGGTGTGCTTCACAATCCGAAGCGCGACTCAGCGCCGCACCCGAAGCCGCGACGCCACCCTGCTGCTTGGCCACCTCGGTCAGCCGTGCCGCCTCGTTCACCGGATCGCCGATTACCGTGTATTCGTAACGCCGTGACTCGCCGATGTTGCCCGCGACAACGGTTCCCGCCGACACCCCGATCCCGGCCCTGATTTCTGAATGGTTCAGCCGGCGACCGAGTTCTCGTGCCGCTGCCAGAGCCTGGCCTGCGTAGTCGGTCAATTCGACGGGGGCGCCGAATATCGCCAGCGCGGCATCGCCTTCGAACTTGTTGACCAGTCCCTGGTGGTGCTCAACCACGTCGACCACCACCGCGAAGAATTCGTTGAGCAGCGCGACGAGGGCTTCGGGAGCCATTCGCTCGGCGAGCCGGGACGAGCCGACGAGATCGACGAACAACGCTGCCGCCTCGCAGCTGACACCGCCCAGGGGCGCCGCTACGCCGTTCTCGGAAGCGCCCTGTTCGGCCAGTCGCGCAACGTCGCGCCCGACGTGACGGCCGAACAGGTCGCGCAACCGCTCGCGTTCGCGTAAACCCGCCGACATGGTGTTGAACCCTGCCTGCAGCAGGCCGAGTTCGGAGGCGTCGAAGACCGGGACGGTCGCGTCGAAGTCGCCACGTTCGACGCGCCGCATGCCGCGCCGGACCTCGTCGATGGGGTCGGCGCTGACCGCCCCGGTGAAGGCGGTGATGGCCAACCCGCTGACGGCCGCGCAGCCACCGAGGACCAGGACGACGATCGCCAGCCTGCGCCCCGAATAGTCGATGACCAGTGCGCTGGCCGCCACCAGCAGCAGTTGCAACAGCGGTACCCCCGTGCCCAGCGACCATGCCGACACCGCACGTAGCCGCAGGCCGGGCCCGCGCGCTTCGGTCGGTGGGCTGTGGGTGAGCACCTCGGCGACGAATGACCGCAGTATCCGCGCGCACAGCCAGTACGCGACGGCGGTGGTCACGAAGCTGCCGAGCAGCACCGAGACGCCCAAAGTCGTCGCCAGCCAGGGCGCCTCGAGATTGATCAACACGAGAATTACACCGGCGGTCACCCAGACCGTGCCGTGGATAGCGGCAGTCCGCAGCGGTATCGCCATCAGCACACGTTTGCGTGCCGCCGCCTCATCATCGCCGCTTCGGTACGTGGTCGCGATCAGTCCGCAGATGATGGCGACCATCGCGGCGACGCCGACGTACACCGCCATCGCCACCACGTTGATGTGAAGTACGTGCCGCTGGCTGAGTGCGTGACCGGTCGGCAGGGCCCAGAACGTCGTCACCCCGATCACCGAGGCGCCCAGCACATTCGGGAACAGAGCCGCCAAAACCAGCAAGGCCCTGGTGGTCCACGGCACCGGAAACTTCCGGCGACCCGACAGCCTCACGTGCGCGAAATTTCGATCTGCAAGCGTGCCACCGCTATAACCTGCCTGAAGAAGCTGGCGTCATCAACAGGCGCCGCTCAGCGTTTCTCCGGCGCGTCCGGAACCGGAGACGCCCGATCAGTTGTCCGGCGGGCACTCCGCAGACGGCACATCACGGCAGATAAGCAACTCCTTGAGCGCATCGGAAAATGCGTCGGCCATTCCCCAAAGCTCCGGCACCAGGTCCGGGCAGGAGATGATGCCGACACCCAGTGCCCCGTTGAGGGACATGACGGTGATGTTCAGTCCGGCACCAACCAGCAGTGGGCCAAGGGGATACATCGATTCGATGCAGCAGCCCAGGAAGTACAACTGGTCCCGCGGTCCGGGCACATTTGACAAGATCATGTTGTGGACGGGGTTGGTGCCCAGCGGAATTCGAGGCAAAATCCGCATGACCGCGCCGAACAGGTTCTGGCTGCCGAACTCGGTCCAGTCATGCAACAGGGTGGGCCCCATCGCCGCCGTGTGGTCTTTGGCAGCGTTGTTCCGCGCGGCGATGGCGCGGATCCGCTCGGCGGGATTTCGAATCTGGCTTTCCATTCGGCAGAACATCATCGTGGTCTGGTTGCGACCGGGCCGCTCCGATTTGTCACGCACCGACACCGGGACAGTGGCCACCAAGGGAGCATCGGGCAGTTCGTCCCGCTCGAGCAGGAACCTTCGCAAGACCCCTGCGCATAACGCCACTACGACATCGTTGACCGTCACTCCGAATCGGTCTTTGACTCTCGTGACGTCGCGCATGTCGAGCTGGGTGAAGGCAACATTGCGGTGGTGTGTCAGCGACCCGTTGAACGCGGTCGGTGGCGCTCTGAACGGCGCGGCCATCGTGCGGCCTGCCCGCGCCCGCATCATCGTCCACGCGACGGTCGCCATCGTCGCCGGTAACACCGCGGTCAACCGCAGCGGTCGCTTTGCGACGTTGAGCAATCCACTCGCCGCAATCTGCAGCGCACTGCCGGGTCCCGCCCCCTGGACCGGTCGAGGTGGCGGGGCGTCGGGTGCCAGGCTGCACAGCTGGGCCAACAAGTTTGCCCCGGCAACCCCGTCGACCACGGCATGGTGCACCTTGAGCAGCACCGCAAGTCCGTTGGGACGGGCGCTGCCCTCAATGACCCACATCTCCCACAACGGGCGGTCGCGGTCCAGCGCCAACCCTGCGATGTGTCCGCAGATTTCGGACAGTTCGCGACGGCCTCCTGGTGCCGGCACTGCGGCCCGATGCACGTGGCGTTGCAATGAGAAGTCCTCGTCGTCCACCCACACCGGATGGTCCAGATTCAGCTGCGTGTCGGCGAGTTTCATCCGGAACTCCGGCATCGCCTTGACGTGCTTCGCCAACGAAGCATGTAGCCGCGTGTACGAATAGCCACCCGGCATCGAAGACGTATCAAGCTCCAATATGCAGCACACGTTCAATGGCTGGGTCGGTGTCTCCATGTAGAGGAAGAAAGCATCGAGTCCGCTTAGTCGTTCCATAGCCGCCTGCCCGACTTGTTACGCGCGATTTTTGCGATAACCCCGGTCCCGACCTTCCCGCAGGCCCCGGACCCAGCTCCCGCACCGCGTACCCGCTCCGTCGTTGGGCCTAAACCACTCCCGCGTTTTTGACTGGGAGATCATCTGCATTCTCAGCGTGCTCGCCGCACCACCAGGTAAGCACTTCGGCTAGTTCGACCGCCTTCGGTAGCCGGCGCGTGCCTAGGCAACGTAGCCGTCCGGACGAACCAGTAAGGCCGCAGGTAGCGTTGCGTCGCAACGATCTGTTCTGCGTGGGGGTAGCCAAGGCGCGCACTTTCGGGGAGGCTGCGAGAACCTGCGCCGCCGCCGCAGGGCCGAGGGGCGTCGCGAGCCGAACTGCTCCGCATGTCACTGAGCCACGGATGGTAGACAGCTGGCATGACGGTTGGCGCCACCGCGATCACGATCTTCCATCCCCCCGCGGATCCGGATCGGTTCGGTGGCTGGATCGAGGGATATCTCGCACTGGCGCGGCAGACACCGGGATACGTCACTGCGCGTCAATCGGTTGGCGGCGGCGGCCAGCTGGACTGGGCCATTGAGCTGTCCTTCGACGACTCCGAGCTACTCGACGCGTGGCTTGACAGCCAGCAGCGCCGTGCCATCCTCGCCGAGGGCGCGGCACAAGGATTCGGGCCATCCGCGTGCGATCTCGTGCTGGTCCCAGGCGAACTACCACCTGCCAACACCGGTGTGTTCCTGCACAGCGTCGCCCCGGGAAATGACGTTGAATTTGTTGGTGCACAACGTGATCTGACGACGATTAGTTCTACCTTCGCCGGATATGAAGGGACGGCTCTGTTTCCGGCCGATCGCAGCGGGCAGTGGATGTCAGTGCTGCGTTTCCGTACCGCCGGGCACCTCACTGCCTGGATTCGGTCCAGAGAGCGCCGGCAAGCCCTGCCCAGCCTGCGCGATGAGTTAACACAAGATTTCACCGAACTATCACGCAGCGCGCCGTTCGGTTCGACGGTCCGTGTTGCCGACGGTCAGGCCAAGATCACACCGGCCTGGAAAACTGCGATGCTCGTGGTGCTCTGCCTGTATCCGACGGTGATCCTGTTATCCAAATTGCTGTCCCCGGCATTGAACCGCGTCGGAATGGGCCAGGCGGCAGGCATTTTCGTCGGCAACGTGATCAGCGTCGCGCTGCTGCAATGGGTTTTCGTCCCGGCGGCCTCGCGGCCGTTCCGGCGCTGGCTCGACCCGATCGACGGTGCGTCGACCCGGATCAGCCTGGCCGGGGCGGCGATGGTAGTGGTCGGTTACGGCGTGCTGTTGCTGGTGTTTTCCCTCATCGGATAGTTGACCGTCGATCATGGTGTTCGGCGCCCGCGTCCCGGCGGCCTATGTCGTCGCGGTCGCCGGCTCGACTTCCTGCTCGTCGCCGGCCGACCGCCGCGGCCACCACAGCCAGCGATCCAGCACCACCATCATGGCCGGTAGCACGAAGGCGCGCACCACAAGTGCGTTCAGCACCAACCCCAGTCCGACGGTGACGCCGATCTGCGCCACGCTGAGCACGGTGCTGATACCGAGTGCAAGCATCGTCAGTCCGACAACGACGCCTCCGGCGGTGACGACCATCCCGGTCGCGGCGGACGCCCGGATGATGCTGGTGCGCAGGCCCGCGGAGAGTTCCTCGCGGATGCGCAGCGCGAACAGAAGGTTGCCGCCGGAGGCTATGCCCACCATCGAGACAAACGCGATGGGCGGCACCGACCAATGCAGGTCGTGGTGCATCAGGCGGTGAAAAATCAGCACGCTCGCGCCGAGTGCGCAGGCGTAGGAGGCCAGGATCGTCGCGAGCACGACAAATCCGGCAATCGGACTTCGCAGCAGCAACGCGGCGATGAAGAGGATGACGCCTAGTGTGATCGCCACCATCAGGGCCAGGTCACTGCCCACGATGTCCTGCAGGTCACGGGTGGCGGGTCCGACACCGGTGAGTTCGACGGCCGTCGGTTTCAGGGTCCCGCCTTCGGTGGCGTCGGTCACCGCAGCCGCGATCGAACGGGCACGCAGCGCGCCGTCATCGCCCCATTCGAATCCCGTGCCGTAGACGAACAACCGGGTGGCGTGCCCGTTTGGCGAGAAGAACTGGTCCAGCGTGGGACGCATACTCGGGTCGGTCAAAATGCGGCGGGACGCGTAGAGGTTCGCGCCGGGGCTGCCCTGGGAGACGGCGGCCAGCCGGTGCAAATAGTCCGGAAGCTCCGGGGTGGGCACCGGACGGGCATCGCTCAGCAGATTCCTGACCTGCACCGCCATCCCTCGAACCTGGGCCATCTCGGTGCTGACGTCGGCCAGCACCGCAGGCAGGGGCACGCCCGGTGACGCCGCCGCATCCACGGTCGCCTTCGCCAGCTGCTCGGCCGCTTCGACCAGTTTGTTGGATGCGCCGACGACCGAGGTAGCCCACTGCACCGCCTCCTGCGCAGACGAACACACCGGCGTGGTCCGACAATCACTGATCGCGCCGACGAAACTCCGCAGTGGATCGAAGATCTCGGCGATGTCGGCAGCACGAGCCCGGATCTTGTCCGTGGCCTGCTGTGTCAGACGCACCGCCAAACTGACGCCGCCGATGGCGTAGGCACCGGCCAGCGTGCTGGACTGGATCAGATCGAGTCCAGAACCCAGGTCACGCACCGCGGCGTCTAGGTCGACGAACGTCGTCCCTTTGGCGGTGAGCTGGTCGGAGAATTGGTCGAGCCGGTCGCCGACGTTGCCGCCGGTAGCCGACAGGGAGGCCTGCTTGGACACCATCCCGCTAGGGTGGCTCGCCGACTGCACCATACGCACACCCGAGATCCCCATGATCGCGCCGGTGACCCGCCCGATGGCGGTCAGGCCGGCGGGATCGCGTAGGTCCTCGTCGGCCTCGATGGTGACGACGTCAGGTTGCACGTGGTTGGCGTCGAAGTGCTGGTTGACCGCACGGTAGCCGCGGTTGGCTTCGCTGTCCGGTGAGGTCGACGCCGTCTCGTCCCAGCCGATCGGTACGCCCGGCAGAGCGAGCAGCATGATGAGCACAAACACGCTGCTGGCCACCAGGATCGGCGCAGGCCAGCGCGCGACATGGGTCCCGATGCGCCGCCACCGCCGGCGCAGACGCTCGCGCCGCGGCGGCTTGATCAGATCCGCGCGGCTGGCGAGCGCGATCAGGGCCGGCGTCAACGTCAGGCTGGCGAGGCCGACGGCAAGCACACCGATCGCGCACAGGATGCCCGTCGTAGCGAACATGCTGATCCGGGCAAGACTCAGCCACCCGACCGCACCCAGGGGCGCAACGACGATGAGGGTGGAGCCCACGATTGCCGGCGCGACACTGCGGTATGCGTCCGCCAACGCGACGGGGGGACCGTATCCCTTCCTGCGCTGCTCGTGGTAGCGGCCGATCAGGAAAATCGCGAAGCCGGTACCTGCTCCCACAGCCACCGCAACGCTGATGGACAGCGAGAACAGCGAAACACTGATGACTCCGCGGGAGGCAAGGTCAGAGATGACGGGCTTGGCGACGGTCAGCCCCGACATGACCGAGACCAAAGGCACCATGGCCGTGAGCAGTGACCGGTACATGATCACCAGGAAGATCAGCAGCACGCCCAACGTCACTGCGGTGATGACCTGAATCTGCCGGTCGAGCGCGGCGAACTCGTCCATGATGGTGGCCCCTGCGCCGGTGATGTAGACGTGTAAACCGTCGGGAGGGTGCAGCCCCGCCACGATGGTGCGCGCGGCAGTGATCGAGTCGATCGCTTCGGTTGTGCCCGTCATACCGTCAAGCCGCAGGGTGGCCGTGACCACGTGGCGGTCACCGCTGACCGCCGTGTCCGCGGCCGCCGGCATCCGCCACCAGTCCGTCACCTCATACACGTGGCGTGTGTCAGCACGCAACGCCTTGATCAATTTGTCGTAGAACGCCCGGTCCTGGTCGCTGAGCTGGCCGTCGCGCTCGAGCACCAGGTACCCGACGTTGTCGGTCGGCGCTTGCCCGAAGGCCGCCGCCGACCGTTGCACCGCAAGAGAAGTCGCGGTGCCTGCCGGTAGGAACGTCTGGTCGAGGTCGGCCACCACCCGCTCGAGCGGGGGAGCAAGGCTGTTGCCCGCGACGGCGGCAAATGCCCAGACACCGACGATCAACAACGCGAAACGATAAATGAGGCGGGGAATCAACGCGCAGGCCTCAGTTACGCCAAGCGGTAGGTATCACGCGGTAACCCATCCTTTTCACCTGGCGTATCACCTTCTCGATTGACATCGTGATCTAACCCCCCCACCGAGTCGGCTCATTCAACCACTCCGGCCACCAGACCGACAGCGATTTGCGATGTGCCGTGGTCGCGACCATGATCGTCAAACGCTGCTCACCTGCACTCCCGACTCGATAAGGTCGCACGTGATGCGCGCTCTACGGTTCCTCTGGCGACGCGTACTGGCGTTCGACCGTATCGGCTCCCGCATCCCGCAGCTCATCCAAGTCTGGCTGCTCGAGCTGTTCTTCGTGATGCCATTGACGTTCTTTGTCGGAAAACTGATCGACATCCACGGTGCGTTCGGCGTGCCGGGTACCGGTGAGCGGCTCGGCGGGGTGTTCTGGGGAGCCCTGCTGGTCGCGTTGATCTTCGGGTTCTTGTTCGTGCGGTCAATGGTGCGGCCGCGTGTGGTCCAGGGCTCGTGGACGCCGGTGGTGCGCGCCGATGCCGGACCGGTCACCGTTTACGGCGCGAACCGAGGCTGGACTGTGACCTATCCATACCTGACCAGCCACCCGTCGTACGCACTGCTGCTGATGCTGACTGCGCCGATCCCGGTGGTGATGTTCGCGGCAACCCGAAACCAGGGCGACAGCACCTTCTACTTCCGTGCGTGCGGCATTGTCGGGATGGTGGTGATTGCCGGGATGGCGATGGCGCGCATCGTGTCCTGGTATGTATTGCGATTGGGCCGCCGCGAGCTCGACGAGCAATTGCACGGGTTGCCGATTTCGCCTCGTCGCCTGGCTTGGGAAATCGCGTGGAAACCGGTGCTGGTGCTGGTGGTGCTGATGTATGCGATCGTCGGCGTCCCTTTGGGTGTCATGTGGTTGAAAGAGCAGCGCACCATCGCGGCCCTGCCCCTGGTCACCGTCGCCGATACCGGACATCCCGGCAGCTACCGACGCGTGCAGGGGTCGGTGGCGTCCGAGCCGATCTACTGGGCACCCCACGGTACCGGCCGCGGCGGAAACAATTATGCGGGCGCTGCAGTCCGGGTGACGCTGCGCTCGGGAGGTGAGGCGCTGCTCCTCGCCGAGTCGCTGTCGGTGGCGGACTTCAAGGGGATGATGGCCGACGTCAGACACGGCAATCTGACGGCCACCGGCAGGGTGATCGACGCCATCACTGCCACGCAGCGCACGTATTACGGCTTTGACCTCAGCGCCTTCCCCGCGCCACCCCCGGGTGGGCGGGTCATGCTGCTGCTCGGTAGCCCATAGCTCGACAGACGCCACCAAGGAGCCATGCGATGAACATTCACGGACATTGCGAACCGGATTTCGACCAGGTCCGAGCGGCGCTGGCCGACAACATCGACGCCGGCGATGAGGTCGGCGCCTGCATCACGGTCGACATCGACGGTAAGCGGGTCGTTGACATGTGGGGTGGCTACGCCGACCGGGCACGCACCAGGGAGTGGGCCGAGGACACCATCGTCAACGTGTGGTCTTCGACTAAGACTGTCACCAGCTTGGCCGGCCTGATGCTCATCGACCGCGGTCTGGTCGAGCTGACGGCCCCGGTCGCGCGATATTGGCCGGAATTCGGGGCAAACGGCAAGCAGGACATCGAGTTTCGTCATCTCTTGTCACACACTTCGGGCGTGTCCGGTTGGGACTTGCCGTTCGCCACCGAGGACATGTACGACTGGGACCGGGCCACGGCCGCCCTGGCCGCACAAGCGCCCTGGTGGGAACCGGGAACCGCCTCCGGATACCAGCACACAACCAGGGCCACCTGATCGGCGAAGTACTGCGGCGGGTCACCGGGCAGACGCTTAAGGAATTCGTTCGCGACGAAATCGCGGCCCCGTTGGGCGCGGACTTCCAGATCGGCGCCACGCCGGCTGATCATCCCCGCGTCGCGGAGATCATCGCTCCCCCGCCCCTCGAGTTACCGCTGGATCTGCTCCCCCCAGACAACCCGATGCGCCGGACGTTCAGCGGCCCACCGCCCAACGCCGACGCCGACGCCGACGCCGCGAACACCCCAGCGTGGCGCGCGGCGGATCTGGGCGCTTTGAACGGTCACGGGAACTCGCGCTCGCTGGCGAGGATAATGTCAGTAATCTCGTTGAAGGGCAAAGCTTCTGGAGTCCAGCTGATCAAGCCCGAGACTGTCGAGCTGATCTTCGCGGAGCAGGCCAACGGCGTCGAACTCGTGTTGCCGGCGCCGATTCGGTGGGGGATCGGCTACGCGCTGGCCAAGAATGAGGCACTCCCCTTCGTTCCGGACGAGAAGATCTGCTTCTGGGGCGGTTGGGGCGGGTCGCTGGTGTTGATGTGCCCCGAGCGCCGCACCACCATCGCCTACGTGATGAACAAGATGGGTCCCGGCATTCTGGGTTCGGACCGGATGGCGACTTACGGAACATTGATTTTCGACGCTCTCACCACCGGCTGACGCAGGTATCGTACCGTTCTCACAGGTCCCGGGCAGACCATTGCAGGCCATCGTGTAGTGCCGTCGAAGGGGACGAGGGAGATGAGTAGGCGATGTGTTGTGGTTGCGGCGTGCGCCTCGCTGCTAGTGGTGGCAGGGTGCGGCGGCTCGAAGGGGGAACACTCCGACAGCAGATCGCGAGCGTCTGAACGGCCGTCGGGAACGTCGCAAACCGACCCGACGAACGAGCCTGAGGCGGGGGGAAACATGACCTTTCGCTACGAGGATGCCACCACCCCTGAGGCGCAGGGAGGGCGCCAGCTGATGCTCGACGCAAAGGTTTTGGAGAATGTCGCCGCCCATGTCAACGACACGCTGAAGTTGCCGCACGATGTGGGAGCAGTCGGCAAACAGTGCGGTGAGGCCAACGACTACTGGGATCCCAACGTCAACGAGATCCAACTGTGCTACGAAGACATTCAGCAGAGCCAGCAGCGATTCGCCAGCGCCGGGAACCCGAATCCGGCACAGGCCGCGGTCGATGCGACGATCTCGGGGTTCTATCACGAACTCGGCCATGCGACCCTCAGCGTCTACGACCTCGCCTTCACCGGACGGGAGGAGGACGTCGCCGACCAACTGTCCGCGTTCATGCTGCTAGCCCCCGGAGCCGACGGAAAGGCATACCCCAACGGCGTCCGCATCGCCACCGACACCGCACAGGACTGGAAGTTGAGCGCCAAAGAGGCCGGCGACGCGAACGAACTTCCGTTCTGGGACGGGCATTCGATGGACATCACCCGGATGTACAACTGGGAGTGCTGGATCTACGGGTCGGATACCACGGCCAATGCCAGCATCGTCACATCCGGCGACCTTCCCGAAGACCGCGCCGGTAATTGCGAGGAAGAATTCCAAAACATGTCCAAGGCATGGCAGCAGATGTTGGGGCCGCACTTGAAGAAACCCAGCTGAACCCGAGGTTCACGCAGTATTAAGGCGGGCGTGGGCCAGCGCTCGTTGACCGCACATTCCAGACCGTTTCTCTCAGGGTATGCGGGTGGTTCAGGTCGCTAACTTCTACGGGCCCCGGTCCGGGGGGCTGCGCACGGCGATCGATCGATTAGGCGCCGAATACTGCGCCAGCGGGCACGAGGTCTTCCTGGTGGTCCCGGGTTCCCACGCGCACCGCAGCCGCCTGGACACCGGTGTCGTGCGAATTGCCGTGCCTGCCAGACTACTTCCGTTCACCGGCGGCTACCGGGCGATTATGCCGGCGCCGGTGCGAGCGCTGTTGGTGGCGCTAAGGCCGGATGCGCTGGAGGTTTCCGACCGGCTCACCCTGCGCTCGCTGGGACGGTGGGGCCGCGAACACGGCGTCACCACCGTGATGATCTCCCATGAGCGTCTGGATCGTCTTGCTGGCCAGGTGCTTCCGCGCCGAACCGCGCGAAAGTTTGCCGATTTCGCGAACCGGCGCACCGCTGCCGACTACGACACCGTGGTGTGCACCACCGAGTTCGCCCGCGAAGAATTCGACCGCATCGGCGCAACCAACACCGTTACCGTTCCACTAGGTGTCGACCTGCGAACGTTTCATCCCCGGCGACACAGTGCTCAGCTTCGGCGCCGGTTGGCCGCCCCTACCCAAATCCTGCTGGTGCACTGCGGCCGTCTGTCTATGGAAAAGCGCGCCGACCGCAGCATCGACGCGCTCGCCGCGCTGCGCGACGACGGTGTCGACGCCCGACTCATCGTTGTTGGCGAGGGCCCGTTACGGGCCCGGCTGCAGCGGCAGGCCGCCCATTTGCCCATCGAGTTCACCGGTTACGTCGCCGATCGTCGAACAGTAGCCGCCTTGCTGGCCACCGCCGATGTGGCGTTGGCACCCGGGCCACACGAGACGTTCGGGCTGGCCGCCCTAGAGTCGCTGGCATGCGGCACCCCAGCGGTGGTGTCACGCACCTCAGCCCTTACGGAGATCGTCACCACGGACAGCGGGGTACCGGCCGACAACAATCCGGTGGCCATCGCGCACGCGGTTTGTGACCTCGTCGGTCGACCGGAGCGCCACCGCCGCGTCTGTGCGCGGCGCCGGGCCGAGATGTTCACCTGGCAACGATCGGCGGCGGGCATGCTGACGACCTTCAGGTAGGCGTGAACTGGCTCAAGTCGTAGATGCCGAGGTTCCTTTCGATATCGGCGATCTTGTCGAGAACCCCTTCGAAACCGGCCGGACCGAACCGCCGGTGCTCCTCGTCTTCGAACGTCTCAGCGAGATCGCGAAATTCTTTGGCTGGCATCACGTCTCGCAGCGCCGGAAATACGACGGTGTCTTCGCGTGCCTCGTGCGGCTCATACATTCGGACGAATGCCGACATGTCTTGACCAAGGGCCGCGCGCGTAGGCTGGTCGGGCGTGCCGCTGGTCGCCGCAAGCACCCGGTCGGTGAGCGTGCGACCGCGCTGGTGCTGGGTGCGCAAGACGGAGGTGATCTCGGCGAGCTTGCCCGCCTGCTCTAATCGGGGGAAGACGTATTGCTCCTCAAGATGTTCGTGATAGTCCTCGATGAAGGTGCGAACAATCCCCGCGCTTGCATTCAATTCTTGAGCGGGAAGCTGATCGTCGGCCTGCAGACGCCGAATACCTTCCCGGTAGATCAGCAGGATCCGCTTCAGCACTCCATGCTCGCGCATCAAGTCCTCCGGTGGCGTAACCGGAACGTCCCCAGTTGGGGGCGATCCGGTTTGGCCTGCGTTCGGCACTGAGTTGCCGCATGCCGACAGGGCGATCCCGCTGACCGCTGACACCGAGATGCCGAGGAGATGCCGCCGGCCCATGGCGGGCAGTTGCTCAGTCACGTCACGCCTTTCTGCTGGCTGTTCCTGCCACGTCGGCAGATCGAGAACCCATCGCTCGCCGGGTCTAGGAGATCACCGGTACGGGTTGGGCGGAACTCGCCGAGGAGCGCGCCGCGTTGCCGAGTTGGCCGCTGGAATTCTCGGCCCCCAGGACGGCGCCGATAGCCGGCGGGTGCCTAGGCGTTCGCGGGTGATCCGGCAGCGAGTTCGTCCAGATGCGAGCGCAACTCCGTGTGGACCAACCATCAGCCGTAAACCTGTGCATAGAGCGCTTCAATCTCACCCGGTTCGGGAATCACCGGGTTGTTCGTCGGTGAACCGGATGCCATCGCTTGTTCGGCCATCAAGGGGATCAGCGATTGCCACGCGGCACTGTCGATGCCGTACGACCTTGGCGTGGGCACCTCTAGCTCAGCGCACAATTCGGTGAGTGCTTCGACGAGCACCCGTGCGGCGATCTGGTCGCTCGTCGCGGCGTCGGCAACCCCATAGGCCCGGGCGCAGTCGGCGTAACGTCCCGGTGCGCCGGCGACAGAGAACGCGGTGACCAAGGGAAACAGCATGGCGTTGGACAACCCGTGCGCCACGTGGAAATGCGCGCCGATCGGTCGGCTCATCCCGTGCACCAGGGCAACGCTGGAATTGGAGAACGCCATCCCGGCCTGGGTGGCGGCCGCCATCATTCCCTCCCGGGCCCGAGCGTCGGAGCCGTCCCGGTATACCTGCTTCAAATGCGTTGCGATCAGGCGGATGGCGGACAGCGCCAAACCGTCGCTGATCGGGTTGGCCCGACGGCTGACGTATGCCTCGACCGCGTGGGTCAAGGCATCGATGCCGGTATCCGCGGTCAAGCGCGGCGGCATGGTCATCGTGAGCTCGTAGTCGACGATCGCAGCAATGGGCAAGAACGACTGTCCGGGACACAACATCTTTTCATTCGTGTCGCTGTCGCTGATAACCGTGAACTGTGTTGCCTCCGAACCGCTTCCGGCCGTTGTGGGAATCGCGATGATGGGCAGAGCCGGGCCCGTGCAGTTGCCGGGGGCTTTGAATCTCCGCATCGGTCCGGGCTGCAAGGCAAGCACGCCCAAGGCCTTCGCGGTATCAATCGGGCTGCCTCCGCCGAACCCGACGACGCAATCGGCTCGGTGTTCGAGCAGCGCCTCAACGCCTTGCTCAAGCGATGCGGTGGTGGGGTCGGCGACGGTGCGGTCGAACAGCGCCACCGCCTTGCCCGCCGCACCCAGCTCGTTCATCACCCGCTCCGCGGCACCGCTGGCCGTGAGATAAGCGTCAGTGACCACCAATGGGCGGTACAAATTCAATGTTTTGACCACATCGCCCAGTTCGACGAGCGAGCCACCACCTATCCGCATATGCCGAGGAAACAAGGCGGACGTCGGCATCGATCACTTCCCTACGTATTCGGGCCGCCCCGAGCGGCCGTAGCAGAAACACTACGGCGCGGCGATCGAGGCGGCCCAGCTACGCGTGCGATCAGGTGCAGGGAATGCCGTGCGGCCCACCGATCCATTGACCGGGCGGCGATTGCCATGGGCAGAACTGCTTGATCTGCCCGGGTGCCGGGCGCCAGTTGTTATCGTCAATCCGGGGTACCGGTGGCACCGGAGGACCCGGGATATTGGGCCCGGGCCTGGCCTGCGCGGTGCCGGTACCTAGTCCGAGAACACCCGCGCCCACGGCGCCGGCCATGAGTGCGGTCCCGACCCACTTCTTCATATGCATTTCGTCGTCTCCCCTTCTCAGCTCGGTCGTTTCCCAATCCGCCGTCGTTTCGGCAGACGCAGCCAGCTGAGGAATACAGCACTAGTTGTAGTACCCGATCCTAGTACTGCAGCCGTAGATCGTGGTTGGTGTGGTTTGGGCGTGTCTGCGCTGTTCAGGGCGGTGACCGCGGCAT
>JALHRH010000084.1:0-1425 GCA_022841565.1 Mycobacterium sp. | reverse complement strand
CGTTCAACCTACGCTTCGTTGTAACCTGCGACACGACATGGACCAACTCGGCATCGGCTACCTCAGTGTTTTCGGACTTCCGCCGGTGGAGTTTGTCGACGTCGCCGCTAGCCTTGAGTGCCGCTACATCTCGATGTTTCTCCGCGGACTTCCGTCGCCGCCCAGCGATCATCCCCCTTTTTCGCTGACGCGAGACCGTGCTTTGCGTAGCGATCTCCGTGCGGCGTTGAGGCATCGCGGCGTCACCATCACACTGGGTGACGGTTTCTTGGTTATGCCCGGTCGCGACATCCGCGAGTGTGCCGCAGATCTCGACGTGATAGCTGAACTCGCGATCCCGCGGATCAACGTGGTCAGCCTCGATCCCGACCGCGACCGCTCCTTCGACGAGTTCGCGGTACTGGCCCAACTTGCCGGACAGCGCGGCATCGCAACGGCGGTGGAGCCCGTGCCGGGCCTCACCATCGGCGACATCCCGACGGCGCTGGCCGCCATAGCGCACGTCGGACGGCCCGATTTCCAGCTCCTGATTGACGTCATGCATATATCGCGCTCCGGGTCTACTCCCGCCGACCTGGCGGCCATCGATCCCAACCACATCGGATACGCCCAACTCAACGACACGACGCGGCAGCCGCGTAGCGCTGACTACATGGAGGAGGCCATGTATGAGCGGTTGGCCCCCGGCGACGGTGATTTACCGCTCCGCGACATCATCCGGGCGCTACCGCCCGACCTGGTGATCGAACTCGAAGTGCCGCAGCGATCACTGGCAGTGGCCGGCGTCAGCCCGATCGACCGCCTGCGACCGTGTGTGGCCGCGGCGCGACGGGTGCTGTCGGACGCCGCCTCCGCCTGAATGTCAGCTGGGCTCGCGCCGCGGCAGGCCTGCCGCGCGCTAGAGCCCGTCGATGACGTTCTCGACGGCGCTTGCGGCATTATCTTGACCGCCTTGCCACGGTTATCGCGGCCACGAACGCGTCAAGTAGGTACGCATTGAAGGCCCGGCATCCGCAGCCTTCCGCGCTCCTGCCGTTGACTGATCTGACCGCCATCCGGTGAAGCACTTGTTGCACAACAGGATTGGGCATCTCGCGGCTCGCCCACATTGCCGTGCACACCGGGAGAACGCGACTCTGGTAGCTATGGTCGCCCCCGCCGGCCAGGCGAGTAGTTATGGCCGATGTCAACGGACTTGGGCAGCGTTGGCCGGCTAGCAAGACCATTCCTTCGGACCACGCTCCTCGTCAACAGCGGTCACGACGCGCGTACTTAGGTGCGTGCTCGGGTAACACGCCTACTCCGACAAAGTACGCAGGCACCCATGAGAGCCACGGCAACCGATCGAGGACCCACAGGAGGGCCGCCGGCGGGGCGGGGTCTTCGCCGCGTAGCAGCGGTCCGAGCAGCCCACGGTGCAGGATC
>JALHRH010000083.1 GCA_022841565.1 Mycobacterium sp. | reverse complement strand
GATCTACCCCAGGCGGACCCTGACTGACGAAATCATGGACAAGATCAATGAATTCCTGCTCAAGCTGTTGCTCAAGACATCGCATGTACCAGGCGGATGGTTCACCGTCACCGTGCTACTGATCTTGGTGGCAATCGCCATCTTCGTCGCCGTCCACATCGCACGGCGCACCATGCGCACCAACCGCGGTGGCGACTACGAACTTTTCGGCGCTGGCCAACTGACCTCCGCACAACATCGAGCTACCGCGGAAGCTTTTGCCGCCGAGGGGAATTGGGCGGCAGCCATCCGGCATCGGCTGCGCGCGGTGGCGCGCGAGCTGGAGGAGACCGGAGTACTCACCCAGGTTCCCGGCCGTACCGCCAACGAGCTGGCCCACGATGCGAGTGATGCGCTGCCGCACCTGGCGGGGGAATTGTCCCAAGCGGCAACAGTTTTCAACGACGTGACGTACGGTGAGCGCCCCGGCACCCCAGCCGCCTATCAGATGATCGCCGACCTCGACGACCATCTGCGGTCGCGGGCCGCCGCATCGTCTGTCGTGGCGCAACCCGCAGCAACGGACTCCTGGGCGAAGGTCCGGTGACGTCCACCCATCCGGCACCCGCCGCTGTGCACCCTCGACGCCCCTGGCGCGGTGTTTTGCTCACGCTGGCGGCACTGGCCATCGTCGCATCGATCACCACATACCTGACGGCACCGCGACCCGGCGGCACGATGGACCCCGAGGCCACCAGCCCGCCCGGCGCCCACGCGGTGGTGACATTGCTGCGCGAGGCCGGCGTCGAGGTGGTGGTCGCCACCACCGTCGCCGATGTGCAGCGCGCGGCACGGCCGGACACACTATTGCTGGTGGCGCAGTCGCAATACCTGACCGATAACGCGCTGCTGCACAATCTGGCCGAAGCCCCCGGAGACCTCCTGCTGGTGGATCCCACGTCCCGCGCACGGGCGGTGCTGACGCCGAAGTTGCGGGTCGGGGCGGCCAGCAGTTTCGATAACGAGCCGAATTGCTCGCTGCGGGAAGCTAATCGGGCCGGGGCGGTAAATCTCGGGCCGAGCGACGCCTACCGGGCCAAAGCTGAGCTGGACCTGGTCAGCTGCTACGGCGGGGCCTTGGTCAGCTACCGCGACGGGAGCCGCACCGTCACGGTGGTCGGCACCAGCCACTTCATGCAAAACGACGGACTCCTCGAGGAGGGCAACGCCGCGTTGGCGATGAACCTCGCGGGCACCCGGTCACGGCTCATCTGGTTCGTACCACAACGCGCCGAGGGCCACACCACGGCGCCCGGATCAATTTTCGACCTAATTCCGGAGAACGTGACGTGGATCGTCTGGCAGCTATGGCTGGTGGTGATCCTGGTTGCGCTGTGGAAAGGCCGCCGGATCGGTCCGCTAGTGGCCGAAGAACTGCCCGTAGTGGTTCGCGCCTCGGAGACGGTGGAAGGCCGCGGCCGCCTCTACCGGTCGCGCCGTGCCCGCGACCGCGCCGCGCAGGCGCTGCGCACCGCGACGCTGCAACGCCTAGCACCCCGGCTCGGTCTGGGTCCCAACGCAGCGCCGCCCGCAGTGGTGATGACGGTGGCCCGGCGCGGGGGCGCCGACCCGGACTATGTCCAAAACCACCTGTTCGGACCCCCGCCGGCCAACGACTCCGATCTACTCCATCTCGCCCGTGCGCTCGACGTTATTGAAAGGCAGGTCACCCACTCGTGACACAGTCCCCTTCCGACCACCAAGCCCCTTCCGCCCGCGAGGCATTGCTGGAATTGCGCGCCGAGATCGGCAAAGCCGTCGTCGGCCAGGAGGGGGTGGTCAGCGGCCTGGTGATCGCCTTGCTGTGCCGCGGCCACGTCCTGCTGGAAGGTGTTCCCGGAGTGGCCAAGACGCTGATGATCCGCGCCCTGGCCGCGGCGCTGCAGCTCGAGTTCAAGCGGGTCCAGTTCACCCCCGACCTGATGCCTGGCGACGTCACCGGCTCGTTGGTCTATGACACCCACACCGCGGAGTTCGCCTTCCGGCCGGGCCCGGTATTCACCAATCTGTTGCTTGCCGACGAGATCAACCGCACGCCGCCCAAGACCCAGGCCGCACTGCTAGAGGCGATGGAAGAGCGTCAGGTCAGCGTCGACGGCGAACCCAAATTACTGCCCGACCCGTTCATCGTCGCCGCCACCCAGAACCCGATCGAGTACGAGGGCACCTATCAACTGCCCGAGGCCCAGCTGGACCGTTTCCTGCTCAAATTGAATGTGACGCTGCCCCCGCGCGACGCGGAGATCGCGATCCTGAGCCGACACGCGCATGGCTTCGATCCCCGCGACTTGTCCGCGATCAAACCGGTGGCGGGTCCGGCTGAACTGGCTGCTGGGCGTGAAGCGGTGCGTCAGGTGCTGATCGCCGACGAGGTGCTGGGTTACATCGTCGACATCGTCGGGGCCACCCGCTCCTCCCCCGCCCTGCAACTGGGCGTGTCGCCGCGTGGAGCGACCGCGCTGCTCGCCACCGCCCGCTCGTGGGCCTGGCTGTCGGCTCGCAACTACGTGACGCCCGACGACGTGAAGGCCATGGCTCGTCCGACGCTTCGGCACCGGATCATGCTGCGTCCGGAAGCCGAACTCGAGGGCGCCACCCCTGACGGTGTCCTGGACGGCATCCTTGCTTCGGTCCCGGTGCCCCGGTAATGATCCTCACTGGCCGCACCGGACTGCTGGCGCTGGTCAGCGTACCGCTGATCGCGGTATCACCCTGGCCGGCAAGAGTTTTCGTGATTATGCTGGTTGTGTTGGTGGTCGTGGTGAGCATTGACGCGGCGCTGGCGGCTAGCACCCGTCAGCTTCGTTTCAGCCGATCACCGGACAGTTCAGCCCGGTTGGGTCAGCCGGTGGATGCTCGTCTGGTGATCCGCAACGACGGCCGGCGCCGCTTTCGGGGCCGGGTGCGTGACGCGTGGCCGCCCAGCGCGCGTGCCGAGCCGCGGACCCACCGACTGCTCATCGCTCCCGGCCAAAGCCAGCAGGTGCACACGCAGCTACGGCCGGTGCGACGCGGCGACCAACGCGCCGCGGTGGTGACCGCGCGCTCGATCGGACCGCTGGGTTTCGCCGGCCGGCAAGGTTCGCAGTCCGTGCCCGGCCAGGTACGGGTGTTGCCGCCGTTTCTGTCCCGTAAGCACCTGCCGTCGCGACTCGCGAAACTACGCGAGATCGACGGACTGCTGCCCACCCTGATCCGCGGACAGGGCACCGAATTCGATTCGCTGCGTGAGTATGTCGTCGGCGACGACGTCCGCTCGATCGACTGGCGGGCCAGCGCTCGGCGCAGCGACGTCATGGTCCGCACCTGGCGACCCGAACGGGACCGGCGCGTGGTCATCGTGCTCGACACCGGACGCATGGCGGCGGGCCGGGTCGGCGTCGACCCGACGGCCGCCGATCCGGCCGGCTGGCCTCGGCTGGACTGGGCGATGGATGCGGCACTGTTGTTGGCGGCGTTGGCATCTCGTGCCGGCGACCATGTCGACTTCCTGGCGCACGACCGGGTGAGCCGGGCCGCGGTGTTCGGTGCCTCGCGCACCGAATTGCTTGCCCAACTCGTCGACGCGATGGCGCCACTACAGCCCGCGCTCGTTGAATCCGATTGGCGGGCAATGGTTGCCGCGATCCTGCGGCGTACCCGTCGACGGTCGCTGGTGGTGTTGCTGACTGACTTGAACGCGACCGCCCTGGACGAGGGATTGTTGCCGGTGCTGCCGCAGCTGTCGGCCAAACACCATGTGCTGGTTGCCGCGGTGGCCGACCCGCGCGTCGACGAACTGGCGGCCGGGCGCAGCGACGCCGCCGCGGTATACGACGCGGCGGCGGCCGAACGTGCCCGCAACGAAAGGCGGGCCATCGCCTCCCGACTGCGCCGCAGCGGGGTGGAGGTCGTCGACGCGCCCCCCACCGAAATCGCGCCCGGCCTGGCCGACCGCTATCTGGCGATGAAAGCGACCGGTCAGCTGTAGGCCGGGCGCCCAGGGCGGCCCCGGCGTGAATCTCACGACATCCCGGCGGCGTGCCGCGTCGTGAGATTCACTCTCGGCGGGGAAGGGCTAGGTGGTGGGGACGAAGTCGGGCGCGTCGTCGATATCGCCGGTCTCGCCGGCGGCGACGGCGCGACGGCCGAAGTACACGATGTAGGACAGAAACGCCGCCTCGGCAAGGACGCCGATGCCGATTCGCGCAAAAGTCGGCAGCGGCGACGGCGTCACCAGCGCTTCTATCAGCCCCGCGACCAGCAACACACCGACCAGCCCAACTGCGACCGACACCACACCGCGGCCCTGTTCGGCCAACACCTGCCCGCGTGGCCGGTCGCCCGGCGAGATCACCGACCACCCCAGCCGCATCCCAACTGCGGCAGCGAGAAACACCGCCGTCAGCTCGAGCAGCCCATGTGGCAGTAGCAAACCCAGCAGCAGCCCCCCCTTGCCGGCCGGGAACATCAGGCCGGCTATTACCGCCACGTTGGCGGCGTTTTCGAAAAGCAGGAATGGTATCGGCAGTCCCAGCACGACCGACATCGCGATGCACCGGGCCGCCACCCAGGAGTTGTTCACCCAGACTTGAAGGGCGAACGCGGCGGCCGGGTGCTCGCTGTAATAGGACTCGACGTCGTGGTTGATCAAATCGTTGATCTCGGCCGGCGTTCCGACGACGGACTGAACCTCGGGACTGCCGGCCACCCACGCCGCCATAACCACGACGACGGCGAAGAAGGCCGCCGCCGTCGCCAACCACCAACGCCAGGACCGGTAGGCAACCACCGGGAACGAGACCGTCCAGAACCGGACGAAGGTGCTGCTCAGCGGCGCGTGCGCGCCGGTGACGGCAGACCGCGCGCGCGCCACCAGACTGGACAACCGGCCGGTGACAAGCGAATCCGACGACACCGACCGCAGGATCGACAGGTGGGTGGACACACGCTGGTACAGCTCGACCAGCTCATCGATCTCGGCGCCGGTCAGCGAACGGCGCTTCTTGATCAACTGGTCGAGCCGGTCCCAGGTGCCTCGATGGGTGAGCAGGAACGCGTCGACGTCCACTTGCGCAGCGTACCCAGCCTGTAGCGTTTCGAGGTATGTCGGAGGTGGTGACCGGGGACGCCGTGGTGCTCGACGTGCAGATAGCACAGCTCCCGGTGCGCGCGGTCAGCGCGATCATCGACATCATCGTCGTCTTCGTCGTCTACATCCTGGGCTTGACGCTGTGGGCGGCCTCCCTGTCCCAGTTCGACGAGGCGCTCACCGTCGCGTTCCTGATCATCTTCACCGTGCTGGCGATGGTCGGCTATCCGGTAGTCATCGAGACTGCGACCCGGGGACGCTCGTTGGGCAAGATGGTGATGGGCCTGCGGGTGGTGTCCGACGACGGCGGCCCGGAACGATTCCGTCAGGCCCTGTTTCGCGCACTGGCCGCAGTGATCGAGATCTGGATGCTATTTGGCAGCCCTGCCGTGATCTGCAGCGTGCTGTCGCCGAGAGCCAAGCGGGTCGGCGACATGTTCGCCGGCACCGTCGTCGTCAGCGAACGCGGTCCCCGGATCGCGCCGCCACCGGCCATGCCTCCAGCACTGGCGGGGTGGGCGGCATCGTTGCAGCTGTCCGGGCTGACTCCCGGCCAGGCCGAAGTGGCCCGCCAATTCCTGTCGCGGGCACATCAGCTCGACCCGGCGCTGCGTGATCAGATGGCCTACCGGATCGCCGGTGACGTGGTCTCCCGCATCGCGCCGCCGCCCCCACCGGGCGCGCCGCCGCAGCTGATCCTGGCGGCCGTGCTGGCCGAACGACACCGGCGGGAACTAGTTCGACTGCGTCCGCCACCGGTTCAGAGCTGGCCGCAGCCGCAGGCTGGCCCCAGGGGTGGGCCCCCGCGCCGCCCCCCGCTCCGGTGGCCGGCCCTGGGCCGCAGCCGCATGCCCCACAGTCCACGCCACCGCAGAGCGCCGGCGGAGGCGGATTCTCGGCACCAAGTTAGTACTGGGCGGCGGAGGCCGCCGGGACTGCGTAAAGACCTGGGTCGGGTTGAAACCCGCGAACGGAGCTTCACGCCATCGTCGCTGTGACGGGTTGAGGTACTGCCGCGGCATCGGGAACAATCGTTGCTTTAGCGCAGTTAACGATATATCGTGATAGATGGCGATACACCACAGGCGTCAGGTGGCGCTTCCGAGAAAATTGAAGGACTACACACATGAACAACCCATTCACTCCCCCGATAGGACCATTCGGCCCGCGTCCAGGGCTCGGCTTCGGCCCCGTGCCCGGCCCTGTACAACGGCGCGCGCTCCATGGCGCCAGGCGGCAGGCCCGGCGGGAATTCTTTGAGAACCTGCGGGACCAAGCGGGTGAGCACGACGGGCCGATGGGATTCGGCCCTGGATTCGGCCCCCGCTTCGGGCCCGGATTCGGTTTCGGCCCCGGATTCGGGTTCGGGCCGGGCGGGCGCGGCGGTGGACGCCGAGGCGGTCGCGGCCGGCGCGGCGATGTTCGGACGGCCATCCTGATGCTGCTGAACGAGCGGCCGATGCATGGCTACGAGATGATCCAGCAGATCGCCGAACGCAGCAACGGGATTTGGAAGCCGAGCCCCGGTTCGGTGTACCCGACGTTGCAGCTGCTCGACGACGAGGGGCTGATCACGGCCAGCGAAACCGACGGCAGCAAGAAGCTTTTCCAGCTGACCGATGAGGGTCGGGCCGTCGCGGCAAAGGTTGAGACCGCGCCGTGGGACGAGATCGCCGAAGGCGTGGACCCGGGGCATCTGAAGCTCCGTACCGCCGGTCGCCAACTGTTCGGCGCCGTCGCGCAGTCGGCTCACGGAGCCAGCGCTGACCAGCAGCAGCGCATTGTCGACGTGCTCAACAACGCGCGTCGCGAAATCTACGGCATCCTCGGCGAGGACTAAGTCGGGTTCGCGAAGCCGGTCCTAGCGGGTGACTTGTCGCCCGCCGGGACCGGTGAATAATCGAACGCGGATGGGGCCAGCCAACTTGGCAATTCACACGGGGAGCAATGGACGCTGCTGCTGCACATGACTGGGCAAAGGAAGGCCTGCTGATCGAGGGGCTGCGGGACTGGATTCACCTCAGCGAAATACATTCCTTATTCATGTGGCATACCGGCCCGCCACGGCCGGCGCACGAAGTGCAGCGATTGACGTTGAACATGATCCGCGAGCTGGTCAGCGAAGAATTATTCGTGCTGGGCGTGCCGGCCGGACCTTGGCGCAAGCCGTACTTCGAACCGTGGGATGTACCGCTCGACGCGGCGATGGCCAAAATCGAGGACGCCTACGTAACCCACTTCGACGACCGCTGGAACTGGGTCACCATGTGCTGGCTGGCCCTCCCCGAGAAGGGCAAAAAGCTGGCCCTTGAGCTTTATCACGCCGACGAGCCCGACCAGTAAGCACTGGTCGCATGCTGCCGGTTCACGCGGCTGCAACGGTGGAATCGCAGTGCCTGGAAAGATGCTTGGTCGGGTCTTGGATGCCGGGAAGGAACTCGATGGACGCTGCTACCGAACATGACTGGGTCAAGGAGGGCCTGCTAATCGAGGGGCTCCAGGATTGGAGTTCCCTCAGTAATGTGCACTCGTCGTTCATGCCGGAGAGCGGCCCGCCACGGCCGACGCACGAAATTCAGCAACTAACATTGAACATGATCCGGGAGCTGGTCAGCGAGGGCCTGTGCGTGCTGGGCGTGCCAAGGGGCCGTCGCAACCCGCATTTCGAACAGTGGGATCTGCCATTGGACGCCGCGATGGCCAAGATCGAAGACGCATACGTGACCCACTTCGACGACCGGTGGAACTGGGTCACCATGTGCTGGCTGGCCCTCACCGAGAAGGGCAAAAAGCTGGCCCTCGAGCTTTACCACGCCGACGAAACCGACAGTCCGCGGTCGGCAGTTGAGGAAGACTCCTAAGGGCTCGGGCGCCACGTAAGGATCACGATGGACGTTGCTGCCGCACATGACTGGATCAAGGAAGGCCTGCTGATCGAGGGGCTGCGGGACTGGATTGACCTCAGCGAAATACATTCCTCATTCATGTGGCATACCGGGCCGCCACGACCGGCGCACGAAGTTCAGCAACTGACATTGAACATGATCCGGGAGCTGGTCAGCGAGGGCCTGTTCGTGCTGGGCTCAGCCGCCGGTACTAAGCGGAACCCGCGCCTTTCGCTCTGGGATTTACCGCTCGACGCCGCAATGGCCAAGATCCACGATGCATACGTGAATCATTTCGACGACGTGTGGGGTTGGAGAACCATGTGCTGGCTGGACCTCACCGAGAAGGGAAAAAAGCTCGCCCTCGAGCTCTACCACGCCGACGAGCCCGACCAGTAAGCACTGGTCGCATGCTGCCGGTTCACGCGGCTGCAACGGTGGAATCGCAATGCCTGGAAAGATGCTTGGTCGGGTCTTGGACGCCAGGAAGGAACACGATGGACGCTGCTACCGAACACGACTGGGTAAAACAAGGCCTATTAATCGAGGGACTCCGGGACTGGATTGACCTCAGCTTGGTGCACGCTTCGTTCATGCCGGAGACCGGCCCGCCACGGCCGGTGCACGAAATTCAACAACTGACGTTGAACATGATCCGCGAGCTGGTCAGCGAAGGATTATTCGTGCTGGGCGCGCCGGCCGGACCCTGGCGTCACCCCCACTTCGAACCGTGGGATCTGCCGCTGGACGCCGCGATGGCCAAAATCGAAGACGCGTACGTAACCCACTTCGACGACCGCTGGAACTGGGTCACTATGTGCTGGCTGGACCTGACCGAGAAGGGCAAGAAACTGGCCCTCGAGCTTTACTACGCCGACGAAACCGAGAGTTCGCGGTCGGCAGTTGAAGAAGACTCCTAAGGGCTCGGGCGCCAGGAAGGGACACGATGGACGCTACTGCCGAACATGACTGGGTCAAGGAGGGCCTGCTGATCGAAGGACTGCAGGACTGGATTCACCTCAGCGGGGTGCACTCGTCGTTCATGCAACAGACAGGCCCGCCACGGCCGGTACACGAAATTCAGCAACTGACGTTGAACATGATCCGCGAGCTGGTCAGTGGGGGCCTGTTCGTGCTGGGCGTGCCGGTCGGGCGGCGCAACCCGCATTTCGAAGCGTGGGATCTGCCGCTGGATGCCGCGATGGCCGAGATCGAAGATGCGTACGTAAATCATTTCGACGACGTGTGGGCCTGGAGAACCGTTTGCTGGCTGGCCATCACCGAGAAAGGGAAAAAGCTCGCCCTCGAGCTTTACCACGCCGAGGACCCCGACCCTTAACCCCGGTTCTCGTTGATGTTGGCGTCGGGACGGGCATCGAGAAACGCCCAGAAGGCGTTCGCGACGGTGTCGGTGAGGTAGGCGATATCCGTCCTGAGCTGGGTTCGTCGGCGAGTGACGACGAACAGGCTGTGCTGCACCAGCCGGCCCTGCCCCCGACTCGTCGATCCGGCGAGATAGGTGCTGAATTGGCCCCACATCCGCAGCCCGACCGCGG
Source organism: Mycobacterium sp. (assembly GCA_022841565.1). Lineage (GTDB taxonomy): Bacteria > Actinomycetota > Actinomycetes > Mycobacteriales > Mycobacteriaceae > Mycobacterium. The sequence goes on along the minus strand of JALHRH010000083.1, from coordinate 7,874 downwards.
TGAAGTAGCCGGCACTGCGCACCGCCCACACTCCCGCGGCCGCTGGGGTGTCCACCATCCGGGTCGTGACGCCGGCGGCGCCCAGGTCACGCAGGGTGCAGGCGGCATGGTCGACGACAAGGTCGATGGGCGGCATGCCGGTGAAGCCGAACGTCGCCAGGGTGTCGCAGCCTTCCCAGCTACCCCGCGAGCGGTGCCCGGTGACCGCGACCCGTACGGGTTGCTCGGGGCTGTCGCCGGGCGCGGCCAGATACCAGCCCGCCGGCACCGCAGCAGTGCCGATGCTTGGCAGTGCGTCGGCCGCCGATTGTGGCGTGAAATCACTAACGGCGCCGGCAACGATGTCAGTCAGCGACGCCGCCGACAAGACGCGTTGCCGCTCGTCTGGGTGCCCAAGCGTGTTCACCGGGCGAGCTGCCCGCCCGGCGTCAACCCACCCGACATGATGCCTCCGACAATGGCGATGCCGGCGAGCACGCCGGCTCCCGCGGTTTTTCCGGCTTCGGCCAGATCGTGCGTCAGGTCGGGCCAGGACGGCGATCCGCCGAGCGCGGGGGGCGGTGCTGGAACGGCCGGGGCATCCGGCAGGTCGAACGGGGCGAACGGCAGTGGCGCGCTGGGCGTGACCTGGAATCCCGGTGGCGACGGGTTCTGCAACCAGGGCGGCAGCGTCCGCGGATCGACCACCTGCGTCGGTGGCAGCACGACGGGCGGATGCCCGACTTGCGGTGGAGGCAGCGGCAACGGGGCCGGTTGTCCGGGCGGCGGCAGCTGCGGTGGCGCGCTGATCAGCGGCGGCAGGTACGGGGTGTGGATTTTCGGTCGGTCGCCGTTGGGGTACCAGACGTCGAGGGTGTCACCCCACCCGTCGCTGCTCTGCCGTAAGCCGATCTTGGTCCCGTCGGGCAATATTCGTACTGGCCCCTTATACCCCGGCGGGCCTGGGCTATCGGTGGCATTGCGCGTCAGGTAGTCCCACATCCGCTTGATGGTGGATGTGTCCCACAGTTCCTTGACCTTAGGCTTGGTCCCTACCGCGTTGGGCCCGCGCTTCCCCCCGTTCTGCAAGGGGTCCAGCACCCGCCGGACGTCGTCGGCGTTATTGACCGGCGGCAGCGGACCCGGCAGCGGGTCAGGAGGAATGGGTTGGGGATCCTGTTTCCAGGTGTGCAGGTCGACGAGTTGGATCCCGTCGTGTTTGTCGTCGCCGACGAGGGCATCGTCGGGTGACTCGGGAAAGGTGAGGTCCTCGATGCCGAGGGTGGCAGCGGTGATCTGGGTGTTGAGCTGTTGGTCGGTGGCCAGCAGTGCGGCGAGCCGGTGGCGGATGAAAGCGGCGTGCCCCTGGGCCGCGGCTAGACGCGCGGCCCGCAACTCGGCCGAGCCGCCCTGCACACGGTCGGTGACCGAATACTGTTCGCTGACGTCGAAGCCCTCCGCGCGTGCCTCGTCAACCGCTTCCAGCACGTCCTCCTTGCCGGCCTGCAACTGCCCGTCTCCCCGTCGGGCAATGGCGGCGGCCTGGTGCAGCTCGTGCGAAGCTCCGCCAACCCGCACCGAGTCTTCAAAGGATCCCTGCTGCGCCGCGGCTGCGCCCCGACCCTCCCAGGGCGTGCCGCCGGGAGTCGACATACGGTCACGAATCTCGGTGAAAACCTGCTCCCAGAGCTCGGCGGTCCGGGTCCACAAATCCGCCGCCTCCCGCAGGTAACCCGTATCCAGGCTCTGAACTTGCGACAACGTCGGTTTCAATCCCGAGGGTGCGCTGAGCGCCATCAGCACGTCCTCGCTGAATGCACCGCCCGCAATTGGGCCGCCGAACGGGCTTCGTTGTCCGCGTAGCCGTTGGCTGCCACGGCCAGATTGGTCGCGGTAGCGGCCACCCGCGCCGCGCACCTGGGACCGGCCGCGGCGACACGTGCGTTGGCGGCGCTGACCGCCGCGTGACTTGACAGCCACGTCGAACCCACGCCGGTCGGCACGCCATTGCTCGCCAGCCTGCCCGCCAAGGCCCCGCACCAGGCGGCGGCTACCCCAAGACCGTCATCACTCACCCGCAGCGGCAATTCCATCGCGCCGAGTGTAGTGACTCGCCGGTCGCCTCACACGTCACCTCAGGACACGTCGACCCAGTCCAGGGTCCGCTGCACCGCCTTGCGCCACCCCGCATACCCCTGCGCGCGCTGGTCGTCGTCCCAGTTCGGAGTCCAGCGCTTGTCCTCTTGCCAGTTGGCCCGCAGTTCGGACGGGTCGGCCCAGAAACCGACCGACAGCCCAGCCGCGTAGGCCGCGCCGAGCGCGGTGGTCTCGGCCACCACCGGACGCACCACATCCACACCCAGCACGTCGGCCTGGATCTGCATACACAGGTCGTTGGCGGTGATACCGCCGTCGACCTTCAAGATCTCGAGGCGCACACCGGAATCGGCTTCCATGGCGTCCACCACGTCGCGGCTTTGGTAGCAGATCGCCTCCAGCGTCGCGCGTGCCAGATGCGCATTGGTGTTGAAGCGCGACAGCCCGACGATCGCGCCGCGCGCGTCGGACCGCCAGTAAGGCGCGAACAGCCCGGAGAAGGCCGGCACGAAGTACACCCCGCCGTTGTCGGCGACCTGCCGGGCCAGCGACTCGCTCTGCGCGGCCCCGCTGATGATGCCCAGCTGATCCCGCAGCCACTGCACCGCCGAGCCCGTCACGGCGATCGAACCCTCCAACGCATACACTGGGTTGGCGTCGCCGAACTGGTAGCAAACGGTGGTGAGCAGGCCGTTCTGTGACCGCACGATCGTCTCGCCGGTGTTCAGCAGCAGGAAGTTGCCGGTGCCGTAGGTGTTCTTCGCCTCGCCGGCGTCCAGACACACCTGGCCGACCATCGCCGCATGCTGGTCGCCGAGGACACCGGTGATCGGCACCTCGCCACCGATGGGACCGGTGTCGGAGGTGACACCGTAGGGCTGCAGCGGCGACGACGGCTCGATCCTGGGCAGCATCTTTCGAGGGATGGAGAAGAATGACAGCAGTTCGTCGTCCCAATCCAGCGTCTCCAAGTTCATCAGCATGGTTCGGCTGGCGTTGGTGACATCGGTGACGTGCACGCCACCGCGCGGGCCGCCGGTCAGGTTCCACAACACCCAGGTGTCCGGGGTGCCGAACAGCGCGTCGCCCGTTTCCGCCGCCGCGCGTACGCCGTCGACGTTCTCCAAGATCCATTGCAGTTTGCCGCCGGAGAAGTAGGTGGCCGGCGGCAGACCAGCCTTGCGGCGAATCACGTCGCCGCGACCGTCCCGGTCCAGCGCCGACGCGATGCGATCGGTGCGGGTGTCCTGCCAGACGATGGCGTTGTAGTAGGGCCTGCCGGTGCGCCGGCTCCACACCAGCGTCGTCTCGCGCTGATTGGTGATACCAAGTGCCGCAATACTTTTCGACGATAGGTTGCTGGCGTTGAGCACGGACATGAGCACGGAGGCGGTGCGCTCCCAGATCTCGACCGGGTTGTGCTCCACCCAGCCGGCTCGGGGCAGGATTTGGTCGTGCTCGAGTTGATGACGGGCCACCTCGGCGCCGTCGTGATCGAAGATCATGCAGCGGGTGCTGGTGGTGCCCTGGTCGATGGCTGCTACGAATTCGGCCAACTGGCCTCTCCTCAGGTGACGTCGGACACGGCAGGTACATGATTGCGCAGTGCCGGCCCGGGTTGCGCGCGGCCCGGTAAACCTGTTGCATCGGTCTGGTGGGCGAAGAGGTCAAGCGCACCACGTATAGCCGCGCACATCGGCGGGAGTACCGGCGCAAAGTGCGGTTATGCCTGGACGTTTTCGAGACGATGCTCGCCCGTAGCAGCTTCGATTCCGAGCGGCCACTCACCGGCATGGAGATCGAATGCAACCTCGTCGACGCCGAATATCAGCCGACCATGTCGAACCGATTCGTGCTGGACGCCATCGCCGACCCCGCCTACCAGACCGAATTGGGCGCTTACAACATCGAATTCAATGTGCCGCCCCGGCCGCTGCCCGGACACACCGGCCTCGACCTGGAGAACGAGGTACGCGCGAGCCTCAACGACGCCGAGCTCAAAGCCAATGCCAGCGGTTCCCACATCGTCATGATCGGCATCCTGCCCACTCTGATGCCCAAGCATCTGTCCGAGGGCTGGATGAGCGAGTCAAGGCGGTACACGGCTCTCAATGATTCGATTTTCAACGCGCGCGGTGAGGATATCACCATCAACATCTCCGGCCCGGAGCCGCTGAGCTGGCAGGCCGCCACCATCGCGCCCGAATCCGCCTGCACCAGCATGCAATTGCACTTGCAGGTGGCTCCGGAAGACTTCGCTGCCAACTGGAACGCGGCGCAGGCGTTGGCCGGCCCGCAGCTGGCGCTGGCTGCCAATTCACCATATTTCTTCGGCCACCACCTATGGGCGGAAACCCGCATCGAACTGTTCGCTCAGTCCACCGACACCCGACCGGAAGAGTTGAAGACTCAGGGTGTGCGGCCGCGGGTCTGGTTCGGGGAGCGGTGGATCACCTCAGCCGTCGACCTGTTCAAGGAGAACATCCGCTACTTCCCGTCGCTGCTGCCGGAACTGTCCGACGAGGATCCCGTTGCCGAACTGACGGCGGGTCGCACGCCGCGGTTATCCGAACTCCGTCTGCACAACGGCACCGTGTACCGATGGAATCGACCGGTGTACGACGTGTCCAACGACCGGCCGCACCTGCGCCTGGAGAATCGGGTCTTGCCGGCTGGGCCGAGTGTCGTTGATATGCTAGCGAATTCGGCCTTTTACTACGGCATGCTGCGCGCCATGTCCGAGGCCGAACAGCCGGTGTGGTCGCAGATGAGTTTCCCGGTGGCACACCGCAATTTCTTGGAGGCGGCCCGCCAAGGCATTGATGCCCGGTTGCATTGGCCCGGTTTCGGCGAGGTGAGCACCCGCGAGTTGGTGTTGGACATGCTGCTGCCGATGGCCCATGAGGGCCTGCGCCGGTGGGGTGTCGATGTCGAAGTCCGCGACCGCTTTCTCGGTGTCATCGAGGGCCGGGCCAAGGCCGGGCGCAATGGCGCCAGCTGGCAGGTAAGCACCGTCGGCGCCTTGCAGGACGCCGGCATGACCCGGCCTCGGGCGCTGGCCGAGATGCTGCGCCGGTACTGCGAGCACATGCACGCCAATGAACCGGTGCACACCTGGCCCAGCTAGATCCCGCGTAGGTTGGGGGCCATGGCCGACGAGGTAATGGACTGGGATGAGGCGTACAAGCAGCAGGGGCCGTTCGAAGGCCCGCCGCCGTGGAATATCGGTGAGCCGCAACCCGAGTTGGCCGCCTTGATCGCGGATGGCAGGATCCGCAGCGACGTGCTGGACGCCGGTTGCGGTTATGCGGAGTTGTCGCTGGCGCTAGCCGCTCAGGGCTACACCGTGGTCGGCGTCGACCTCACCCCGACGGCCGTCGCGGCGGCCACCCGGGCCGCCCAGGACCGCGGGCTGACCACCGCCAGCTTCGAACAGGCCGACATCACCGCGTTCGCCGGCCACGACGGGCGTTTTGCCACCGTGATCGACAGCACGCTGTTCCACTCGCTGCCCGTCGAAAGCCGCGACGGTTATCTGAGTTCGGTGCATCGAGCGGCCGCCCCAGGCGCCCGGTTTTACGTGCTGGTGTTCGCCAAGGGCGCCTTTCCGGCCGAGCTGGACAGCAAGCCCAACGAAGTAGACGAGGTCGAGTTGCGTGCCGCGGTCAGCAAGTACTGGGAGATCGACGAGGTTCGACCGGCCTTCATCCACGTCAACGCGCCGGTAATCCCGCCCTCAATGCCGGGTCCGCCCGTCGAGTTTCCGCAGTACGACCACGACGAGAAGGGCCGCGCGAAGATGCCCGCCTATCTGCTGAGCGCGCACAAAGCCGATCAGTAGTTCTGCAGGAAGAGTCCGGCGAGATTCGAACCAATGCTCCGCAGGCCCGACACGAAGCTGCTCACGTTGGCCGGCAGCGTACCGATGTTGCCCAGACCCGACACGCCGCTGCCCAGGACCGAGAGTCCGGAGGATCCTTCGCCGAAGACGTTGTAGCCCGAGACGCCGATGAGTCCCAGCGGGTTCCCGCTGAAGAAGCCTGAGACACCGGTGCCGTTGTTGAAGAAGCCCGAGCTGTTACCGCCACCGGTGTTGAAGAAGCCGGACGTGGTGAAGATGTTGTCGGTGGTGTTGCCGTAGCCCGGCGTCGGCGGGATCTGGAATTCGAACAGCTTCTGGCTGGGCAGGTGGATGCTGGGGATGAAGATCTCCGGCAGGTCGAAGGCGCCGATTCCGATCGGCGGAATGACCAACGGCGGCGTCTGGAACTCCGGCCAGCTGATCTGCGGCAGCACGAACTCGCCGATCTCGATGGGCGGAATCCCGATTGTCGGCAGGTCGAACGCGGTCGAGACGATCTGCGGCAGGTTGAACGGGGCGAGTTCGATCGGCAAAATCCCCAACTGCGGCAGGGAGAACGGGTCCGTACTTAGCAGCGGAAGCACGAAATCCGCGATCCCAATCGGCGGAATCGTCAACTCCACCGTGTTGAACGCCGGCCAACTCAACTGCGGAAGCAGGAACTCCGCGATCCCGAACGGCGGAATCGTCAATTCCGCCGTGTTGAACGCCGGCCAACTCAACTGCGGAAGCAGGAACTCCGCAATCCCCACCGGCGGAATCGTCAACTCCGCCGTACTGAACGCCGGCCAACTCAACTGCGGAAGCAGGAAATCCGCAATCCCCACCGGCGGAATCGTCAACTCCGCCGTACTGAACGCCGGCCAACTCAACTGCGGAAGCAGGAAATCCGCAATCCCCACCGGCGGAATCGTCAACTCCGCCGTGCTGAACGCCGGCCAACTCAACTGCGGAAGCAGGAAATCCGCAATCTCAATCGACGGAATCGTCACCTGCGGCGTCCCGAACTGTGGCCAGCTCAGCTGCGGCAGCTCGAATTGCTCAATGCTGATCGGATTTATGGTGACTGATGGGATGGTGAAACTGGACAGGCTGATGGACGGAATGGTGTAGGCACCGCCATTGTTGCTGATACTGATCGTCGGCAGGTTCATCTGGCCGATCTGGATGCTCGGGAAGGTGAATTGCTCGATGTAGCCTTGAGTGGAGAAGCCAATTGAAATTGCGTTGATGTTGAATGTTTCGAGATCAATTCGGTAGGTTGGGGCGGCAATGAAACTGGTGTCGAGCGTGATGAGGGTCTGGCCTCCACCTGGCACACTGATGTTCGGGAACTGTATCCGCGGAATATTGATCTGCGGAACGGTGACCGACGGCAGGTTCCAGCCGGTGATGGCCACATCGGGCGTTTCTATGGGCGGAATGGTGATTTGCGGTAGGCCGATCGGTGGCACCGTTATCGCCGGAGTGACGATCTGCGGCAGGCTGAATCCTCCCACAGTAACGCCGGCAGGTGTCTGGCCTGCTGCGATGGTGATCGGCGGGATGGTTATCTCCGGAGTTTCGAACCCACCCACCAAGAGATTCGCCAACGTCGCCCCAGACGGAACACTCACCGACGGCAACGTGATCGCCGGCGTCTCAAACGAGCCCACCAGCAAATTCGCCAACGTCGCCCCAGACGGAACACTCACCGACGGCAACGTGATCGCCGGCGTCTCAAACGAGCCCACCAGCAAATTCGCCAACGTCGCCCCAGACGGAACACTCACCGACGGCAACGTGATCGCCGGCGTCTCAAACGAGCCCACCAGCAAATTCGCCAACGTCGCCCCAGACGGAACACTCACCGACGGCAACGTGATCGCCGGCGTCTCAAACGAGCCCACCAGCAAATTCGCCAACGTCGCCCCAGACGGAACACTCACCGACGGCA
>JALHRH010000082.1 GCA_022841565.1 Mycobacterium sp. | reverse complement strand
CTTGCGGCACAAAGAGATTGCCCCTAATCTCAGCAATCTTGCCGGGCATGGTGTTGAAGTGCAGGTTTTGCGGGACGACCCCATGCTGCACCGCCAGGACGGTCTTCATCAGCCCTAGCGCTCCGGCGGCGGACTGCATGTGTCCGAAGTTGGTCTTCACCGAGCCGACGGCGCAGGGGCCGTCGCCGCCGTAGACGGCGGCCAGGCTGGTGAATTCGATCGGGTCACCCACCGGGGTGCCGGTGCCGTGCGCCTCGACCAGGCCGACGGTGTTGGGGTTGACGTCGGCGGCGGCCAGTGCGGCGCGGTACACCTCTTCCTGGGCAGTGGCCGACGGCGTGACGATGTTGACGGTGTGGCCGTCCTGATTGGCCGCGGTGCCGCGCAGTACCGCCAGAATTCGGTCGCCGTCACGCTGAGCATCCTCAAGACGCTTCAACAGCAGCATGACTGCGCCCTCGCCGGACACGAATCCGTCGGCCTCGACGTCGAACGTGTGGCAGCGTCCGGTGCGGGAGAGCATGCCATTGGCCGAGCCCGAGGCAAACCGGCGAGGCTCAAGCATTGCGTAGACGCCACCGGCGAAGGCCAAGTCGCTCTCGCCGTCGTTGAGGCTGCGGAAGGCCAGGTGAGCCGCAAACAATCCGGAAGAGCATGCCGTGTCCACGGTCACCGACGGGCCGCGCAGGCTCATGACGTAGGAGACCCGTCCAGACGCCATGCAGCCGTTGGTGCCGGTGTTGGAGTACGGGCCTTCCAGTGTGCCGGTCTCTGCTTGCACGAACTGGTAGTCGGAGTGGTTAAGACCGATGAACACGCCGGTGTCCGAGCCGGCCAATTGCGCAGGTGTAAGACCAGCGTGTTCCATGGCCTCCCAGGAAGTCTCCAGCAGCAAACGGTGCTGCGGATCCATGTCGAGCGCTTCCTTTTCGGGGATGCCGAAGAAGTCGGGGTCGAAGTCGCCGATGTCGTCAAGGAATGCGCCCCACTTACAGTGTGAACGCCCGGGCACACCCGGTTCGGGGTCGTAGTACTCGGCGATATCCCAGCGGTCGAGCGGTACCTCGGTGACAAAGTCATCGCCCCTGAGCAATGCTTGCCACAGCTGCTCAGGTGAGGTGATGCCCCCCGGCAGCCGGCAGGCCAGTCCGATGACTGCAACCGGCGTAACGCGTGTCTTTTCCACGGTCGTAGGTCATCTCCTTAGCCCGACGTTCAAAGCCCTTTTCGGCGAGTTCTTCTGGTCCGCGCCGCCCCATTAGGCAGCCGCCGACGCACTCACCGACCCCCACGCTTCGACGCCAACGTCATAGTTAGGCGTGATCAGAAGCGTAACCGGTTGCTTCTCCACATGTAGAAAAATCGTTCGAACGTACAAAAATTTATCGCCAAGGTGAGATCAATCACACGGCCTAGTGATTTCCGATCAAACTCGCGATCAACGGCAAATCGCCAGCGTATGACGCTGGCACGGGAGTATAGAAGGCGGTTCCGGAGGGGTGGTGCGCTCCGTGGCCCGCTTTGCCCTTTCCGGCCCAAAGGCAGTCAACGGCGCCCGCGGCGTGACCGGGGTCGGTAGCTGGCGAATGGTCGGCTCGATGCGGCGGAATCCAGGATTATTCGCGAGGATTGCCGGTCGGGCATCGCCGGTGGCGACCGTGTTGTTGTTGCTGTGGCTGACCACCGGGCTGATCATCAGGTCGAGGTCGAGGTCGTAGCGTCCTGGGTAGCGGCGAGTCTTTCGCTGATGCGGTCAGCCAAGTCGCGCACCGTGGTGATTTCATTGGATGTCAGCCGTATTCCGGTTTCCGTCTCGATGTGCGTGCGCAACTCGAGGTTCCCAAGCGAATCGAGGCCGTATTCGGAGAGCGCCCAGTCGGGATCGACGGCACGCCGCAGGATCAGGCTCACCCCCTCGGATATGACGCGTCGCAGCTGGCCGGGCCACTCCTCGACGGGAAGCTCCATGAGCTTGGTGACGAGCTTGTTGGCGCCCGCGCGGCCCTTCGCGGACTTGAACAACTCGGCGAACGGGCTGCGCTGAGCGAAGGCGGTCAGCCAGGGCGAGCCGATCACCGGGGCATATCCCGTGTACGCCCGGTTGTGCCGCAACAGCGCCTCGAACGCGTATGCGCCTTCGTCCGGTCCGATGGCCTCACCTTCACCGGACTGCTCGGCGAACGCCGTAGCCCGGCCAATCTCCTGCCATGCGCCCCAGGCGATGGATGTGGCCGGTAGCCCTTGTGCGCGCCGCCAATGGGTGAAAGCGTCCAGCCAGCTGTTGGCCGCAGCGTAGGCACCCTGACCTGGTGATCCGACCAGGGCCGCTGCCGACGAGAAGGAGCAGAACCAGTCCACGTCATGGCTTGCGGTCGCCTCGTGCAGGTACCAGGCGCCGTGCACCTTGGGTGCCCAGTCGCGCTGGATGAGCTCGTCGGTGATGTTGGGCAGGGTGGCGTCCTCGACCACTGCGGCCGCGTGCAGGATCCCACGCAACGGCAGACCGGTGGCGGTGGCCGTAGACACCAGCCGTTCGGCGGTGCCGGCCGCGGCAATGTCACCACATTCCACGACGACATCCGACCCGATCGAGCGGATCAATTCGATTGTCTCCAAGGCTTTTTCGCTGGGCGCCGAGCGTGAACTGAGCACGATGCGCCCGGCACCGGCGTCCGCCATCTTCTCGGCCAGGAACAGGCCGAGACCGCCCAGGCCGCCGGTGATGATGTAGGCGCCGTCGCCGCGGAACACCCGCGATTGCTCGGGTGGCAGCACCACGCTGCTGCGGCCGGCGTGCGGCACCTCGAGAATCAGCTTGCCGGTGTGCTCGGCCGCGCCCATCACCCGGATCGCGGTGGCCGCATCGGCCAGCGGGTAGCAGGTGCTCTCCGGTATCGGCAGCACGCCCTCGGCGGTCGCGGTGTACACCGTGGTCAACAGCTCGCGGACCGCTGCTGGGTCGGTAGCCGACAGCAATCCCAGGTCCAGACCGTGGAACGACAGGTTCTGCCGGAACGGGAAGAGTCCTACCTTGGTGTCACCGTAGATATCGCGCTTGCCGATCTCGACGAACTGCCCGCCGCGCGCCAGCAGCTTGATCCCCGCCAGCTGAGCGGCACCGAACACCGAGTTGAGGACGATGTCCACCCCGTAGCCGTCGGTGTCGTTGCGGATCTGTTCGGCGAACTCGACGCTGCGCGAGTCGTAGACGTGCTCGATTCCCATGGTGCGCAACAGTTCTCGACGCTGCCCGCTGCCCGCGGTGGCATAGATCTCGGCGCCGACGGCCCGCGCGATCGCGATGGCCGCCTGGCCGACCCCGCCGGTCGCGGAGTGGATGAGTACCTTGTCGCCGGGCCTGATGCGGGCCAGATCCTGCAGGCCGAACCAGGCGGTGGCCGACGCGGTGGTGATCGCGGCCGCCTGAACGTCGGTCAAGGCGTCGGGGATCGGGGTGGCCAGACGTGCGTCACAGGTGACGAAGGTCGCCCAGCAGCCATTGGCCGACAGGCCTCCCACGCGGTCGCCGACTTTGAGGTCGGTGACGTCGGGTCCCACCGCGCTCACTACCCCGGCGAAGTCGGTACCCAACTGAGGCTGCTGCCCGTCGGCTGTCTGGTAGCGGCCGAAGGTGACCAGGACGTCGGCGAAGTTGATGCTGGACGCGCCGACTGCGACCTCGATTTCGCCGGGTCCGGGTGCCACCCGTTGGAACGCGGCAAACTCCAACGTCTGAAGATCGCCGGGGGTGCGGATCTGTAGGCGCATGCCTTGGGTCGCGCGCGAGTGCTCGTGCTCCACCACGGTGGTCTGGCGCTCGTCGGGGCCCAGCGGGGTTGGGCTCAACCGCGCGGTGTACCACTCGTCATTCCGCCAGGCCGTTTCGTCTTCGTCGGATTCGGCAAGAAGCAGTTGACGGGTCACTTGTTCTGCCCCGGTGTCCTCGTCGACATCGATGTAGGTGACCTTCAGGTGGGGGTGCTCGGCGCTGATCACCCGCAGCAGTCCACGCAGGCCGCCCTGCTCGAGATTGGCGCAGTCATCGGCCAACACCGTCTGGGCGTTACGGGTCATGACATAGAGGCGGACCGTCTGGCCCTCAATGTCGGGCAGTTCGCGCGCGATGCGGACGAGGTGCTCAACGTACTCTCTGCCCCGAACAACAGGGCCCCCAGCCTCCTGGTCCGCGACCCCGCTGTTCGGTGCGGTGACAACGACCACGCCGTTGAACGCATTGGCGTTGAGCTGATCGCGCAGCAGCCCGGCCAGGGCGTCGTGGTCATCGTGCAGCGGCCAGGAGATTGTCGCGCTGTCGGCGTCGTGCATCTTCAGAGCGTCGGTCAGCTGAGTCGCCGTCAAGTCGGCGGCGTCGGACGTGCTGATCAGTAGCCAGTTGCCGGGTTCGGTCACGGTCTTGTCGGGCAGGTCGCGCTGTTGCCATTCGATGGTCAGCAGCCGCTCGGCCAGCACGCGGTCGCGTTCGCTGCCCGCCGAGGCGCCGGTGCCCATCTGCAGGCCGCGGACCGCCAACAGCACGGTGCCGTGCTCGTCGAGGATGTCGATATCGGCGGTGACCCCGGTGCCGTCCGGGGTCACTGTCGTCAGGCAGTAGCGGGCATGCCGGGCCGAACCGTAGGCCTGCAGCCGGCTGACCCCCAGTGGCAACAGCAGTCCGCCACCTCCGGCGCTGCCAACGCTGGGGTGTGCGGCCACCGATTGGAAGCAGGCGTCCAGCAGTGCGGGATGCACTCCGTAGGCACCCTGCTGGGCGCGGATCGAACTGGGCACGGCGACTTCGGCCAGCACCGTGTCACCGACCTCCTCGGTGATGTGCGCCGCGGTCAGGCCGCTGAATGCCGGACCGTACTGGATGCCGCGACCGTCGAACTCGTGGCGAAGGTCGTCGCCGTCGGCGGGGTTCGTGTGCGACGCGAGCAGAACTTCGATGTCGTACGCAGGCGGCGCGTCGGCGTCTCCGTCAGGCCCAGCATGCAGCATCGCCGAGGCCCGCCGGGAGCGTTCGCCGTCCTCGTTGGTCTCCACCACGAACGGGACGACACCGGGCGCTTCGACCGTCGCAGTGGCCCCGACGGGGCTCACCTCGTCTAGTAGCAGCAGCCGCTCGAAGCGGATGTTGCGGACCTCAGCGTTGTCGCCGAGCACCGCGCGGGCCGCGGCCAGCGCCATCTCGCAGTAGGCGGCTCCGGGAAGTGCCGCGGCGCGGTGGATCTGGTGATCGCCCAACCAGGGCTGCGCTTCGGTGCCGACGTCCCCCTGCCAGACGTGACGCTCCGGCTCCTCGGGCAGCCGCACATGCGCGCCCAGCAGCGGATGTACTGCCACGGTGTTGGCATGTGCGAGCCGGTCGGTGCTCTCTTCAAGCAACAGGCGGCGATGGTTCCACGCGGGCAGCGGGGTCTCCACCAGATTGCCGCCCGGGTAGGGCACCGCGAAGTCCACCGCGGCGCCGGCGGTGTACAGGTCGCCGATGAGGCCGCGCAGGCCGTGCGGCAGGGGTTGCTCACGGCGCATGGCCGCCAGGGCGGCGGCCGACATGTCCAGGCCGCGGGCGGTCTGGTCGACGGCGTGGGTGAGCAGTGGGTGCGGGGACAGCTCGGTGAACACCCGGAAACCGTCTTCGAGGGCGGCCTGGACCGCCGCGGCGAAGCGCACGGTGTGGCGCAGGTTGTCGGCCCAGTAGTAGGCATCGAAGTAGGGTTCTTCGCGGGGGTCGAAAGACGTCGAAGAGTAGTAGGGGACCTCGAATTCCTGGGCGCTGATGTCTTCCAGCGCCTCGGTCAGGTCGTCGAGGATGGGGTCGACCTGGGGGGAGTGCGAGGCCACGTCGACGGCCACCTCGCGGGCCATCACGTCGCGCTCCTCCCAGGCAGCGATCAACTGGCGCACCGCATCGGTGGCCCCGCCGATCACGGTGGACTGCGGCGAGGCGACCACCGCGACGGTCACATCGGTGATGCCGCTGCCCAGCAACTCCGAAAACACTTGCTGGGCGGGCAGTTCGACCGAGGCCATGGTGCCGGCGCCGGCGATGCGGGTCATCAGCTTGGAGCGCCGGCAGATCACCTTGACGCCGTCCTCCAGCGTCAGCGCACCGGCGACGACGGAGGCCGCGGACTCCCCGAGGGAGTGCCCGATCACCGCGCCGGGGGCGACGCCGTAGTCCTTCATGGTGGCCGCCAGTGCGACCTGCATGGCGAACAGGGTGGGCTGCACCCGGTCGATGCCGGTGACCTTCTCCGGCGCGGTCAGCGCCTCGGTCACCGAGAAGCCGGACTCCGCGGCGATCAGCGGCTCGATCTCGGCGATGGTGGCGGCGAACACCGGCTCGGTGGCCAGCAGGTCCTTGCCCATCTCGGCCCACTGCGAGCCCTGCCCGGAAAACACCCAGACCGGCCCGCGGTCGTCCTGGCTCACGGCGGGCGGGATGGGAAGCTCACCGCCCGCGAGATCCCGCAGCGCCTCGGACAGCTCGGCGGCGGTGCCGGCCAGCACGGCCGTCCGAACGGAGCGGTGACCGCGGCGGCGCGCCAGCGTGTAGGCCAGGTCCGGGAGCGCAATGTCCTGCTGCGCGTCGATCCAGTCGGCGAGCCGCCCCGCCGTTTCGCGCAGCGCCTCCTCCGAACTCGCCGACACGGGGAAGACGAGCGTGCCTTCCAGGCCGGCGTTGCCCTCCGGTGACACGGTGGTGGCCTGCGGTTCCGGTGGCGGCGCCTGTTCCAACACGGCGTGCACGTTGGTGCCCGACATGCCGTACGACGACACCGCCGCACGCCGGGGCTGGTCCGCGTCGCTGATCGGCCACGGTGTAACTTCCTGCGGCACAAAAAGATTGGTCTCGATCTCGGCCATCTTGTCGGGCATCGTGTGGAAGTGCAGGTTCTGCGGCACCACGCCGTGCTGCACGGCCAGGATCGCTTTCAACAGCCCCAACGCGCCGGCGGTCGACTGGGTGTGGCCGAAGTTCGTCTTGACCGACCCCACCGCGCAGGGCCGCTCGATGCCGTAGACCGCGGCCAGGCTCGCGTATTCGAGGGGGTCGCCCACCGGGGTGCCGGGGCCGTGGGCCTCGACCATGCCGACGGTGGCGGGGTCCACTCCGCCGGCTGCCAACGCCGCGCGGTACACCGTCTCCTGTGCGTCCGCCGATGGGGTCACGATGTTGACGGTGTGGCCGTCCTGGTTGGCTGCTGTCCCCCGAATGACAGCCAGGATCCGGTCGCCGTCACGCTGTGCGTCCGGGAGCCGTTTGAGCAGTAGCACCACGGCGCCTTCGCCGGAGACGAAGCCGTCGGCCTCGACGTCGAACGCGTGGCAGCGTCCGCTGCGCGACAGCATGCCGTTGGCCGAACCGGAGGCGAAGCGGCGGGGCTCGAGCATCGCGTAGACGCCCCCGGCGAAGGCCAGGTCGCTCTCGCCCTCGCTCAAGCTGCGCGCGGCCAGATGCGCGGCAAACAATCCCGACGAGCATGCGGTGTCGACGGTGACCGCGGGACCGCGCAGTCCGAGCGCATAGGAGACCCGGCCGGACGCCATGCAGGAGTTGGTGCCGGTGTTGCCATACGGGCCTTCCAGGGCGCCGGTCTCGGCCTGGACGAATTGGTAATCGGCGTGGGTGAAGCCGATGAACACCCCGGTGAGCGAGTCGGCCATCTGGGTGGGGGTGAAGCCGGCGTGTTCCATGGCCTCCCAGGAGGTCTCCAGCAGCAGACGGTGCTGGGGATCCATGGCGATGGCTTCCCGTTCCGAGATCCCGAAGAATTCGGGATCGAAGTCGCCGAGGTTGTCCATGAATGCGCCCCACTTGCAATGGGAGCGCCCGGGCACGCCGGGTTCCGGGTCGTAGTATTCGTCGATATCCCAGCGGTCGAGCGGCACTTCGGTAACAAAGTCTTTGCCGCTTAGCAACGCCTGCCACAGCTGTTCAGGTGAATTGATTCCCCCGGGCAGCCGGCACGCCAGACCAATGACGGCAACCGGCGTAACGCGTGCTTTCTCCACAGTCGTACGTCATCTCCTTAGCCCGCGTTTCAAAGCCATCTCGGCAAGTTCTTATCGAACTCCGCTCCCTGCTGCACCAACCCGCAGCAGCGAACGCGTTCGCCGACCCCCACACTTCGGCGCCCACGTCATGGTTAGGCGCGATCAAAAGCGTATCCGGTCGCTACGTTGCATGTAGAAAAATCGTGCGAACGTACAAAAAATTTCGACCATGGTGACATCAATCACACCGCCGGAGAAGCATCGCGATCGACAGCAAAGTGCCAGGGTATGGCGCTGGCACGGCGCGCTGGTGGGTGGTTGCGAAAACTGCTGCGCGCCGCGCAGGTCCTAGGGGCCCCTCGTTGCCCAAGGGCCGGCGGATTCGGATTGCCGCGCTTAGCGCCGATGCGACTGTAGGTGCGCCGCGACGCGGGGTGGCGCGAGCTCGCGACCCTCGGCCACGCGCAGGTAGACCGACTTCATGGTGTCCAGATACCGGGCTACGGATTCATACGCGATCGGATTGCTCGGAAATGTAGCGGTCACAGTGGTCTCCTCATGGAACTTGTTGACCCAGATACAGACCCGCGCCGCGATCCGGCCGTCACTGAACGCCTTGGTGTTCATCCGGTTCAACTGGGTCGAAATGACCGCAGACAGCGGAGGCACGCCCGCATCCAGGAACGACAACATGGGAAAACCACTCTGGGGGGAGGGCGTGGTGAGCCAGGGTGCCAGCTCCAGAACCCGCTCGAACGGCACGTTGGCCAGGTGAGTACTGGAGTCGAAGGCGATCTGGGCGCTTCGGGCGGTTTCTCCGAACGAACAGCCGACCGGCACCGCGAACGGAACGTGGCCGATGAACCAGCCGGTGGTCAGAAACTCCGCTGGAGTGCTGCGAGTACCGACGGGCGTGACAGCGCAGTAGGTTCGCGAGCCGGTCAGTTCGTATTCGGTGTGGGCGGCGCTGGCGAACGCGCCGCCGCTGAACCGGGCACCCGCCGCCGTGCAACCAGCTTCGAAGCGGGCCGTCTGGTGAGCGTCCATCAGACGCACGGACAGCAACTCCCCATTGGCTAACAGCGAGGTGTCGCCCAGCGGCAGGGGAAAGGAGGGCAGGGACCCGTCGTTGTGCTGGAAGAACTCGATCCACTGTCGAATCTCCGGGGATTCCAGTGTCAGCGCGGAGGTATAGGCGCGCTCGCGTAGGCAGTAGTCGGCGTAGCTGCCGGCCGGAGGAAGCGCAATGGGCCCGTCGCCGTCCATCAGCGCGTTGTACATCGCGCGGATCTCCCAGAAAACACCGCCGATGAACATTGGATCGACGTGCAGATGGTCGACGCTGATGCTGACGGTGAAATGGTCGTCGCGCTGGATGATCGCGAACCTGAAGCAGTCCCACTCCAGCGGGCTCGGGGTGGCCAGCAGATGGTCATGCCACTGCTTGGGTGTCATTTCGCCCTGTTCGACCGCGACCAGTTCGATGTCGGCGGGATCGGTGATGGTGTGCCGGATGATGCCGCCGGCCTGGACGTCGCCGCTTACCTCGAACCAACTGCGGTAGGTGTCGTGCCGGCGTAGATGGGCGTTGAACACGTAGGTCATCGCTCGGATATCGCACTCGCCCGCAATGTCGAAAGCGATGACCAGCAGCCGCGACATGTCCAGCCCGCGGCTGTGCTGATGGTAGAAGCCGCGCAGATGCCGGGTCTGGATATAACTCGGGGGCACGCTGCTCGCCGGTGCTTGCCGCGCTTTGTCCAGCGAAGCGGGAGTGGGGCGCCACAGCCAGACCACACCGGGGGGCGGGACCCAGTCAGTGACGGTCCCGATCCCCAACTGGCCCATGACGACCACGTTTGCTCCTGCCGGCGTGCTTTCGCTCCTAGGAGATTCCTAAGTGCCGTCGAATAAGAGTATTTCGTGCCTACCGCTATCCCTCACATTGACACCGGAGCGTCGTGTGCGGGCGCGAGTTTCCCGCACAGGTGGTCCGCCAGGTCGCGCACCGTGGTGATATCGGTAGAGCACAACCGGGTTCCGGTTTCGGTTTCGAGCCGGGTGCGTAGCTCCAGATTTCCCAGCGAATCCAACCCGTACTCCGACAACGGTCGATCCGGGTCGACGCTGCGCCGCAGGATTAGGCGAACCTGCTCGGACACCAAACGTCTTAGCTGGCTTGGCCATTCGTTGGCGGGAAGCTCCAGCAGCCCGGCCCGGAACCGGTGCATCTCGTTGCGCCGCAGACTGTTGGCGCCCAAGGCGGCGAACAACTCGGCGAACCTGGAACGTTCTGCCAGGCTGGTAAGCCACGGAGAACCCGTGGTAGGTGTGTAGCCGGAATAGCAACGGGTATGACGCAGCAAGGTCTCAAACGCGAAGGCCCCTTCGTCTGGGCTGATCATCGTAATGTCACCGCCGTCGGCCAGACCTGCGCCACGGCCGATCTCGGCCCATGCGCCCCAGGCGATCGCGGTGGCAGGACGGCCCTGCGCGCGCCGCCAGTAGGTGAAGCCGTCCAGCCAGCTGTTGGCAGCGGCGTAGGCGCCCTGCCCCGGTGAGCCCAACAGGGCAGCCGCAGAAGAGAACACGCAGAACCAGTCGAGCGGTGCAGATGCGGTTGCCTGATGCAGGTTCCATGCGCCGTACACCTTCGGTGCCCAGTCACGCTCCAGCAGGTCGTCGGTGATATTGGGTAATGTCGCGTCCTTAACCACCGCGGCGGCATGCAGCACACCCCGCAACGGTAGGCCCGTGGCTACCGCTGCGGTGACGAGTCTCTCGGCGGTGTCAGGCGTTGCAATATCGCCGCACTCCACTACCACGTCGGCACCAGTGGCGCGTACAAGTGCGATTGTCTCCAAAGCCTTTTGGCTCGGCGCGCTCCGGGAGCTCAGCACGATCCGGCCGGCACCGGCAACGGCCATCTGCTCGGCGAGGAAAAGCCCGAGACCGCCGAGGCCGCCAGTGATGAGGTAGGAACCGTCCGGGCGGAAGACCGAAATCTGCTCGGGGGGAACCACCACCGTTGCGCCGCCGGCGGCCGGCATATCGAGGATGAGCTTGCCCGTGTGTTCGGCGGCGCTCATCACCCGGATAACCTTGGCCGCGTGGGCAACCGGGTGGTGGGTGCGTTCCGGTTTTGGCAATGCGCCGTCAGCGGTGCACCGGTACACATCGGCCAGTAGTGTTCGTACGCGGTGCGGGTGGGTGGCGGCCATCAGGGCCAGGTCGACGGCATGCAGTGACAGGTTGCGCCGGAATGCGAACAGGCCGAG
Organism: Mycobacterium sp.; assembly: GCA_022841565.1. Lineage (GTDB taxonomy): Bacteria > Actinomycetota > Actinomycetes > Mycobacteriales > Mycobacteriaceae > Mycobacterium. The sequence goes on along the minus strand of JALHRH010000082.1, from coordinate 6,229 downwards.
CCTGGTGTCGCCGTAGATGTCGCGCTTGCCGATCTCGACGAACTGACCGCCGAAGGCCAACAGGTCGAGTCCGGCGCGCTGGGCGGCCCCGGTGAGTGAGTTAAGCACGATGTCAACGCCGTAGCCGTCGGTGTCGCGGCGGATCTGCTCGGCGAACTCGGTGCTGCGCGAGTCGTAGACATGGTTGATCCCCATGTCGCGCAACAGTTCTCGGCGTTGCGGACTACCGGCCGTGGCATAGATCTCGGCGCCGAAGGCGCGAGCAATCGCGATAGCCGCCTGGCCCACGCCACCGGTGGCCGAGTGAATGAGCACCTTGTCGCCGGCCGCGATCCGGGCCAGATCATTGAGACCGTACCAGGCGGTGGCCGTCGCGGTGCTGATGGCGGCGGCGTCACCGTAGCTCAGCTCAGGAGGCAGCGATGCGGCCAGCGCAGCGTCACAGGTGACGAATGAGGCCCAACAGCCGTTCGGTGAGATTCCGCCAACGCGGTCGCCGATCCGGTGCGTGGTGACATCGGGCCCGACTGCGGTGACCACCCCGGCAAAATCCAGGCCGAGCTGCGGCCGCCGGCCGTCGAAAGACGGATAGCGGCCGAATACCGCGAGCACGTCGGCGAAGTTAACGCTGGATGCCGCGACCGCGACCTCGATCTGCCCCGGACCCGGACGCACGCGATCGGCCTTGACTTGCTCGATTGTCTGCAGCTCACCAGGGGTGCGCATGCATAGCCGCACACCGTCTTGGCGGTGGTCAACCATCGCGCTCTGGCGCTCGTCGGGGCGCAGCGGACTCGGGCACAGGCGCGCGATCAGCCATCGGCCGTTGCGCCAGGCGGTCTCGTCCTCCGCCGAGCCGGCCAGGAGTTGCGCTGCGATCTTGTCCGGTCCGGTTAGGGCGTCGACGTCGATCTGCGTGGGGTGCAGGTACGGGTGCTCGGCGCCGATCGCCCGCAGCAGGCCCCGCACACCGGCGTGGGCGAGGTTGACGGGATCGTCCGCGAGTATCGCGTAGGCGTTTCTGGTCAGCACGTACAGCCTGGGTGCTTGGCCAGGGACTTCGGGCAATTCGCGGATGATGTGTACCAGGTCGCGCAGGAAACCGGTGCCCCGCGGGTCCGAACCGACGGGTCCGGCGACCACGAGCACGCTGTCGAATCCGCCGGAGGCGAGCTTGGTGCGCAGGGCGTCTTGATCGTGCCGCCAGCTGACCGTGGCGCACTCCGCACCGCGGGATGTGAGCACGCTGGCCAGCTCGGTCATCAACGGATCGCAAGTGCTTATTAGTAACCACTTTCCAGCGACCGCGACTGACTCGGGCAGCTCCCGGTGCTGCCACTCGATGCTGAGCAACCGCTCGCCCAGCAGCCGGTTGCGATCAGCGCTTTCGGAGCTTCCGGTTCCCATGAGCAGGCCGTGCACTTCCAGGAGCACGGTGCCGTGTTCGTCGGTCACGTCGATGTCGGCTTCCACGTTGCTGCCGCACGCCGTCACGGTCGTGTAGCAATAGCGGGCGGGCCGGGTCTTGCGCGCGGCGCAGGCGTAGGCGCGTAATCGGCGCACACCCAGCGGCAACAACAGGCCCCCATTACCCGCGGCGCGCATGGCGGGGTGGGCCGCCACCGACTGGAAACACGCGTCCAGCAACGCGGGATGGATCACGTATCCGGTGTGCTGCGTGCGGATCGCGCGGGGCCAACCGATTTCACCCAGCACGGTGCTGACCGCGCCTTCGGCAACCCGCGCTGCCACCAGGCCGGTGAAGGCGGGGCCGAACTGCACGCCGCGGTCGTCGAACCAATCACGCAGTGGGTCGCCGTCGAGGCGGCAGGGATGTGCGGCCAGCAGGGCGTCGATGTCGTGCTTGGCCGGTCGCGAGTCGCCGGTCGGGTGCAGGACCGCGACGGCACGTCGCACCTTCTCGCCGCCCCAGTCGGTGTGCACCGCGAAGGTGGCTTCGCCGGTTGGTTCCCTGGTCGCGACGGCGCCGACGGGGGTCTCGTCGTTCAGCAGCAGCATTTCCTCGAAGCGGATGTCACGGACCTCGGCGCACTCGCCGATAACGGTTTGGGCGGCGGCCAGCGCCATCTCGCAGTAGGCGGCGCCGGGAAACGCTGCCACGCTGTTGACCTGGTGATCGGCCAGCCAAGGCAACATCGCCGTGCCGACGTCGGCCTGCCAGACGTGCCGCTCGGGTTCCTCCATAAGCCGAACATGCAGACCGAGAAGTGGTTGTGCTGCAGTGCTATTCGCTTTCGTAACCGGCCGTGCCGCGCTCAGCAACAATGGCCGGTTGGTCCACGCCGGCAACGGCGCGTCCACCAGGTGTCCGTGCGGATAGTGCCGGCCGAAATCGGGGGCGGCGCCCGCCCGGTGCAACTCGGCCAGCAGACCACACAAGCCACGCGGGTCCCGCTGTCCGCGTCGCATCGCCGCGATCGCGGCCACCGGCATGTCCAGACCGCCGGCGGTCTGCTCGATCGCGCGGATCAGCAGCGGGTGCGGCGCCAGCTCCCCGAACACGCGGAAGCCGTCCTCCAATGCCGCCTTGACGGCAGCGGAGAACCGCACAGTGTGGCGTAGGTTGTCCACCCAGTAGCGAGCGTCATAGCGCGGTCGCTCCCGCGGATCGAACAGCGTCGCCGAGTAGTAGGGCACCTGCGGTGTGCGCGGCGTCAGATCGGCCAGCACCTCGGCCAGCTCGCCGAGAATCGGATTGACTTGCGGGGTGTGTGAGGCCACGTCGACCGCTACCTCCCGGGCCAGTACGTCGCGCTCTTGCCACGCCGCGACGAGTTGACGCACCGTGTCGGTCGCACCGCCGATGACCGTGGATTGTGGTGAGGCGACCACGGCCATCACCACGTCCTTGGCGGCGCACCGGGCCAGTTCCTCCCGGATCTGCGCAGCGGGCAGTTCCACCGCTGCCATCGCGCCGACACCGGCGAGTCGCAGGCACAGCCGCGAGCGTCGGCAGATCACCCGCACGCCATCTGCCAGGGACAATGCGCCCGCCACCACGGCCGCCGACACTTCACCCAGGGAGTGCCCGATCACCGCCCCGGGCCGTACGCCGTACGCTGCCATCGCATTGGCCAGCGCGACCTGCATGGTGAACAGGGTTGGCTGCACCCGGTCGATGCCCGTCACCGTCTCGGGTGCGCTGATGGCTTGGGTCACCGAGAACCCGGATTCGGCCGCGATCAGCGGCTCGGCGGCGCCCACGGTGGCGGCGAAGGCCGGCTCGGAGGCCAGTAGGTCCGCGCCCATCGCTGCCCATTGCGAGCCCTGCCCGGAAAACACCCACACCGGCCCGCGGTCGTCGCGTCCGACCGCAGGCTGAAGCGGGTCGTCGCCGGCGACGAATTCCCGTAACGCCCGGACCAATTCATCGTTGCTGCCGGCGATCAGGGCTCCGCGCACCGGCCGGTGGCCGCGCCGGCGTGCCAATGTGTAGGCCAAATCCCGCAGCGGTGGCCGCTTCTGCGCTACCCACACCGCCAACCGGTGCGCCGTCTGCCGCAGCGCCGCGGGTGAGGTGGCCGAGATTGGGAAAATTCGCGAAGGTGACCCGGGTTCGTCGTCGGGGACCGCGGTCGAATTCGGCGCCTGCTCGAGGATGGCGTGCGCGTTGGTTCCCGACATCCCGTACGACGACACCGCCGCCCGGCGCGGGGTCGAGCCGTTATCGCGCGGCCAGGGTGTAACCTCTTGCGGCACAAAGAGTCCGGATTCGAGGGCGGCGAGCTCGTCGGGCAGCCGGGTGAAGTGCGCCATCGGCGGCACCACACCGTGTTGTAGGGACATTACCGCCTTGACAATTCCGACCACGCCGGCGGCCGCCTCGGTATGGCCGAGATTGCTCTTGGCCGACGCCAGCGCGCACGCGCTGCCGTTGGTGCCGTAAACCCTTGCCAGGCTGGCAAATTCGATAGGATCACCCACCGGGGTGCCGGTGCCGTGCGCCTCGATCATGCCGACCGTGTCGGGGTCGACCCCGGCTGCCGTCAACGCCGATCGGTAGACCATCACCTGGGCTTCCCCCGAGGGTGCGGTGATGGTGTCGGTGTGGCCGTCCTGATTGGTTGCGGTACCCCGCAACACCGCCAGCACGCGGTCACCGTCGCGCAGCGCGTCGGGCAGGCGCTTCAGCAACACCATCGCGCAGGCCTCGGCCCGCACGAACCCGTCGGCGTCGGCGTCGAAGGTCCGGCAACGCCCGGTGGGCGACAGCATGCCCTGTCCGGAAGCGGACACGAACATCTGTGGTTCGAGCATCACCATGCAGCCCCCGGCCAGGGCCAGGTCGCTTTCGTGTTCGTGCAGGCTACGGCATGCCATGTGCACGGCCACCAGGCTCGACGAGCAGGCGGTGTCCACCGTGATCGACGGGCCACGCAGCCCCAGCGCGTACGACACCCGCCCGGAGGCCATGCTCAACGCGGTGCCAGTGAATCCGTAGGCGTCGCCCAGAGCGCCAGCGGCGGCAGTGACGTGGGTGTAGTCGTCATGACACATGCCGACGAAAACGCCGGTGGGCGAGTCGGCAAGGGTTGTCGGCGGCAGACCGGCGTGTTCCACGGCCTCCCACGATGTCTGCATCAGCAAGCGGTGCTGCGGGTCGATGGCGGTCGCCTCGCGCTCACTGATGCCGAAGAATTCGGGATCAAAGCCGGCCACGTCGGTCAGGAATCCGCCCCAGCGCGACACCGAACGACCCGGCACACCCGGTTCGGAGTCGTAGTAATCGTTGGCGTCCCAGCGGTCGGCGGGAACCTCGGTGACCAGGTCCTCGCCGCGCAGCAGCGCGTCCCAAAACGTGTCCGGGGAATCGATGCCACCCGGGAGCCGGCATGCCATGCCGATGACAGCCACCGCAGTGACCTGTCGCTGGTCCACAGTCGTCTCACCTCAATAGTTCACAGGCCGGCCTCGAGGCCATCCTCCCTGTTCAGCGGTTGCCAAACCGGGAGCAACGCGCCGACGTTTTGGCCGCGATTCCAAGACGGGACAGTCGGAGTTCGGCCATACGGACCACGTGGGGCGTGCTCCGGCAGGTAGTGTGCGATCCCGTGGTTGGCTCTTCTATCCCCGCTGTGCTGCGCGAACGCGCGAGTCTGAATCCGAACGGCGCGGCGCTCACCTACATCAACTACGACCGGGAATGGGAAGGCGTCGAAGAGACCCTGACCTGGGCGAAGCTGCATCGCCGCGTGCTCAACATCGCCGAACAGCTCAAGCACACCGGGTCGCCGGGCGATCGGGCGCTGATCCTCGCCCCGCAAGGTCTTGAGTACGTCGTCGGATTCCTCGGCGCGCTGCAGGCCGGTTTCATCGGGGTACCGCTGTCAGTGCCCTTTGGTGGCGCCCACGACGAGCGCACGATTTCGGTGCTGGGCGATACCGCACCTTCGGTGATCCTGACCACCTCGGCCGCTATCGACAATGTCAGCGAGTGCGTCGCGCCGCAGGCTGGCCACGCCCCGCCGTCGATTATCGAAGTCGATCTGCTGGACCTGGATGCCCGGCCGCCGTCGTCACGAGCGGTGCGGAGTGACGCGGACGAGGGTTCGCAGACGTCGTACCTGCAGTACACCTCCGGCTCAACCCGTACGCCAGCCGGCGTCACCGTCTCTAACGCCAACGTCTTCGCCAATTTCGAGCAGATTATGGCCGACTTTTTCGTCAACGAGGGGGGAGTGCCGCCCGCGGACATCGATGTGGTGTCCTGGCTTCCGCTCTACCACGACATGGGTCTGCTGCTCGGTGCGATCATGCCGATCCTGGCCGGCCGGCGCACCGTGTTAACCAGCCCGGTGGCTTTCCTGCAGCGGCCGGCCCGCTGGCCGCAGTTGATGGCCCGCTACGGCACCACCATCTCGGCCGGACCAAATTTCGCATTCGACATCGCGGTACGCAAGACGTCCGACGAGGATCTGGCCGGCTTGGACCTCAGCGGCGTGCACACCGTGCTCAACGGTAGCGAGCGGGTACAGCCCGCAACGCTCAAACGATTCGCAGACCGATTCGCCCGGTTCGGTTTTGCCGCCAAGGCGCTGCGACCGGCCTACGGCATGGCCGAGGCCACGGTGTACATCGCGACCCGTAAGGTGGGCGATCCGCCGGAGATCGTCGACTTCGACTCCCAGAAACTGCCGGACGGCCAGGCGCTACGGGTCGAAAATGGAAGCGGCACACCCCTAGTCAGCTACGGCGTGCCGCAGTCGCT
>JALHRH010000081.1 GCA_022841565.1 Mycobacterium sp. | reverse complement strand
GCGGATCATCGGCAACGAACTGGGCCAGCTGGTGACCATCGAGCAGCGCTACACGACGCTGTGGCTCAACGGCGCGGGCGGATCGGCGGCGACCACCGGCTGATCGCGGTGGGGCTGCACCCCCGCGCTTAAGCTGGCGGCCATGCGGATCGCACTGGCCCAAATCCTCAGCGGCACCGACCCGGCCGCAAATCTGCGGCTGGTGCGCGAGTACGCGGAGCGGGCCGCTGACGCGGGCGCCGGCCTGGTGGTGTTCCCGGAAGCAACCATGTGCCGGTTCGGTGTCCCGCTGGGAGCGATCGCCGAGCCGGTCGACGGTCCGTGGGCAAGCGGCGTCCGCCGGATCGCGGCCGATGCCGGCATCACCGTCATCGCCGGCATGTTCGCCCCATCCGGTGACGGGCGGGTGACTAACACGCTGATCGCGGCCGGCCCCGGCACACCCAACGAGCCCGATGCCCGCTACGACAAGATCCACCTCTACGACGCGTTCGGCTTCACCGAGTCGCGCACGGTGGCCCCCGGCCGGCAACCCGTCGTCATCGAGGTCGACGGCGTCGGAGTGGGCCTGACGCTCTGCTATGACATCCGATTCCCGACGCTCTATACCGAGTTGGCCGACCGCGGCGCCCAGCTGATCGTGGTGTGCGCGTCCTGGGGTTCTGGGCCCGGCAAACTCGAACAGTGGACGCTGCTGGCGAGGGCGCGAGCGTTGGATTCGACCAGCTTCGTGGTCGCCGTCGGTCAGGCTGACCCCGGCGGCACCCGTAGCGGTTCGGGCGCGCCCACGGGAGTCGGAGGCAGCCTGGTGGCGTCCCCGTTGGGAGAGATCGTGGCCGCCGCGGGCTCCCAGCCGCAACTGGTGGTCGCCGACGTCGACCTCGACCGGGTGGCAACGGCTCGGGACGCCATCGCGGTGCTGCGCAACCGCTCAAGCTTCATTCATGTTGATAGGGCAGAATCGCGATGGTGACGACTCCGCAGGGACCACGCAACGAAGGCCCGTCCGGTTGGGCGCGTCCAAGCGATCAAGGGCCGCTCGGCCGTCCCCCGGCTCCCGCGGATCCCTCCGCCGGCCGGCTACATCCCGGTGACCCCCGGCGCGGACTCGGACAGCCTCCGCCCGCTCCGCCGCCACCGCAGACCGATCACCCGGCCGCCGCCAACGCCGACACCCGGCGAATCGCCCCGACCCCGCCACCCATGCCCGGTGCCGACCGAACCACTCCGATCGCCCAGCCGACCGAACCGCCCGGCGAGGTCAAGAAGAAGAAACGTTCGCGGCGCGATCCGCTGGCCATCCTGCTCGTGCTGATCATCGTATTTTCACTGGTGATCGCCGGACTGATCGGCGCCGAACTCTACGTCCGCCATGAAGCCAACAACAAGGTCGCCGCGGCAACGGCCTGCGTAGTCAAAGACCAGGCCACCGCATCATTCGGGGTCACGCCGCTGGTGTTGTGGCAGGTAGCCACCGACCACTTCACCAACATCAGGATCGAGACGGCGGGTAACCAGATCCGCGACGCCAAGGGCATGAAACTGCTGCTGAATATTCAGGACGTCAACCTCGAGAACACCGCGGACTCCAAGGGCACGATCGGCGCGATCGACGCGACCGTCACCTGGACGGCCCAGGGCATCAAAGAATCGGTGCAAAACGCGATCCCGATTCTGGGTGAGTTCGTCACCAGCAGTGTGACCACCCATCCCAAGGACGGCACCGTCGAGTTGAAGGGCATGCTCAACGACATCACCGCCAAGCCGGTCGTCGCCGACGGGGGCATCCAGCTGCAGATCGTCAGCTTCAACACACTGGGCTTCTCGCTGCCTAAGGAGTCGGTGCAGTCAACGCTGAACGAATACACCTCGAGCCTGACCAAGAACTACCCGCTGGGCATCCACGCCGACAGCGTAGAGGTCACCGACAGCGGCGTGGTGAGCCACTTCTCCACCCGCAACGCGGCCATCCCGGCCGGCAACACCGACCCTTGCTTCGCCGATCTGTGAATCAGGCCACGAGCTAGTTCAAGCCGTCAAGCACGGCCCGGGTGCCGGATAAACCTAGCCGGGTGGCCCCGGCGCCCACCATCGCAAGCGCGTCCGCGGCGGTGCGGATGCCGCCGCTGGCCTTGACCCCCAATCGTGGACCCACGGCCGCCGCCATCACCTCCACCGCGTGCACCGACGCCCCGCCGGCCGGGTGGAAGCCGGTTGAGGTCTTGACGAAGTCGGCGCCGGCTTCTTCGGCTGCACGGCAGACGGCGGTCAGCGTGTGTCGGTCGCCGAGATCAAGCAGCACCGCCGACTCCACGATCACTTTCAACACGGCACCGCCCACCGCGGTCCGTACCGCGGTGATGTCGGCCTGCACGGAGTCGAAGAGGCCGGCCAGTGCCGCCCCGATGTCGATCACCATGTCGATCTCGCCGGCGCCGGCGGCGATCGCAGCAGCCGCCTCCTGTGCTTTCACCGCGGACAGATGCTTGCCCGACGGGAAGCCGGCCACGGTTGCGACGCGAACACCGGTTTCCGCAATAGCGACCGGCACCATCGAGGGCGAGACACACACGGCGTAAACGCCCAGCTCGACCCCCTCGGCAACCAACGCCGCGACGTCGGCTGCCGTGGCCTCCGGTTTGAGCAGGGTGTGGTCGACCATTGCTGCCAGCTGCTGCCGGGTCAGCGGGTGGCTCATCAGAATGGTTCCTCCGAGGAACCCGGATTACAGCGGGACGCGAACATCTCGGCGTCATCGACGACGGGGCGCCACGGCTCGAGGTTCCAACTGATCTTGCCGGGTTGCGCGATCTCGGCGAACTGCCAGTGGCAGACGAACTGGGCACGCATGCCAGGTGTGCCGGCCTCGGGTGATCGCGCGAGTACCTCGGACCAGGCCTCATTGAAGTCCGTACGGGTATCAGGGGTCCGGGTTGCCGCGCGAGCCGACGGGGTCGGATAGACGCGGAGACTGGACAGCCCGCGCCAGTAGGCCCATTCGGTGTGGTCTACGAAGGGAGCCGGGTACGACGAGCCGGCCGGACCGGCCGTGCCGGGATCTGCCACCGCGGGCACGGCACCCAACCACGACAAGAGCGCCGCCGTCGGCGCAATCAGCAAGAGCTTCATCCGCTAGCGCGACTTGCCCTGCACCTCGAGAAGCTTCGGCCGCACGTCGACCAGATAGACGCCCGTCGCGACCGCGGCTGCCGCAATAGCCATCACACCAAAAACGCCGTAGAGGATGGTGATCAGCGCCATCGCGCCGCCAAGAATCACCAACCACAGCGGCTTGGTCTGTTTGTCGGCTGCGGTATACGCGTCTGACCGCTGCAGCGCGGCGTGCACAAACGCATATACCGTCGCCACCGCGACGACGACCCACAGAACGAACATGACGGTACCTACGGCTTGCACGCCCCTAAGAGTATGCGGGCCGCCGCGAAAACGTCGACTCCAAGTCGCCGAGGTGCGGCGACTTGGAGTCGAGTGGTACTTCTCAACGGGCCGGGGATGATCCCCTGATCCGGATTTACTTCTGGGTGACCTTCTTGGCCGGAGCCTTCTTGGCGGGAGCCTTCTTCGCCGGCGCGGCCTTCTTGGCCGGAGCGGCCTTCTTGGCCGGAGCAGCGTTCTTTGCCGCAGCCTCCGCCTTCTTCGGCAGCTCGATGCCGACCAGCTTGGCGGCACGCTCACCGACGGCGCGGGTCTGCGTCGCAACGGTGCCCAGCGCCTCCTGGGTCAACTCCACAGCCTGGTCCACGTAGCCCTCGGCACGCGCCGACGCGTCCTCGAAAGCCGACTGACTGCGCAGCCGCTCCAGGGCGGCCTCGCCACGCTCGACCAGCTCGTTATACCGGCTGGTGGCAGCCTCGACGTAGCCCTCGGCGGCCTTGCGCAGCTCCTCAGCGGTGAATCGCTCGCGCAACTCGGTGATCTGCTCGGGCAGGTCCTCTTGCAGTTTGGTCAGGCGGGCGCGACTCTCCTCGACCCGGCTGCGGGTGTCGGTACGGGTCTCTTCAGCACGCTCGCGCAGGTTGGTGCGGGTCTCCTCGGCGCGTTCGCGCAGGGTGGCGATCAGGTCGTTGACGGTGGCCAGAGCCAGGTCGGCCGCACCCAGCGCGGCGAGCAGCGGCGCTTTCAGGTCCTCAATGTTCGTGTTCTCAGCCATGATGTTTCCTTTCTTTGATTTCGTTATCGGGGTTATAGCTAAATAATTGAAAATTTGCGCAAGCTCGGCTCCTGGGGCAGGAAATGTCAAGACCCGCGGATTGACATTTGTGCGCGACTTGCCAGAAACCTCCTGGTGGTCGGGTCGATCGGGACCGACAACTTCCGTGTCAGCCAGCTCACGCGTCAGTCGTCGTCGGATTCGCTCGGACACTCCTCACGGTTAGCCTCGTTCTGCTGAGTGAAGGACGCGTAAATGTCCAGCAGAACCTGCTTCTGACGCTCGGTGATAGCCGTGTCGGTGACGATGGCGTCACGCACCTGACTCGTCTCGCTGGGCTCGAGAATGCCGGCCCGCACGTAGAGAACCTCAGCGGAAACCCGAAGCGCCTTGGCGATCTGGGCCAGGACGTCGGCGGACGGCTTGCGCAGTCCACGTTCGACTTGACTCAGGTACGGGTTGCTGACACCCGACCGTTCGGCAAGCTGCCGCATCGAGACTTGTGCCGTCTCGCGCTGCGACCTGATGAAGCTGCCGATGTCGGAGGCCACGTCAGAGGCCTTTGTGGACACCTTGGTGCCCAGCTTCTCCTCCGGCGGCATCGGTCACTCCCTGCGTCAGAATTGTTTGCTTACGGCCACCAGGGTACGGACGAGTGCTTGCTATTGCAAGCAGCTTGTTAGCACTTTTCAGAAGAGCAACTGCGCGATGGCATAGATGGCGAGACCGGCAAGTGCGCCCACGACCGTGCCATTGATTCGGATAAACTGCAGGTCACGTCCCACATGCAGCTCAATCCGACGGCTGGCTTCCTGGGCATCCCAGCGCTCGATCGTCTCAGTGATGATCGCTGTGATCTCCACCCCATACTGCGAAACCAGGTGTTGAGCGGCCCGCACCATCCACCCGTCGACCTTGTCGCGCAGCCCCGCGTCGTCGCGCAGCGACGCGCCGATCCGGATCACGGTGTCGGCGATGCGGGTCCGCAAGGTACTGGACGGGTCATCAACACCCTCTAGCACCAGCCTCTTGAGCGTCGTCCACGCCGTCTCGGCGGCTTTTGCTATCTCGTTCCGGGCCATCAGTTGCTCTTTGACCGCGTCGGCGCGCGCAATGGTGTCGGGATCGTTCTGTAGGTCGTCGGCGAATTCGAACAGAAATCGGGTGGCTGACCGACGCAGTTCGTGGTCGGGGTTGCGGCGCACCTTGTCGGTGAAATCCATCAGCTCACGGTGGATGCGGTCGCCGACGAGATGGTCGACGAAACGGGGTGACCAGGTTGGCGAGTCACGCTCGACCACCCGCTGAATGACCACGCCGGCATTCAGCGACCACTGAAACGCCCGGTCCGCCAGCAATTGGATCAGCGCCTCCTGACGATGCTCCGCCAGAAGTGTCTGCAGCACCCGCCCCACTGGTGGGCCCCACTGCGGTTCGGCTATCCGGCGCACGATCATCCGATCGATCACCTGCTGGACATCCTCATCACGCAACAGTTCGACCAGTACGCGCAGCACGGTCGCCACCTCACCCGCCACCCGCTGCGAGTGCACGGGCTCGCAGAGCCACTTGCCCAGCCGGCTGGGTACCTGGGCGTCCCGCAGCTTCGTCTCTACCACCTCCGCCGAGAGGAAGTTCTCCCGCACGAACGTGCCCAAACCCTCGCCGAGCTGGTCTTTCTTGCGCTTGATGATGGCGGTATGCGGGATCGGAATCCCCAGTGGGTGCTTGAACAGCGCGGTCACCGCGAACCAGTCCGCCAGAGCACCCACCATGCCCGCCTCTGCCGCAGCACCGACGTAACCGACCCACAGCGGTGCCGTACCGTGCACGTTGGCCCACCGGCACACCAGGAACACCACGGTCGCGCCGATCAGGAACCCCAGCGCCACCGCCTTCATCCGGCGCAGCGCAACGCGTCGCTCCGCGTCGGCATCGGGGTCGGCGCCCGCGAACGATTCCGCCAGGGATGTCCGGTTCTGCCGCCGCCCGCCCATGCCCGGGCCCGGCGGCACGGCCGGGCCTCCCGCTGTCGGCAAGGCTCTGTGTGCCACCACATCATCATCCGCTATCGCAACCACCGGTTAGTGTTACCCACACTGGTCGGAAGCCTCACGTAGTTCGGCCGTTCCCTGGTGCGGGCCCCCGCAAGCCGTAGTATCGATGCGTCCAGGCACTGAATGGGAATGGGCGGCAGTGGCACAACACATCCCGGCTCGGAACGCAAAGACCGATGGCCGTAAGCGGCGTTGGCACCAACACAAGGTGGACCGCCGCAACGAGTTGGTCGACGGCACGATCGAAGCGATCCGCCGTCAGAGCCGCTTCCTGAGCATGGACGAGATCGCCGCGGAGATCGGAGTATCGAAGACCGTCCTTTATCGCTACTTTGTCGACAAGAACGACCTCACGACGGCAGTGATGATGCGGTTTGCGCAGACCACATTGATTCCCAACATGGCCGCGGCGCTCTCCTCCAACCTGGACGGGTACGAGCTGACCCGCGAAGTCATCCGCGTTTACGTGGAAACCGTGGCGGCCGAGCCGGAGCCGTACGGGTTCGTGATGGCGAACAGTTCGGGCAGCAAGAGCAAGGTGATCGCCGACTCCGAGCGGATTATTGCCCGCATGATCGCGGTGATGCTGCGGCGCCGCATGCGCGAGGCCGGCGTCGATGTCGGCGGTGTGGAGCCGTGGGCCTACCTGATCGTCGGCGGCGTGCAGTTGGCCACACATTCGTGGATGTCAGATCCGCGGATGACCAGCGACGAGTTGATTGATTATCTGACGATGCTGAGCTGGAGCGCGTTATGCGGAATCGTCGAGGCAGGCGGGTCGCTGGAGAAGTTCCGCGCGCAGCCGCATCCGTCGCCGATCGTGCCGACCGGGGAGCAGCTGAATCAAGGGTAAGAGCGCCCAGCCGCCGAACGGGGCCAGCGAAGTGTGACGTAGAGATGGCGACCGCACCCCGTGGCAGCGGATAGCATGCAGGGAATGCATCGGGGTCGCTGCAGGTCCAACGGATCGTATTCTCTCCGAGCACCCCGGTTAACAGAAAGGCTGACATCGCAATGGCAGTGCAGCTCACGCCTCATTTCGGCAACGTGCAGGCGCACTACGACCTGTCCGATGAATTCTTCCGTCTGTTCCTGGACCCCACCAAGACATACAGCTGTGCTTACTTCGAGCGCGACGACATGACGCTGGAAGAGGCACAGCTCGCCAAAATCGACCTGGCCCTGGGCAAGCTCAACCTCGAAGCAGGTATGACGTTGCTGGACATCGGCTGCGGGTGGGGCGCCACCATGCGGCGCGCCATCGAGAAGTACGACGTCAACGTGGTGGGCCTGACCCTCTCGGAGAACCAGGCCGCACACGTCCAGAAGAAGTTCGACGAAATGGATACGCCCCGCACCAGGCGGGTGCTACTCGAGGGCTGGGAGAAATTCCACGAGCCCGTGGACCGCATCGTCTCGATTGGCGCATTTGAACACTTCGGCCGTCAGCGCTACCCACGCTTCTTCAAGATGGCCTACCAGGTGCTGCCGAGCGACGGCATCATGTTGCTGCACACCATCGTCCGGCCGACCTTCAAGGAGGCCCGGGCCAAGGGCTTGCCGCTCACCCACGAAATTGTCCACTTCAGCCAGTTCATCCTGGCCGAGATCTTCCCGGGCGGTTACCTGCCGACTGTTCCGGTGGTCGCAGAGCACTCGGCCGCAGCGGGCTTCACGATGAAGCGGATCCAGTCGCTGCAGTTGCACTACGCGCGGACCCTAGAAACCTGGGCAGCCGCTCTCGAGGCCAAGAAGGACCAGGCCATCGCGATCCAGTCGGAGAAGGTGTACGACCGCTACATGAAGTACCTGACGGGATGCGCGAAGCTATTCCGCGAGGGATATACCGACGTCGACCAATTCACTCTGGCGAAGTAGCCCGCCGGCCGCCCCGCAGCGAGCCCGAGCACAGCTCGGCGAAAATATCCCGGCGGGCGATTAAATCGATATCGCCTGGGTCTGGTGAATGCATCCTGCGCAAGAAGGCGGCATCCATCGGATGGCAGGTTCAGTAGGTATAGAAACCCCGGCCGGATTTCTTGCCCAGCAAACCCGCCTCGACCATGCGCTGCAGTAGCGGCGGCGGGCCGTAGAGCGGTTCCTTGAATTCGTCGTACATCTTGTCCGCGATCAGCTTCAGGGTGTCCAGACCAACCAGGTCGGACAGCTTCAGTGGCCCCATCGGGTGCGACAGCCCGGCCACCACGGCCTTATCGACATCCTCCACGGTGGCGAACCCTGCCTCGACCATCCGGATCGCGGAGAGCAGATAAGGCACTAGGAGTGCGTTCACCACAAAACCGGATCGGTCCGAGCAACGCACCACCTGTTTGCCGAGCACCGTGCTGGCGAATTCTTCCGTGCGCGCGGCAGCACCTTCGTCGGTAACCAGCGTGCTCACCAGCTCGACCAGCGGCAGGACCGGGACGGGGTTGAAGAAGTGCAGGCCGAGCACTCGGCGGGGATTCTTGGTCGCGGCGGCGATCTTCATGATCGGGATGCTGGAGGTGTTGGATGCCAGCACGGCGTCTGGGTCGGTGACCACTCGGTCCAACTCAGCAAACACCTGAGCCTTTACGACCTCGTCCTCGACGATGGCCTCGATCACCAGCTGGCGGTCGGCTAAGTCATGGAGATCGGTGGTGAACGTCAACAGACCCACCGCGCGGTCGCGCTCACGCTCGGTGATCTTGCCGGCACTGACGCCGCGCTCCAGCGACTTCATGATCCGGTTGCGGCCCGCGGTGATCAGCGCATCGGTCGTCTCGAACACCGTAACGGCGACACCCGCGCGTACGGACACCTCCGCGATGCCGGAACCCATCTGCCCGGCCCCGACCACACCCACCCGCTCAATCGCCACCTGGGCTCCTCTCATACGCGCGAGCAGACGCAGAATCGCATCAATCGGGCTGCGACGGTGCGATTCCGCGTCTGCTCGGCAGACTAGCTCAGTGGAACTGACCCTCTTCGGTGGAGCCCGCCAGTGCGGTTGTCGACGAGGTCGGGTCGACGGTGGTGGCGATCCGGTCGAAGTAACCCGCTCCCACCTCACGCTGGTGCTTGGTGGCGGTGTAACCGCGCTTCTCGGCAGCGAACTCGCGCTCCTGCAACTCCACGTAGGCGCTCATCTGGGTGCGGGCGTAGCCGTGGGCCAGATCGAACATCGAGTAGTTGAGCGCGTGGAAACCAGCCAGCGTGATGAACTGGAACTTGAAGCCCATAGCACCGAGCTCCTTCTGGAACTTGGCGATCGTGTCGTCGTCGAGGTGCTTGCGCCAGTTGAAGGACGGCGAGCAGTTGTAAGCCAACAGCTGGTCGGGGAATTCGCTCTTGACACCCTCGGCGAACTTCCTGGCCAGCTCCAGGTCCGGAGTACCGGTCTCCATCCAGATCAGGTCAGCGAACGGCGCGTAGGCCTTGGCGCGGGCGATGCAGGGCTCCAGACCGTTCTTGACGCGGTAGAAGCCTTCGTTGGTGCGCTCGCCGGTGATGAACGGGCGGTCCCGTTCGTCGACGTCGGAGGTGATCAGCGTGGCGGCCTCGGCGTCGGTGCGCGCGATGACGACCGTCGGAACACCGGCGACGTCAGCGGCCAGACGGGCCGAGGTCAGGGTGCGGATGTGCTGCTGAGTGGGGATCAGCACCTTGCCGCCCAGGTGCCCGCACTTCTTCTCGGAAGCCAGCTGGTCTTCCCAGTGCGAACCGGCGACACCCGCGGCGATCATCGCCTTTTGCAACTCGTAGACGTTGAGCGCGCCACCGAAGCCGGCCTCACCGTCGGCGACGATCGGCGCCAGCCAGTTGTCCACGGAGCGGTCACCCTCGACCTTGGCGATTTCGTCGGCCCGAAGCAGGGCGTTGTTGATGCGGCGCACGACCTGCGGCACCGAGTTGGCGGGGTAGAGACTCTGGTCGGGGTAGGTGTGGCCGGAAAGGTTGGCATCACCAGCGACCTGCCAACCGGACAGATAGATCGCTTTCAGCCCGGCACGCACCTGTTGGACCGCCATGTTGCCGGTCAGCGCCCCCAGCGCGTTCACGAAGTCCATCTCGTGCAACTGCTCCCAGAGCACCTCCGCGCCGCGACGGGCGAGCGTGTGCTCCTCGACAACGTGACCCTGCAGCGCCACAACGTCCTGCGGCGTGTAGGTGCGCTTGACGCCGTTCCAGCGGGGGTTGTGGTCCCAGTCGTGCTGAATCTGCTCAGCGCTCTTCGGGGTGCCAACTTCGGACATGGGGCTGCTCCTAACGGTCAATCTTTGACTGAAATTTGCCTGCGATGAGTCGAGCCAACCGCCTTGCGGAGGAAGCTAGAGGCTCAACTTCACCTCGACTTCACTGATGTGCTAACTCGACCATGGCACAGTGCATTCCCGCAGGTCCACCCATTTCACTTGCGAATTTTGGCTATGACCTGTGGTCATTTTGCGAAGCTTGCGAAGCTGGCGAACTACTGAAACGGTTCAGCAGATTCCGACCGGTAACAGAAACCTGCAGGTCACCGCCAATTTACCGGGACGCTTGTCCGGTTAGAGAGTGAACAGCGCGGCGACGGCTTTCGTCTCATCGCCGACCGCGTATGTGAGCGTTGTAACAGTCCGGTCAACTAGCCCTGGGCCGAACTGCTCGGTCGAACCGGGCGGGTGCACGTGCGAGATGATCTCCAGTTTGTCGCCCAGCGCCACCGGCGCCTCGTGCTCGATGGTCACTCGCAGGGGTAGGACCAGCAACTCGGTGTGAGACGCCAGGTAATCCTCGACAACGCTCCAATACACCGAGTTGTTCATGTGGTCGAACAGGTCGATGTCGGTTACCCGGACCGGAAATTCGTGTATCTCGGTGGCGTCATCGCGGCTGCCCGGCTTGAGGTAGCCCTTCCAGCGCAGTCGCTCCACCGAGGTGGTCTTGTGCAGACCCGCCAGGAAGTCGTCGGCGATGCGCGCCGGCATCTCGGTTTCCTTGTTGACGTGGATCCAGAACGCCTCGGACTCGATCAACCCGCCCTGGCGGCCATCTATGCGGACCCGCATCTCACACCACCGATTGGAGGTGCCCGAGCACCAGCGTCGGCACCGCAGCATGTCCTGGAACTCGATGGGGCGGATCAGGTCCACCATGGTGCGGCGCACGATCCACAGCGGATGGGTCTCCTCGAAGCCCATTTCGCGCAGCTGATCCTGTCCGATGTCCTGGATGTGCCGGCATGCGGCGTCCAACCGCAGCCGGCCGGTTCGGTCGATATCGCCGACGCGCAACGGCCACTGGCGGTCGAACACGTCGGGGCTACCGTCGGGCACCGGCATTAACCTTTTGTCCAGGCTCAAGGCGCTGCTCCCCGTTTCCTCCTCAGGTGAACCCAGGTGTTGCCCTGAGAACGTCGATCGAATCATGCCAACGACGCCTCGGAAATCCAAAAGTAACCCGTCGAACAGCTTGCCAAGTCTGCAAAGCAGGTCTTCGCAACGCCGACTACGCTGATCAGAGTGTCCAAGACGTTTGTCGGCGCGCGCGTCCGCCAGCTCCGCAGCGAGCGTGGATTCAGCCAGGCCGCGCTGGCCCAGATGCTGGATATCTCGCCGAGCTATCTCAACCAGATCGAGCACGACGTGCGCCCGCTGACGGTGCCGGTGCTGCTTCGGATCACCGAGATGTTCGGGGTGGACGCCACCTTCTTCGCCTCCCAGGACGACACTCGATTGGTCGCCGAACTGCGCGAGGTAACGATGGACCGTGACCTAGGCATCGACGTGGACCCACCCGAGATCGCCGAAATGGTCAACTCCCACCCGAGCCTGGCGCGGGCCGTTGTCAACCTGCACCGCCGCTATCGGATCACCACCGCACAGCTAGCCGCCGCCACCGAAGGGCGCTATTTCGACGGCAGCAGCGGCAGCGGGTCGATCACCATGCCCCATGAAGAGGTGCGCGACTACTTCTACGAACGCCAGAACTATCTGCACGAGCTGGACACGGCCGCCGAAGACCTAACCGTCAAGATGCGGATGCACCACGGCGATCTGGCCCGTGAGCTGACCCGCCGGCTGACGGAGGTGCACGGGGTGCACATCAACAGGCGCATCGATCTGGGCGACGCCGTGCTGCACCGCTATGACCCCAAGACCAAGACGCTGGAGATGAGCAACCACCTCACCCCCGGCCAGCAGATCTTCAAGATGGCCGCGGAGTTGGCCTACCTAGAGTTCGGCGACCTGATCGACAGCTTGGTCACCGATGGCAAGTTCACCAGCGACGAGTCCCGGACCCTAGCTCGGCTCGGGTTGGCCAACTACTTTGCCGCCGCCGCAGTACTGCCCTACCGCCAATTCCACGACGTCGCCGAGAATTTCCGCTACGACGTGGAACGGCTGTCGGCTTTCTACCTCGTCAGCTACGAGACAATCGCGCATCGGCTCTCCACGCTGCAGCGGCCGTCGATGCGCGGCGTGCCGCTGTCATTCGTCCGGGTCGACCGGGCGGGGAACATGTCAAAGCGTCAATCGGCCACCGGTTTCCACTTCTCCTCTACCGGCGGCACCTGCCCGCTGTGGAACGTCTACGAAACCTTCGCCAACCCCGGCAAGATCCTGGTTCAGATCGCTCAGATGCCCGACGGGCGCAATTACATGTGGGTGGCCCGTACCGTTGAAAGGCGCGCGGCCCGGTATGGTCAGCCCGGGAAAACCTTCGCGATCGGGCTTGGTTGCGAACTTCGCCACGCGCACCGACTCGTCTACTCAGAGGGGCTGAGCTTGTCTGGGGACTTGGAATCGACCGCTACACCGATCGGCGCGGGCTGCCGGGTCTGTGAACGCGACAACTGTCCGCAGCGCGCGTTCCCCGCGCTGGGTCGAGCACTCGATATCGACGAGCATCGCAGCACCGTGTCTCCGTACCTGGTGAAGCAATCATGACCGGGAATCAGGAGGTCCGCATTCCGCCCGGTCGGTTGCGCCAGTTGGGGCCGATCAACTGGGTGTTGGCGAAGCTGGCCGCCCGCAAAGTGCGGGCACCGGAGATGCATCTGTTCACTACGCTAGGTTCTCGCCAGGGACTGTTCTGGATGTGGGCAATCTATTCCGGACGTCTGTTGCGGGGACGATTAGCGACGATCGACACCGAGTTGGTCATCCTGCGCGTCGCCCACCTACGGTCCAGCGAGTACGAACTACAGCATCATCGCGGGATGGCACGCAAAGCGGGGCTCGACGCACAGGCGCAGGCCGCGATTTTTGCTTGGCCGCAGGCGCCGTCCGGTGACGGGCCTCGCAAGGTACTGAGCGCGCGCCAACAGGCGCTGTTGAACGCGACCGACGAGCTGATCAAGGACCGCGCGATCACCGAGGGGACCTGGCGGCAGCTGGCCGCTCACCTCAACAGGGCTCGGTTGATTGAATTCTGCCTCCTAGCAACGCAATACGACGGGCTGGCCGCGACCATCGCCGCGCTGAAAATCCCGCTCGACAACCCGCGTTAGCGTCATAGATACAGGTTGGCCAGCACGGCCAGCGTCAGCACCACCGGAAGCACCGGCAGACCGAAGGCGAACGCCGACCACCCGTATCTGCGGCGCCAGCGCATCAGTAGGCCAGAGATCACGGCGCCGACCGCCACCGCACCCGACGCCAGCAGCACCGCCAGGCTCCACTTGCTCACCGTCGTGACGTCGTCGCCGATGGTGATGGCGGCCAGCCAGAGGACATAACCGACGAGCAACCCGGCGATCGCGCCCACCACCACGGCAGCGTGCCGCGGCTCCTCATTGCGGGACATGAACACCCGGCGATGGTATCTCCCGCTGGGCCGAGCGCTACCCGCGGAACGTCGGCCGGTCAGCCGATTCGGGTGAGGGTTGAACCTGTCGTGGTGATCATCGAGGCTGCAGGGCGTCACCGATGAGGGGTGTGCGAAGTCCTCGCCGGTGAGCGTGGCAGGGTCTCACCACTGCGTGACATTCACCGGATGGCTGCGGCCGCCGAGTACGAGTTCACCGATGGCGTAGGGAGCGCATTCCTAGACCGCCCATGATGATTCGGGAACTGAAATAGCGGCCGTTTTCCAGCCGGGCGTCGAAGCTGCGGCCCGACCCGGTCGTCGCGTGGGGCACGCAGGACGGACTGCAGGTGGTGGTGATGGTCCACGTCCAGCCGGAGACGCGGCACAACTGCGAGACTCAGGACGGAATCGCTCGACGCAAGGCGAAGGGATAAGCAGGCGACCGCTCACCACCATCGTTATTCTTGTCACAGCCCATTATTATTCTTATAACATTCGATGTCCAGCGGGTTCGAGCAAAAGCGTTGGTTATTGCAAGCGGCCAAGGTTGTAGTGGAGATCAAAGCAATCATTATCGCAGTAACGCCCCGTACACAGTAAGTGCGCATATTTGAAGTCTTTTTCATCGCTTAACTCCGACCTTTCTGACAAGTCGACACCAGGACACCAGCGAGTGGTTATGTTACCAGCTACCGACGTCTTTGCTGTCAATTCGACCATGATAGTGAGAAAAAGAACGCGAAGCGATCCACCTAAAACGGAATGGTTGCGAATGATAAATAAAGTGTTCAAATGAGACGTTCCCGCGTCAGCTGGCGCAGTGTTATTATCTGACGTATATCACTTCGCGGCCTCGGTCCGGCCGTAAGGCGGTGACCTGCAGGTTTAGTTGCGCGCTGGTGCAGATTTGCGCACTAGCCTCGCGCTTTCACCACGATTCGGCGTGGATGGGTGTCGTTCGCGAAGAAAGGTGCTCCGAACTGCGGCAAACCGGCTTGTCGAGGGCCGTGGCAGATTGGGATGGGATATGTACGTTTCATGACAAGGAGCTGTCTGCGGCTGTGGACGACGACGGCGTCTGGCAGTTGCGCGGCGTCTGCGAAGGTACCGCAGCACCACTTAGCGCCTCAAACGCTCGCGCTATCCAACTCGGGTAAGGGTGAACGTGTCGTGGCGGTCATCGTTGTAACAGGGTGCTGAGTGGTACAAAAAGTCGACTTCGCCGGTCAGCGTGACAGGATCCCACCATTGAATTACGTCCACCGAATGGTGCCCGCCATCCCACAGGGTTTCACCCAATTGGTAGGTCGGGCATCTCAGACCCTCCGGGACAGTCCGGGAATTGACGTAACGACCATCCACCAGTTGGGCATCGAAACCTCGGCCGGGCCCAGTCATTACACGGGCGACGCAGGTCGTGCTGCAGTCAGTCCTGATGGTCCATGTCCCCACGTCGCCGTCCTCGTCGGCGTACTGGTAGACGCCGTCCATCGTCGGAGCTTCGGCCCTCGCCTGTGGCGGCGCTGCGCTCAGCCCGAGCGCCACTAAAAGACTGACCGTCGCGGGAACAGCTCTGAGTCTCATGTGTTTCCGGCCTCTGATATTGCCTGCGCAAGCCATGCTATCGAACGGTCTGAGCAACTGGCGGAGCGGTTGCGAGGCAATCAACGTTCAGCGAGCTTCCGCACCGTCGCGTCCGCGCCACCTACGACGAAGCCTAGATTACGAAATGATTTTCGTCAATAGGACCGCGGGTGCGTTGAGCTTCGATAGACATCGCTCGTGTCGGCATCCACGAGCGGGCGCGCGGCCAGCGCTAGGACCAACGCGCATGCGGCGAAGAGCCCACGCGCCAACGCGCCCCCGTGATCGCTAGAAGTTGATCATGTGACCTAACAGGCCGTGGAAGCACTCCTGCAGCGCCTCGGACAGCGTCGGGTGAGTGTGCACGTTACGGGCCAGTTCGTTGGCGGTCAGATCCCATTTCTGCGCCAGCGTGAGCTCCGGCAGCAGCTCGGACACATCGTGGCCGACCAGGTGTCCCCCGATCAGCTCGCCGTACTTGGCATCGGCGATGAGCTTGACGAAGCCGCTCGGGTCACCGACCCCGTGCGCCTTGGCGTTGGCGGTGAAGGGGAACTTGGCCACCACCACGTCGTAGCCTTCGTCGCGAGCCTGTTCCTCGGTGAGGCCGAAGCTGGCGACATTGGGCTGGCAGAACGTGGCGCGCGGCAGCATCCGGTAGTCACCCAACGCCAAAGTCTCTGTGCCGGCGATGGTTTCCGCGGCCACCACACCCATCGCCTCGGCGACGTGAGCGAGCATCAGCTTGCCGGTGACGTCGCCGATGGCGTAGATGTGCGGCACGCTGGTCTGCATGTAGTCGGTGATGCCGATCGCCTTGCGGTCGGTGAGCACCACCCCGGCCTTATCCAACCCGTAGCCTTCGACGTTGGGGGCAAACCCGATGGCCTGCAACACCTTCTCGGCCTTGAGCTCCTCGGACTTGCCGTCCTTGCTGACGCTGACCGTGACCTCGGAGCCGTGGTCGGTGATGGACTCGACCTTGGTGCCGGTCAGGACCTTGACGCCGAGCTTCTTGAACGCCTTCTCGATCTCCTTGGAGGCATCGGCGTCCTCATTGGGTAGTGCGCGCGGCAGGAACTCGACGATGGTGACGTCGACGCCGTAGTTCTTCATCACGTAGCCGAACTCCATGCCGATGGCGCCGGCGCCGGCGATGACGACCGACTTCGGCAGTTCCCGGGTCATGATCAGCTTCTCGTAGGTCACCACGTTTTCTGACAGCGACGTGCCGGGGACCAGTCGGGTGCTGCTGCCGGTGGCGATGATGGCGTTGTCGAACGTGACCTCGTCGGTGCCGCCGTCGTTCAGCTCGACCGAGATGGTGTTGGCATCGGTGAACTTGCCGTACCCGTGGATCTCGGTGATCTTGTTCTTCTTCATCAGGTAGTGCACGCCGGCGACCCGCCCGTCGGCCACTTTGCGGCTGCGGTCGAACGCAACCCCGTAGTCGAAGGTGGCCTCACCGCTGATGCCGAAAACCTTGGCTTCCTTGGTAAAGATGTGGGCGAGTTCGGCGTTGCGCAGCAACGCCTTCGACGGAATGCAGCCGACGTTGAGGCAGACGCCGCCCCAATACTTCGGTTCGATGATTGCGGTGTTCAACCCGAGCTGAGCGGCCCGAATGGCTGCTACGTATCCGCCGGGACCTGCTCCGAGTACGACGACGTCATAGTGGGAAGTCACGAGCCCACATTAGTGGTGATCGCAAGCGCCGCGAAGCGGGGCGCAGCGGATCACCACCATCAGCGCCAGTGGTGATCGCAAGCGCCGCGAAGCGGGGCGCAGCGGATCACCACCATCAGCGCCAGTGGCCGATTATTCGGGCACGATGCCCATCACACACGGTGTCGTCACGCGCTCGCAGTAATAGGAGCCGTACAGGGGGGCCGCGGCTGCCACGGAAGCGAACGGCGCCGACATCACCGCGATGGCCAAGGCGGCGACCAACGGCTTGGATTCCACCATCGCCAGGATCAGACCGGCCGCGGTGCAGGCGACGACGTACACGAACGTCGCGAACTCCGGCGGCGTCTTGTCGATGGTGTGGTACCACCAGTAGAACA
>JALHRH010000080.1 GCA_022841565.1 Mycobacterium sp. | reverse complement strand
CATCCCCAGCGGCCGCGGTCGACACTGACCACCATCGCGGACTCGGCGTCGGCGTGTTGCGGACGGGTCTTGGTCCGGGGCCGCGTCCTCTTACCGGAGCGGACCTTGACGTCGGACTCGTCGTATTCCCTCAACCGGCGGTCCCCTCCACCATCTTTGCCCACAGCTGCGGAAACTCCGGCAGCGTCTTGGTGGTGGCCGCGATGTCGTCGACTTCGACGCCGGGGACCCGCAAACCGACGATCGCGCCTGCCATCGCCATCCGGTGGTCGGCGTAGGCGTGCCAGAGGCCGGGCTGCAGCGGTGTCGCGGTGATTACCAGGCCGTCCTCGGTTTCCCGGCAGTCGCCGCCGAGGCGGTTGATCTCGGTACTCAGCGCGGCCAACCGGTCGGTCTCGTGTCCGCGCAGGTGCGCGATACCGGTCAACCGGGATGTGGCGCCCGGCGCTGCCAGCGCGGCCAACACCGCTACCGTCGGGGTCAGCTCGCCCACGTCGCGCAGGTCGACCTCAAAGCCGTCGTACCCGGTCTTTCCCCGCACCTGAAGAACCGAATCAGCTTGTGTGACAACAGCGTCCGTCTTCTTCAAAACCTCCAGGATATGCCCGGCGGGCTGCACGCTGTGCTGCGGCCACCCGGTGATGCGGACCGTCCCGCCGGTCACCACCGCGGCCGCCAGGAACGCGACGGCGTTGGTCAAATCCGGTTCCACTTCCCAGTGCCGGGCCTGTACCACGCCCGGCTTGACCTGCCAGCGGTTGGGCACCGAGTCGTCGACAATGACGCCAGCCTGCCGCAGCATCGCCACCGTCATCGCGATGTGGGGCGCCGACGGCAGCGAGGAACCGATGTGTTGCACCGTCAGACCCTCGGTGAACGACGCACCGCACAGCAGCAGGCCCGAAACGAACTGTGACGACGCCGAGGCGTCGATGGCCACGGTGCCGCCGGCCACCGCCCCGCCGCCCTGCACCCGAAACGGCAACCCCGAGCCATCGACCGGGACGCCCAGTCCGCGCAGCGCATCGAGCAGCGGCGCGATGGGACGGGCGCTCGCCTGCTCATCGCCGTCGAAGGTGACCGGAGCGGCGCTCAGCGCGGCCAGCGGCGGCACGAAACGCAGCACCGTGCCGGCCAGGCCGCAGTCCACTCGCGCGTCGGCGACCGGGTCGATGCGGCCGCCGACCGTCAGGTCAGACCCCACGCCCTCGACATGCAGGCCCAGGGTCCGCAGTGCGCCGATCATCAGGTCGGTGTCGCGGCTGCGTAGTGCCCCCGTGATGGTGGAGGTGCCTCCAATGGGGGAGCCCTGCGCGGCAGCCAGCGCGGCCAGTATCAGGGTGCGGTTGGTCTGGGATTTGGAGCCGGGAACGGTCACGGTCGCGTGCACCGGTGCCGGTGTGGACGGGGCCTGCCATACGCTCACTGGTCCATCATCTCTTGTCGCGGCCGGACGGCCGCAATCTGCCAACATGGACCTATGTGCGGACGTTTCGCTGTCACCACCGATCCGGCCCTGCTGGCCGAGAAGATCAAGGCCATCGACGAGGCCACGGGCGTGGGCGAACGAGCCTCGGAGCCCAATTACAACGTGGCCCCCACCACCACGATCGCAACCGTGGTGACCCGCCACGACGAGCCCGACGACCAGCCCACCCGCCGGGTTCGGCTCATGCGCTGGGGTCTGCTGCCGCCTTGGGTCAAGGCGGGTCCGAACGGGGAGCCGGAGAACAAGGGCCCGTTGCTGATCAACGCGCGCGCCGACAAGGTTGCCACGTCGCCGGCCTTCCGGGCCTCGGCGAAGAGCAAGCGTTGCCTGGTGCCGATGGACGGCTGGTACGAATGGCAAGGCAGCTTAGCGGGCCCGAAGGGCGGAAAGAGCTCCAAGACACCATATTTCATGCATCGCGCGGATGGTGACCTGGTGTGCATGGCGGGTCTCTGGTCGGTGTGGAAACCTGCCAAAGATCAAGCGCCGCTGCTGAGTTGCACCATCATCACCACCGACGCGGTGGGCGAGCTGGCCGAAATCCACGACCGCATGCCGTTGATGCTGGAGGAAGCCGACTGGGACGCGTGGTTAAATCCGGATGCTCCGCTCGATCAGGGGCTACTGGTACGTCCGCCGGATGTGCACAACATCGAGATGCGCCAGATATCGACGCTCGTCAACAACGTGCGCAACAACGGACCCGAGTTGCTGGAACCGGCCGAGCCGGAGCCGCAGCAGATGACGCTGTTGTAGCACCGCCAGGACCGGTGTAGCAGCGGCGAACAGGTCAGGACTGCACGTACCCCGGTGGGTTGACGCCGTCCACCCAGAAGTCGACCCCGAGTTTCCCGCCCGGCACGCAGTCATACACCGACAGGTCGGTCACACCGGACTCGAGCAGCACGTCCTCACATAGCGCCATGTTGCCGGTGTATTGCCGCGACGGCTTGTTGAGGATGACGTAGGCCGCGTCGGAGTACACCTCCGGCTTGCGGGCGCGCCCCATCGCCTCGTCGCCACCGAGCAGGTTCTGCACCGCGGCGGTAGCCACCAGGGTGCGCGGCCACAGAGTGTTCGACGCGATGCCGTCGTCGCGCATTTCCTCGGCGATTCCCAAGGCGCACAACGTCATACCGAACTTGGCCATCATGTACGCCGTCGGCTTCAGCCACTCCTTGCCCAGCAGCACCGGAGGTGACAGCGTCAGGATGTGCGGGTTCTCCCGCCCCTTCATGTGCGGTAAACAGGCCTGCGACACCGCATAGGTGCCACGCACCTGGATGCCGTTCATCAAATCGAAGCGTTTCATCGGCACCTCGAGGATGGATCCCAGGTTGATGGCCGAGGCGTTGTTGACGCAGATGTCGATGCCGCCGAATTGCTCGACCGTCTTGGCCACAGCCGCCGCGACCGAGTCCGGGTCCCGGACGTCTCCGACAATCGGCAGGGCCTGTCCGCCGGCTTCCTCCAACTCTTTGGCGGCGGTGTACACCGTGCCGGGCAGCTTCGGGTGCGGCTCGGCGGTCTTGGCGATCAGGGCGATATTGGCGCCGTCTTGAGCGGCACGTTTAGCGATTGCCAGGCCGATACCGCGGCTGGCGCCGGAGATGAACATGGTCTTGCCGTTGAGGGACATGGCCGTCACATTAACGCCACGTTCCAGCCGGCCCGACCGCGGGATCACGGCCGGGAAATAGCGAGCCGGGAATTGCCGTTGTCTGAGGCGGTGACTGCACGAGTCGGTGGCGGCCTTTAGATTAAAGGAGGGAGTTCGGTGTCAACTGCGACGAGCCTGCTGGGTGCGGAGCGGTTGAATTGCTTCCTTGCGAGTCCGGCGGCGCTGATCGCGCTATCCGGTGACGCCGCGACCGAAGGGACCGTGTTAATCAAGATGGCCGACATCGACGGCGTGCCCGCCCCTGAGGTCGGGCCGGCCGGGCACGAAGAGACGGACGCGGAGTTGACGGCGCGCTTCGAGCGCGACGCTATTCCACTGCTTGACCAGCTCTACGGTGGCGCGCTGCGGATGACGCGCAATCCTGCCGACGCCGAGGATCTGCTGCAAGAGACGATGGTGAAGGCCTACGCCGGATTCCGTTCGTTCCGGGAGGGCACCAACCTCAAGGCCTGGCTGTACCGCATCCTGACCAACACCTATATCAACAGCTACCGCAAGAAGCAGCGGCAACCGTCGGAGTATCCCACCGACGAGATCACCGACTGGCAGCTGGCGGCCAATGCCGAACACACCTCGACCGGATTGCGGTCGGCCGAGGTCGAGGCACTGGAGTCGCTGCCGGACACCGAGATAAAAGATGCCCTGCAGGCGCTGCCGGAGGAGTTCCGGATGGCCGTTTACTACGCCGACGTCGAAGGGTTTCCATATAAGGAGATCGCCGAGATTATGGGCACGCCGATCGGTACCGTGATGTCCCGGCTGCACCGAGGCCGGCGTCAGCTGCGAGAGCTGTTGGCCGACGTGGCCAAGGAACGGGGCTTTGCCCGCGGGGAGCAGGCGCACGAGGAGGTGTCGTCATGAGTGAGTCCTGCGGCCGGCGCAGCGGGCACGACGACCACGGTGCCTACGGCTGTGCCGAGGTGATCGCCGAGGTTTGGACGCTGCTTGACGGTGAGTGCACCCCGGAGAAGAAGGAAAGCCTGCGCAAGCATCTGGAAGCCTGTCCCGGATGCTTCCAGCACTACGGCATCGAGGAGCGGCTCAAGGCGTTGATCGCGACCAAATGCAGTGGTGAAAGGGCTCCCGAGAGCCTGCGCGAGCGCCTGCGGCTGGAGATCCGCCGGACCACGATCATCCGCGGAGAGTTCTAGAACTGAGGGTTCCCCGGTTCAGGCGTTGGGCCGCTTGCCGTGGTTGGCCTTGCTGTGCTTGCGGTCACGCTTCTTGCGGCCACGCTTGGCCATGGTGAAACCTCGTTTCGTCGGAAATCGTCGATGCAGGGCGGCGCGCGGGCCGCTCGGTTGCCAGTCAGTGTCTCATGGGACCGGCGACGCGCCTTCATTAGCCCGCGCGCCAACACCCCGACCGCCCTTATGGTTCGATATATGCACAACGGGATACGCACAATGGGCCGATTACGAGTGGGGTGATGATGTCCGAGGAGGTTCGCGCCGAGATCGTGGCCAGCGTGCTCGAAGTCGTGGTCAACGAGGGCGACCGAATCGGCCAGGGGGATGTGGTGGTGCTGCTGGAATCCATGAAAATGGAGATCCCGGTGCTGGCTGAGGTCGCCGGAACCGTCAGCAAGGTGAGCGTGGCCGTCGGCGACGTGATCCAGGCCGGTGACCTTATCGCCGTGATCAGCTAGCTGGCGGGCGACACTTACCTGCATGTCCACTCTCGGTAATCTGCTCGCCGAGCACACGGTGCTGCCCGGCAACGCAGTCGACCACTTGCACGCCGTGGTGGGGGAGTGGCAGCTGCTGGCCGACCTGTCGTTTGCCGACTATCTGATGTGGGTGCGCCGCGACGACGGCGTGCTCGTGTGCGTGGCCCAGTGCCGGCCCAACACCGCGCCGACGGTGCTGCAGACCGATGCGGTGGGCAGTGTCGTCTCGGCTGACCGGCTGCCGCTGGTCGCCGACACCTTCACTCGCGGCGATGCGGCAGCCATGCAGGAAAGCGAAGCGGGTCAGCAACATTCGTGGCAGCTGCCCGGCCCGAACATCGTGGCGTCCCCAGTGCGGTACAAGGAGCAGGTGGTGGCGGTGCTCACCCAGCACCAAACCGAACTTGCCGTACAGCGGATGTCGGGCCACCTAGAAACTGCCTACCGGGAGTGTGCTGTCGATCTGCTCCACATGATCGCGGAGGGCACCTTCCCCGACGTCGGCGACGTCGCCATGTCGCGTTCGACGCCACGCGCGGGTGACGGCTTCATCCGGCTCGATGTCGAAGGAGTCGTTGCCTACGCCAGCCCCAATGCGCTGTCGGCCTACCATCGGATGGGCATGACCAGCGAATTGGAGGGCCACAACCTCATCAAGGTCACCCGCCCACTGATCTCGGACCCGTTCGAGGCGCAGGAGGTGGCCGAACACGTGCTCAACCTGCTGGCCGGCGGGTCGAGCATGCGCATGGAAGTGGATGCCGGCGGCGCCACCGTGCTGCTACGGACGCTGCCGCTGGTGGTCCATGGTGAGAACGTCGGCGCCGCCATACTGATCCGCGACGTCACCGAGGTGAAGCGGCGAGACCGGGCGCTGATATCCAAGGACGCCACCATCCGTGAGATTCATCACCGAGTGAAGAACAACCTGCAGACGGTGGCGGCGTTGCTGCGATTACAAGCCCGCCGGACCGTCAACGCCGAGGGACGCGAGGCGCTGATCGAGTCGGTGCGGCGGGTGTCGTCGATCGCGTTGGTCCACGACGCGTTGTCCATGTCGGTGGACGAGCAGGTCAACCTGGACGAGGTCATCGACCGGATCCTGCCGATCATGAACGACGTGGCGTCGGTGGACCGGCCGATCCGGATCAACCGGGTCGGCGACCTCGGTGTGCTGGATTCCGACCGGGCTACGGCGCTGATCATGGTGATTACCGAATTGGTGCAGAACGCCATCGAGCACGCGTTCGATCCGTCGGCTACCGGTGGGTCGGTGACCATCCGCGCCGAACGTTCGGCGCGCTGGCTGGACGTGGTGGTGCACGACGACGGGCGGGGCCTACCCGAGGGGTTCAGCTTGGAAAAGTCGGACAGCCTGGGTCTGCAGATCGTTCGGACGTTGGTGTCCGCGGAGCTCGACGGGTCCCTGGGAATGCGCGAAGGCGCCGACCGCGGCACGGACGTGGTGCTGAGGGTTCCGATTGGCCGAATGGGGCGGTTGCTGGTTTGACCGCGCAGCAATACGGCCCCGATTTTCATCGGGGCCGTAAAGCTGCTGAGCTGAGTTGTCAGACTCCGCTGCGGGCCTTCGTCCGGGCGTTGCGACGCTTGAGTGCGCGCCGCTCGTCTTCACTCATCCCACCCCAGACGCCCGAGTCCTGACCAGTATTCAGAGCCCATCCGAGACACTCTGTGGTCACCGGACACCGATTACAGACCAGTTTCGCGTCAGCGATCTGCGCGAGTGCCGGGCCGCTGTTCCCCACTGGGAAGAACAGCTCCGGATCCTCGTCACGGCAGACCGCCCTGTGGCGCCAATCCATTAGTTGCTACTCCTCACTAAGTGCGCAGCAGTGCGCACGGGCGTTTTTCTTCTTGGCTGTTGAGCGTGCGCAAGAACGGTTTTTCGTACCTCTGCATATTTCTGCATGCAACCTTTTGATCGTTTCACAGGCTCAACAGATGTCAATAGCGTTACGCGAGCCCGTGGGGTATCTCACGTTGCCGATTCCTTAGCCAGGCCCTTACTCAGTTGTACTACAATTATCGCCGAATTTCGCCCCACATTTGTGTCGCGGGCTTGTCGCATCTTTGATTTCTGCAGGTCAGAGGCGTTTTTTTGACGGCGGCGCTACCACCGCGAGGGCGGCTGGAACGGCTCGAAACGTCATAGTCTCGCGCAGCCCGAGGTATTCCCCGTCGTACTGGCAGGCGGCCGGAGTGGTCATCCTGGTGACGGTCACCTGGCTCACGTCGTCGTCACGGATGAGCTGCTCGGCCTCCAGCTTGGGGTGTTTGGCGAGTAGCTGTCGCAGCAATCGCAGCGTGGGGATCAGCTTCATGCTGGTGAGCGCGAACAGGCCGAGTCCTGACTCGAAGCTGCAACCGGGGTTGGTGACCATCGGCCGGTCGTCACTGAAGGTCCACGGGTTGGTATTGGACACCCAGACGAAGTGCACGCCCGAAACGGGTTCGTGGCCAGGCCTCTCCAGGATGAGGTTCGGCTCGCGGCGGCTGAACCTCACCGCGACTGGCGTGGCCACCCGCCAGTAGCGCAGCGGGGTGATCTTGTGGCCCTTCTTCCGCTCCTCTTCGACTGCCCGGACCACTTCCGCGTCCACCCCCATGCCGGCATTGACCAGCGCGTATAACTCGCCGCAGTCGATCAGGCTGATGCGGCGCCACTGCCGGTGGTGCTCATAGGAGTTCAACAAGGCAATGAGCTGGTCGGTCGCGCCGGACGCGTCTCGCGGTATGCCCAGCGCCCTGGCCAGCACATTCGCCGAGCCGCCCGGAATGATGCCCAGCGCCGGGACGGGTCCCGCCGGGATCGAGCCGGGCTTACCGAGCATGCCGTTGACCACTTGGTTGACCGTGCCGTCCCCACCGTGGACGACAACTAGATCGAACCCGTCGGTGACTGCCTTCTGACCGAGTTCTTCCGCATGACCGGAGTAGCTGGTGAGCTCGACGGTGAGGTCAAGGCGGTTGCCCAGGGCGTGTGCCACTAGACGGCGGGCGCTCGGCGTGATGGTGGTGGCAATCGGATTAACGATCAACATGGCACGCATGTCGATTGAGCTTATGCGCGACGCTGATGCGGGCCGGGGCGGGCCGCTGCGCGACACGTCGTCCCGTCGAGATTGCCGCAATGGTCGCGATTCGGGGGCGCGACGCAACCCTCACGGCAATTTCGTGTGCAAGGGCACCGCCTGACTACGCTGACGCTGTGACCGCTCGCGCCCCGTCCATCGTCCGTCGTGCCGGCTTCATCGTCGCGGCCCAGGGCGTCACGGGGCTGGTGATGGCCGGGATCCTGGTGGTCCGCGGCCTGGCCGGAGCTGACCAGCATGTCGTCAACGGATTGGGCACCGCGGCCTGGTTCGCGGTGATCGGGGGCGGGGTGCTGGCGGGCGGGCTCGCTCTGGTGAAGGGCAAGCGCTGGGGTCGGGGACTGGGCGTGTTCACCCAGCTACTGCTGCTGCCGGTGGCCTGGTATCTGGCGGTCGGGTCACACCGGCCGGTGTTGGGCACCCCGGTCGCCCTAGTGGCGCTGGTCACGTTGGCGATGCTGTTCAGTGGGCCGGCGGTGCGCTGGGCCGCGGGACGCGATCAGCCCGGTTCGGCAAGTGCGGCCAGTGTCGGGCCGGACACCCGGTAGGTAGTCCACTCGGTCTGTGGCTGCCCGCCGACGCCGTCGTACAACGCAATCGCATCGGTGTTCCAGTTGAGCACCGCCCACGACAGCCGGCTGTAGCCGTTGCGAACGCATTCGGTGGCCAGCACCGACAGCAGCCGGCGGGCCAGGCCGCGACGGCGAAAGCGCGGCCGCACGTAGAGGTCCTCTAGGTAGATGCCCGCCACGCCGTCCCAGGTAGAGAAGTTCAGAAACCACAGCGCCATCGCCGCGACCTGGCCGTCGCTGCGGGCGACGTGTCCGTGCACAGTCGGGCAATCCCCGAAAAGTGCTGCGGCGATCTGTGTTTCGGTGACCGTGCACGCACCGGCGGCGTGCTCGAACTCGGCGAGTTCGTGAATCATGGCGGTGATGTCGGCGACGTCGTCCGGGGTGGCGTGGCGGATCTGATCTGTCACTGCTGCACTCCCAGCGCTCTCAATATCGTCGCGAACTTCGTGGTGGTTTCCGCGACTTCGTCGTCGGGGTTGGACTCGGCCACGATGCCCCCACCGGCGCGGGCCAGCACCGTCCTGCGGTCGGCCGACAACTCAGCACACCGAATCGACACCACCCAGTAGCCGTCACCGCGCGCGTCGCACCAACCCACGGCTCCGGCGTAGAAACCGCGGTCGCCCTCCAAGGCGCCGATCAACTCGGTGGCCTGGTTGGTCGGCACCCCGCCGACCGCTGGCGTGGGGTGCAGCGCCAGTGCCAGATCGATTGCGCTCGTTGCGGTGTCGCGCAGCCGGCCGATGATCGGGGTGCACAGGTGCCAGACCGCCGCAGTGCGGCTCAGCTGCGGTTCGGCCGCGATCGTCAGGTCGTCACACAGTGGCTGCAGCGCCGCGCGCATGGTGTCGATGACCAGTTGATGCTCGTGCCGGTCCTTGTGCGATCCGGCCAGCGCGGCGCCATTGGCCGCGTCGATGTCGGGGTCGGCTGATCGTGGTGCGGAGCCGGCGAAGGGCCGACACACGACCTGCTCGCCGGATCTCGCGACCAGTAGCTCCGGACTGGCGCCCACCAACGCCGCCCCGGCGTAGTCCGCGCCAGCCCCGCTCAGGTCGATGAGGAAGCCGTAGGCAGTCGGGTCGGCATCGATCAGTCGTCGCAGGATGACACGACCGTCCAGCGGAGCGTCGGCGGACAGCGACAACGCGCGAGCCAGCACCACCTTACGTAGCGAATTATCTTGTGCAGCAAGATGGTTGCGTGCGCGGCTGACGCGGTCGCGATGTGCGTCAGTGGACGGGACAGCGGCGTCGACGCGTACCGTGGGCAGCGGTTCGGTCGGCCAGTCGGGCAGTGCGTCGAGGCGCCGCAGCGTATCCGGGGCCAGCAGTGCGGCTGGCTGGTTCACGTCGAAAGGCAAAGCGCCCACCACTATTGGCGTTTCACCCGAACGCAAGGCGTGCTGCGCCGACGCGATGTTGTCGTAGCGGTCGCGGGCCCGGTCGGCAACCAGGGTCCCCCGTGGTCCCGTCAGCGCAAACGCCGGTTCGGGGCTCACGCCGTCGCAGTCGGTCGCGGGTGGCAGCTCAATCCAAGCTGACCGAGCTGGCGAATGCCGTGCTCGAATCCGCAGATTGCGATGGTCGCGGTGGGCATACCGAAGCGGCTGCCCTCGGTCAGCCCGAGCTGCGCCCACCGGGTGATCACGGCACGGGAGAAATGGCCATGGCTCACGAAGAGCACGTCGCGCGACTCCATGTTTTCCAGTGCCAGAGCGATGGCCCGGTCGGCGCGATCGCTGACCTGCGCGACGCTTTCCCCACCCGGACATCCGTGTGTCCACACCAGCCAATCGGGGTCGGTTTCACGGATCTGCGGGGTGGTCAGGCCTTCGTAGTCGCCGTAATCCCATTCGGCGAGCAGTGGCGTGACCTGGTCGATGATGAGTCCGGCCAGGTCGGCGGTGACCAGGGTCCGGCGACGCGGGCTGCAGATCACCATGGGGCGGTTGAGGTGGAGATCGCCGAGTACGACCCCGGCGAACTCGGCCTGCTCCCGACCGGCAGCGGTTAACTCGATGTCGGTGCGGCCGGTGTGCTGTCCCGATTTCGACCACTCGGTTTCCCCGTGGCGCAACAGCACCAGCCTTCGGTTGTGTACGCCCATGCCGCCGATTCTGCCCGAGACACGCCGAGAGCCATGCCGGGCCCGCCACCCGAACAGGACGGCGGGGTCCGTGCCAGGATGGGCACTGTGAGTGACATGCGCGTACTGGCGGTAGCCAACCAGAAGGGCGGTGTGGCCAAGACGACGACGGTCGCTTCGCTCGGTGCGGCAATGGTGGACGAGGGACGACGGGTTTTGCTCGTCGACCTGGACCCGCAAGGATGTCTGACTTTCTCGCTCGGGCAGGATCCCGACAAGTTGCCCTTCTCGGTCCACGAAGTGCTACTCGGTGATGTCGAACCGAGTGCTGCGCTGGTGACGACATCGGAGGGAATGACGTTGCTGCCGGCCAACATTGACCTCGCGGGTGCTGAGGCGATGCTGCTGATGCGGGCCGGACGCGAGTACGCCCTCAAACGGGCCCTGGTCAAGCTCGCCGACGATTTCGACGTGGTGATCATCGACTGCCCGCCTTCGCTCGGGGTGCTTACGCTCAACGGGCTTACGGCAGCGGACGAGGTCATCGTGCCGCTGCAGTGCGAGACGTTGGCTCATCGAGGTGTGGGTCAGTTTTTGCGCACGGTGGCTGACGTTCAGCAAATCACCAATCCGAACCTGCGGCTGCTGGGTGCCCTGCCCACGCTGTACGACTCTCGGACCACCCATACGCGCGACGTGCTGCTCGACGTCGCCGACCGCTACGAGCTGCCGGTACTGGCACCGCCGATCCCCCGGACGGTGCGCTTCGCCGAGGCCAGTGCGTCGGGTTCGTCGGTGCTGGCCGGGCGCAAGAACAAGGGGGCGCTGGCCTACCGCGACCTGGCTAAGGCGTTGCTCAAGCACTGGAAGACTGGCAAGTCGCTGCCCACCCTCTCGGTGGAGTTCTAACCCAGCGCCACTACGGTGTCACCGCGCTGCTCGATCACTCGCGAACCCGAAACCGCCGGAATCACAGCCGAGCCGCTGGGCTGCCGTTCCACCGGGATGTAGCGGCTAGCCTCGCCGTTGACCGGGTCATACACCCCGATCGCGCCGGTGACCGGCA
Source organism: Mycobacterium sp. (assembly GCA_022841565.1). Lineage (GTDB taxonomy): Bacteria > Actinomycetota > Actinomycetes > Mycobacteriales > Mycobacteriaceae > Mycobacterium. The sequence continues at coordinate 5,978 of JALHRH010000080.1, read as the reverse complement.
CCAGCAGCTGGCCAGCCATCATGACCCCCGGCCCCAACGGAGCAGCGGTTTCACCGGCCGCGATCGTATAGCGGGCGGTGAGATTGCTCGCGTCCAACACCAGCAGCGCGTCGCCGGTCCACCAGGTGACCAGGTTTCCGCTCTGCGACACCACCGACGACGGCGATGGCGGGCCGGCCAGCAGTGTGCTCGACACCGTGGTGCCGGTTTCGTCGACCACATCGACATGGGGCTGCGGTGTCGGCAGGTACACCGCGGTGCGGTTCTGCGAGACCACCACGACGCGGGCACCGGTGCCCGGCCGCACCCCGGATTCCTGCACCACCTGCTGTTGGGGCTCGTCGTCTTCCTTGCCGGGTCGCAGCAGAACCAGCTTCATGTCGGCTTGGTCCGCGCACGCTTCGAGCACCGCCACCGCGGACGAGCTGGCCACGGCGGACTCAAGGGTGCAGCCGGAGTGCAGGCCCCGGTTCACCGGCTTCACCCGGGCGTCGATCTCGCCGTACACCATCATCCGGACCATGTCCGAGCGCCACATCTCCAAGCGGGTGGCACCCGCCGACAACACCGTGGTCCCATCAGAGGACAGCCGCACCTTGGGATCGGCGTAGCTGCTGCGGGCCGGCCCGCGGCGCCCGGTCGATCCGTCGATGGTGCTGACCTGACCACAGCCCCGGTCGTCCCGGTATACGGCGACGGCGTAGTGATACACCCAGGTCAACCCGCACAGGTCGGTGTCCCGCGAGTAACTCCACTGGACCTGACCCGTGTCGGGATTGCGGCCCTGGACCTCGCGCCCGCTGCCCGTTGCCACAGCCCCGGCCACCACCACCGGCACCCGGGTGCCCGGGCTGGGGGCGGTCCAGAGCTGACGCAGCGTCGCGGGGACGTCCCGGGCCAGGGTCGGGGTGGGCGCAGCAGCCGCGGCCGGCCGGCTGAGGGTGGCCCGGGCATCGCTGGTCCACCAGATGAGCGACGCGGCCACCGCGATCACCACCACGATTGCCACGGCTGCCGCGATGTCGGACTTGGTGCGGCGCTCTGGTCGGACCACTGAAGTGAGTAGGCCCGTCAGTTGGCTATAGCGGCGGCATCAGCCGGCTTGCGACGACGCCGACGACGCCGGGTGCTGCTGGTCGGCGCGCCGGTTCCGGCAGCGCTAGACGCGGCATCCTCGGGAGCCGGGTCAGCGGCGGCAGCGCTGTTGTTTTCGGGATGGCCGGTGACGGGTTTGCCGCCGCGGGTGCGTTTGCGCCGGTCGGGCCGGCGAGCCGGGCGTTCGGAACCGCCGCTGACGGCCTCGCGACGCCTCACCGGGGCCTTGCGCGGCGTGCCGACGGTGCCGCAGGCCTCGGCCGGAATGCCGAGTTCGGCGTACATGTGCGGCGAGTTGGAGTAGGTCTCCGACGGATCGGGGGAGCCCAGGCCCAGCGCCTTGTCGATCATCGCCCAGCGTTCCAGCTCGTCCCAGTCGACCAGGGTGACGGCGATGCCGGTACGGCCGGCGCGGCCGGTGCGCCCGATGCGGTGGACGTACATCTTGTCGTCCTCGGGGCATTGGTAGTTGATGACGTGTGTGATGTCGTCGATGTCGATGCCGCGCGCGGCAACGTCGGTGGCCACCAGCACGTTGATGTCGCCGGTGCGGAACGCCTTGAGCGCCTTCTCGCGCGCTATCTGCCCGAGGTCGCCGTGCACGGCCCCGACCGCGAAACCGCGTTCCTGCAGCTCGTCGGCGACCTTCTGGGCGGTGCGCTTGGTCCGGGTAAAGATCATCGTCGCGCCGCGGTCGCGGGCCTGCAGGATCCGGGTGACCAGTTCCACCTTGTCCAGGGCGTGGGCGCGGTAGACGAACTGCTCGGTGGTGTCGTGCACCGCCAGCGAATGCGGGGCTTCGGCCCGGATGTGGGTGGGCTGCACCATGAAGGTGCGGGCCAGGGTGATGATCGGGTCCGGCATGGTCGCCGAGAACAGCATCGACTGCCGGTCGGCCGGGATCTGACGCAGGATGCGCTCGATGTCGGGAAGGAACCCCAGGTCGAGCATCTCGTCGGCCTCGTCGAGCACCAGCACCGACAACCCGCCCAGCTGCAGGTGGCCCTGCTGGCACAGGTCGAGCAGCCGGCCCGGCGTGCCCACCACGACGTCGACGCCCTTGTGCAGCGCGTCGATCTGCGGCTCGTAGGCACGACCGCCGTAAATGGCGATGACCGACAGCGGGCGCTGCGCGCCGTGTTCGTCCGTGGCTTTCAGGTACTTAGCTGCGGTGGCCAGGTCCCCGGTGACCTGCAGGCACAGTTCACGGGTGGGGACCACCACCAGCGCCCGCGGTGCGCCGGTCAGCGGCCGCGTGGCGGTCTCGGAGGTGATGCGCTGCAGTAGCGGCACGCCGAACCCGAAGGTCTTGCCCATGCCGGTGCGGGCCTGGCCGATGACGTCTTCGCCAGCAAGCGCGAGCGGCAGGGTGAGTTCTTGAATAGCAAAAGGGGTCTCGATGCCCTTCTCGGCCAGTGCGCTGACGATTTCGTCGCGGACTCCGAGGCTGGCAAATCCTGGTTGGGGGGTCAGTTCGGTGGTGCATTTAAGTGCGGTCATACGCGGGATGAGAGCCTTTCGGTGACGGTAATCGAGTTGAATCGGTACTTCTTCTGTGTCGCGGTTCGCGCGCACAGTCTCCGACTCCGACTACGTCGCCGAGGCCCACTGCTAGGCGGGCCAGTTGCGTGCACGCACATTTCTTTGGCATTCAAGGTAGTAGCAGCACAGATTCAGCTACTACCCAGATCCATGGTACCTGGTCGCCCAGCGGGCACCCATGCTCTGTTGATGCTGCCGACTAAAGTGTCACCATGCCTTCGCCATCCTCCGCCGACTCCAACGACGAAGCGGCCGATTCGCCCAGGCCACAGCTGCCGGCGGATCATCCCGGCGTCAACGAATTGTTCGCACTGCTCGCATACGGTGAGGTGGCGGCGTTCTACCGGCTGACCGAAGAGGCGCGGATGGCCCCGAATCTGCGCGGCCGGATCTCGATGGCCGGCATCGCCGCCGCCGAAATGGGGCACTACGAACTGCTGCGCGACGCGCTGGAACGGCGCGGTGTCGACGTGGTTTCGGCGATGTCGAAGTACGTCTCGGCGCTGGAGAACTACCACCGGCTGACCACCCCGAGCACCTGGTTGGAAGCCCTGGTGAAAACGTATGTCGGTGACGCCCTGGCCGCCGATCTGTATCTGGAGATCGCCGGTGGGTTGCCCGACGAGGTCGCTGACGTGGTGCGGGCGGCCCTGTCCGAGACGGGGCATTCCCAGTTCGTCGTCGCCGAGGTGCGGGCGGCGGTGACCTCCAGCGGCAGGCAGCGCAGCCGGCTGGCGCTGTGGTCGCGGCGGCTGCTCGGCGAGGCGATCACCCAGGCTCAGTTCCTGCTGGCCGACCATGACGAACTGGTCGACCTGGTGGTTTCTGGGACGGGCGGTCTGGGTCAGCTGGGTGGGTTCTTCGAGCGCTTACAGAACACGCACGACAGCCGGATGCGCGAACTCGGCCTGGCTTAGCGGGTGCAGGTCGCCAGGGCGGAGTTGATGGTCGACGCCTTGACCAGCTGACCCTGTGCGTTGACGATCGAGCAGTTGAGCTGGCCGTAGATGCTGGTCGCGATCACCGATTCGGTCTGCACGCCCGGATTGAGCACAACAACCTTCGTCCACGGCAACGCGACGTTGAACTCGGTCACCGGGAAGCCGCGCCCGTCCGTGTAGACGATGTTGACCAGGTCGAAAAGCTGCTTGCTGCCCGTCACGCTGTAGACGATGGCGCGGGGATCCAGTGCGGCGCCCGGGGGAGCGGCGCCCGGGGGGGCTGCGGTCGGAGCCGGGGCTGCGTTCGGAAGTCGGGTGGGCGCGGTTGCCGTTTTGGTCGGTGCGCTACTGGGCGCCAGGGTGGTGACCGTCTCCGGTGGCAACAGGGGGCGGTCCGAGGCCGGTGGGGCGCTCGGGGCCATGCTGGGCGGCGAGCTGGTGCGGGGCGGTGCCGTCAGGGCCGTGCGGGGGCCGGGCACACCGACGGTGGCCTTGGTGGTGGCGCTGTCTCCGCTGTTGATGATCACCGCGGTGGCGACGGCGCCGATCGCCATGACGGCGCCGACGAACATCGCGACCGGGCGCCAGCGGCGTTCGCTAGGCCACGCCCAATCGTCGTCGACTTCGTCCTTGCCGCGGTCCCAGCTGTCGGTGTCGGGGTCGTTGTCGAGGTCCTCCGCGTAGCGGTCTGTGCAGGCTTCATTGTCCGGGTACTCCCGGAGGTCCCGGACGATGTCGTAGAGGGTGTCACGGATGTTACTGATGATGCCGATGTTATCGATGTGAACAGCGGGCCGCCGGGGGCGAGCGGGGCCTAGACCGAATCGTGATGGGTTCGTTCACTAACCGCGAACTGGCCTCTATGGGGGGGCGGGGCGCTGTGCGGATCCGACCCGTCTACTAGCCTGCTGCACAGACGCCTGGGACGAAAACGCCAACGGAAGGGGCCCCCGTGGAGGTCAAGATCGGAATCACGGACAGTCCGCGCGAGCTGATGTTCTCCAGTGCGCAGACGCCCGGGGAGGTCGAAGAACTCGTTGGCGCCGCACTTCGCGACGAGTCGGGTCTGTTGGGCCTGAACGACGAACGCGGCCGGCGCTTCCTGATCAACCCGGCCAGGATCGCCTACGTCGAGATCGGTGTTGCCGACGCACGCCGGGTGGGTTTCGGAGTCGGCGCCGAGGCCGTTTCCAAAGCCGAAGCCAAAGCCAAAGGTTAGGACCGGGTGAGCGGCACATGCGACAGGCCGCCCCAGGCGAACTGCACCGTGCCCTCGACCGCGTCCGACTTCGAGATCGGACGATCGGAGTCCAGCCAGTACCGGGCGCAGTCGACGCTCATGCCGACCAGTCCCACCGCGATCATCCGCGCGCGATGCGGGTCCAGGCCCGAGTCTTCGGCGATGAGTGCGAAGACCGCGTCGATGCACGATTCGGTGGCCACCCGCACCTGCGCCGCGACCTCCGGTTCGGTGACGTAGTCGTTCTCGAAGATCAGCCGGTAGCCCTGGCCGTCGTGCTCGATGAAGTCGAAGAACGCCTGCACCGCGCTATGCAGCCGGCGCCGGTTGTCGGTGGTGCGGGCCAGGGCCTGCTGCACGCCGCAGACCAGGTTTTCCACATGCCGATTCAGAACTGCCAGGTACAGTTCAAGCTTGCTTGAAAAGTGTTGGTAGAGAACCGGTTTACTCACTCCGGCGCGGTCGGCGATCTCGTCCATGCCGGCCGCGTGGTATCCGCTTTCGACGAAGACGTCGCTGGCGACGACAAGCAGTTGGCCGCGACGCTCGTCGCGGGGCAACCGGTTGCCCCGGCGGTTGGAGACCGGAGCGCCTTCAATCGGCCGAACACCATCGGCCGATCTGACGGCACGTCGCTGCGCCGTCTTGGCTAGATCGCTCATCGTCCTCAATCTGATCGCGTCGGGCTGGCGACCGTTTTGCCAACCCCCACGGCCGCACTGTGTAAGCCATGACCTTACTACCTGCGGACTACCTGGGGCGTTAGGTCGATGAGAAGCAGGTCGGCGGATTTTTCGGGCGCGCCAGGGATGGATGCCCGCGGCTGTTGTGCCATCCTGGGAAAATGACGTCCCAGTGGCCGCCCCGCGGTACCGGTCGCACGCCTGTGCTGCGTGACGACTGGCGCGAGCCGCTGCGGGCCCAGCGTGACCCACTGGGCCAGAGTGCCGGGCGGATTCGCGCGGACCGGGACCGGCCGCGGCCATGGCGCAAGCAAACCTGGCTGGGACGGTTCGTGTCCACCTACGGCTGGCGGGCCTACGCGCTGCCCCTGCTGACGGTGCTCACCCTCGTCATCGCCTACCAGACGGTGACCGGGACCAGCACGCCCAAACCGGCGGCTCGCTCGATTATCAAAGAGCCGCCCACTATCGGTGTGG
>JALHRH010000079.1 GCA_022841565.1 Mycobacterium sp. | reverse complement strand
CTCGGGCAACTCGCGCTCGAGTTCGGCCAGAAACGCCCGTCTACCAGTCTGCTGGTAGATCGGCAGGAAGCGGGCCCAGTCGATGCGGGCCACCACTCCCTGGGCCGCATGCGTGACGAGGAGCTCGGCCATCCCGGCCAGCGCGTCGCCGGGCGCCAGGGTCACCACCCCGCGCTTCTTCAACTGCGCGCGGGCCTCCTCGTCGGCCATGCCCGCCGACCAGGGACCGAAATTAGCGCTGACGTAGTTCTGCTCGTGCAGCCGCCACGCCAACCCGTCAAGGAAGGCGTTGGCCGCGCTGTAGGCCGTCTGACCGAAGCTGCCCCACACCGAGGCGATCGAGGAGGTGCTGAGGAAAAAGTCCAGCGGCACGTCCGCGGTAGCTTCACTCAAATTCCAAGCGCCCCAGACCTTTCCGGCGAACACCCGGTCAACCTCGGCGTCATCCTGGCTACGCAGCGGAGTGGTGCCGATCTCACCTGCGGCGTGCACGATCCCGGCCAGTGGCGGCGACTCGGCCGCCACCGTGGCGATCAGATGAGCAACGTCGTGCGGGTTGGCGACGTCGGCCGCGACGGTCCGGATTTCGCAGCCGGTCTGTTGTTGTAGCGCATCGATGCGCTGCTGCGCGTCGCTGCCTGGCGTACGCCGGCCGGTCAGCACCAGGTGCCGGGCGCCGTGCGCGGCCAGATACCCGGCGATCTGAAGCCCGACCGCACCCAGGCCACCGGTCACCAGGTAGCTCGCGTCGGCCCGAAGTGCCAGCGGTGTGGCGACCGGCGCGCCGGCGCGCCGCACCAGACGCGGCACGTAGACCGCCTGATCCCGCAGCGCCACTTGGTCTTCGGCCCCACTCGTGACCAGGTCGATCAACCGCGACCACTCGTCGGCACTGCCGTCCGACAGATCTGCCAGCCCACCCCACACCTGCGGGTGCTCCAGCGAGGCCGCCCGACCGAATCCCCACAGGCAACTCTGCACCGGCGACACCGCGTCGGTACCGGTAACCCGTTGTGCGCCACAGGTTACCAGCCAGATCGGGCTGCGAAGTTCGGCGGCCACCGCGGCGCGGAAGAGTCGCCGCACTCCACCCAGCACCCGATGCTGCATGCGCAACAAAGACCGCATCGAGGGCGCGGTGTCGGATTCGATGGCCGAAAGGACGAGAATGCGCAGCGCCGGTTCGTCGGCTTTTGAACGGGCCACCGCCGCGCGCAGCGCGGCTTCGAGTCGTTCCTCATCGGCGTCGGACGCCGGTAGCCCGAGCACGCGGTGCCGATGCCCACGTGCGGTCACGACGTCGAGCAGAGGCGCAGCTGCAGCGGCGTCATCAGCGATGAGCAGCCAGCCCCCGTCTGCGCTTGTCGCCGGGACAACCGACGTTTCCCAACGAATCTCGTAACGGTCCTCGGCGATAGACTGCGTCTCACGCTGTAGGTTGTGTTGAGCCGCAAGCCTTGTCAGCACATCGATGGTCTGCTGATTGCTAACCGCTCCGTCAAGCAACGCGGCAAGTTCGTCGATCCGGCCGTCTTCGAGCAGTCGGACGGAGTCGGTGCGCAGGGCGGCTGACCGGTCGGGTTTCCCGGTTGGCCGTGCCCGATTGTCCCGGAACCAGTACTGGCGGTGCTGGAAAGGATAGGTGGGCAGGTCAAGCGTGCGCTGCCGTCCCTGTCGGAGTGCCCCGAAGTCGGGCAGGTGGCCGGCGACGTACGCGTCGGCAACGGCTTCGGTGATCTGGCGGCGGTCGGCGCAGTGTCGACGCATCGACGCGATCGCCCGCGGCGCGGTCGACGGATCCGGCCACGCCCGCAGCGCCGCTGCGGTCAACACCGGCTGCGGACCGACCTCCAGCAGCAGCTTGCAGCCGAGGTCGGCCAGGGTCGCGACGCTCTTTGCGAACTCGATCGGCTGCCTGGCATGGCGGCGCCAGTACAGGCCGTCGAGCTTAACCTGCCTACCCAGCGCCGCACCGGTCCGGTTGCACACCAGAATTCTTTGCGGCGAACGGAATTCAAACCGGCTTGCGTATGACTCGAATTCGTCGAGGGCCGGGTCCAACAGCGCCGAGTGGAAAGCATGGCTGGTGTCCAGCCATTCGCAGCGGACGCCCTCAGCGGTCAACCCGGCCACCGCTTGGTCCAGATCCTGCGCGGGTCCCGACAGCACGGTATTAGCGCCGTTGTAGGCGGCCACCGACAGACGGGGGAACGTCTCGGTGAGGCTCTCGACCCGATCACTATCGGCGAACGCCGCCACCATCCGCCCGCCGGGCGGCAGCTCACCGAACAGGCGGCCGCGCTGAGCCAGCAACAACGCCCCATCCTCGAGGCTGAACACTCCCGCGACGCAAGCCGCCGAATACTGGCCGACACTGTGACCCAGCACCACGTCGGGTTCGAAACCCCACGACTGCCAGAGCCGCGCCAGGCCCATCTCCACGGCGAACAAGGCGGGCTGGGCGTAGGCGGTCTGCCGCAACGTGTCTTGGCCGTCCGGGCTGCTCGTATCGAAAACGACGTCCAGCAGCGGCCTTTCGAGCACATCGGCGACCACCGCCGCGCACCGGGTCATCGTCGCGGCGAACACCGGCTCGCTGTCGAACAGTTCGCGGGCCATGCCGGGGAACTGGCTGCCCTGGCCGGGGAACAACCAGGCCGTCTTCGGCGGGTCAGCGCATTCCCCCCGCACCAGTCCCGGCGCCGGACGGTCGTCGGCGAGTGCACCGAGTAACTCCCGCACCGATGCCGTTGAATCGGCCACCAGCGCAGCACGGTGCTCGAAGTGGGATCGCTGCGCGCCTGCCGAAAAACCCACATCCGACAGGGCGGCCTCGGGATGCTCGCTCAACCAACGGCGGTACTGCTCAGCGAGTTGCTTCAGCGCCGCCGGGGTTCGGGCCGACAGCGGCAGCACGCTGAATCGTGGCGCGGCCGGATCCGGTGCCGCGTCAACCTGTTCCAGCTCTGCGGGCGCTTCCTCGAGAATGACATGCGCGTTCGTACCGGAGAACCCGAACGAACTGACGCCGGCCAGCCGCGCCCGCCCGGTGCGGTCCCATGCGGTGGCTTCCTTCACCACCCGTACCGCAAGCCGGTCCCAGGGGATGTGCGGGGACGGGTCCCGGAAGTTCAGGTGCGGCGGCAACAGCTCGTGCTCGAGTGACAGCACGACCTTCATGACGCCGGCGATGCCGGCGGCAGCCTCTAGATGACCGATGTTCGTCTTCGCCGACCCGATCAGGAGCGGCGGGGCGCCCTCTCGCCCCTTCCCGAGCACGGCACCGGCGGCTTGGACTTCGATCGGATCGCCCAGCGACGTTCCGGTCCCGTGCGCCTCCAGATACCCGACGTCGGCAGGCGCGACGCCGGCCCGCCGCAGCGCCTCGGCAATGACCCGTTGTTGAGCGATCCCGTTGGGCACCGTCAGACCACCCGATGCGCCGTCCTGGTTGACCGCGCTGCCCCGGATCACGGCCCGAATACGGTCCCCGTCGCGGATCGCGTCGGCCAGCCGCTTGACGACGATGACGCCGCAACCCTCGCCGCGGACATAGCCGTCCGCGGCGGCGTCGAACGTCTTGCACCGGCCGTCCGGCGCCAGCATGTGCGCCTGCGAGAAGGTGATCATGGTCGCCGGGCTGAGCAGCACGTTGGCACCGCCGGCCAACGCGAGGTCACATTCGCCCAACCGCAGCGCTTGGCATGCCTGATGGATGGCCACCAGCGATGAGCTGCACGCCGTGTCCACCGTCACCGCTGGACCCTGCAAACCCAACCGATAACTGATCCGGCCCGCTGCCGCGGCAGCCGCTGTCCCGATCGCCATGTAGGCCTCGATCTCGGGATAGTCCAGTTCGTCGGAGGCCATGCCGAGGTAATCGTGGGTGGAAAGGCCGATGAACACCCCGGTGTTGGTGTTCGCCAGCGCGGTTGGCGCGGTACCCGAATGCTCCACCGCCCGCCAAGCCGTCTCCAGCAGCAGCCGATGCTGCGGGTCCATTAGCCTGGCTTCGCGCGCCGACAACCCGAAAAACGGAGCGTCGAAACCGCCGACGTCGTCGATGAAGCCCGCCCGACGGGTCACCACCTTCCCGGGTGCGTCGGGATCCGGGTCGAAGAATTCGTCGGCGTCCCACCGCTCCCGGGGCACGTCCGATACCGCATCCCGCCCCTGCCGCAACAACTCCCAGAACTCGTCCGCGTCGCCGGCACCCGGAAAGCGCGCCGCGTAGCCGACGATCGCAAACCCAGCTTGCGACTCCGTCGCTGCTGCATCGGCGGTTGCCATGCGCTGTCCTCTCTGCTCTGGCGCGAAGACTGGTTACGCCTGTGCCACAACCCGGTCGGGCAGCAGACGGATCCCTCCCACAGCGATTATTACAAGCGCCGAATGCGCCGCGCGCCGACATCGTGAAATTGCCAGGTAGTGCGGCCGTCGTCCGGCGAGGTGCCGCTCATTTACCATAGCCGCTGGCTGAATGCGAGTCGCCGGGTGTATTAGCAGGTGGCCGCTAGGATGATTGCCGAAGCGGTTACCGTGATATGGGCGCCCACCACAGCCGGCAAAAGGGAGCGCGACCGGGAGGACAGATTGCAGATCGGGAAAATCAAGATCGGCTCACTGGAGGATTGGACGGTGCGCCCCGGCACAGTCATTTCCTGGCACCCGACGGCGGCCGCTCAAGAAAAGGCACGACAAGCACCGGTCAGTTCTGTGCCTGTCAGCTATATGCAAGCCCAGCATCTTCGGGGTTATTTCGCTAGAACAGGTGCGGGCCTGGACTATTCGCGTCTGCTCATCGCCACCTGTGAAGTGTCCGGGCATTGCGACATCGCGGTCATGAATCACGCGCTCAACGCATATCTGCGCCGCCACGATACTTACCGCAGCTGGTTTGAGTTCGCAGACACCGGCGACATCATCAGGCATACGATGACTGATCCAGCCGATATCGAATTCGCGCCCACCAACCACGGCGAAATGACCCTAGAAGAAATACATGATCACCTGCTCGCGACACCGGATCCGCTGCAATGGGGCTGCTTTACGTTCGGCGTCGTGCAGAGCGAAAACCACTTCACCTTCTTCGCGAGCATCGACCATGTACACGGCGACGCGACGTTGATCGGCATCACGATGCTGGAATCCAACGCCATGTATGCGGCGATGGCGGGCGGGGGTGGGCCCCTGGCGCTGCCCGACACCGGCAGCTATGACGATTACTGCGTCCGAGAGCGCCAGCGCACGTCAGAATTGACCCTGGACTCGCCGCAGGTCCGCAAATGGATCGACTTCGCCGAAGATAACAATGGCAGCCTCCCAGAATTCGCGCTTCCGCTGGGCAACCCGTCGGAGCTGACCAACAGCGATATGGTCACCGAAAACCTGATGGACGCCGAACAGACCGCCAGATTCGAATCGGCCTGCACGGCGGCCGGCGCGCGCTTCGTCGGCGGCCTGTTTGCCTGCATGGCACTGGTGGACCACGAGTTCACCGGGGCGGCCACCTATTACGCGCTCACTCCTCGCGACGCACGCAAGAGCGACGAGAATTTCATGACTCAGGGCTGGTTCACCGGCCTGGTGCCTATCACCATTCCCATCGCTGCGGCGTCTTTCGCCGAAGCCGCCTGGGCCGCGCAAGATTCATTTGATTCGAGCCTGAACATGGCCAAGGTACCGTATTACCGCGTGTTGGAATTGGCGCCATGGCTGGAATGGCCGCGACCTAACTTTCCGGTGGCGAACTTTCTGCACGGCGGTGCCGCTCCGCTGAATGCCGTGATCGCGGCCGCCGAAATGAGTGCGGCGAACAGTATCGGGATCTATTCCGACCGCCGGTATTCCTATCAATTGACGATCTACATATTCCGGTATGAGCAGGGTACGGCCATGGCGGTCATGTTCCCGGACAACCCGATCGCGCAGAAATCGGTCGCCCGATATGTCGAGGCAATGAAGTCCGTGTGTACCCGGGTCGCCGATAGCGGCCATTGGGGACGGGTCTCGTAGTCTGGTATTTTTCGGGGTTTTGCGAAGCTTTTTGGAGTTTCTTGTGGCGGTCTTTGTTCCGAAACGCCCGCGGTCGCGGCGGGCGCGACACATAATTGAGTAGTTGGGCCGGGCGGCAACGGCGGTGGCCTCCGGGCGTGGACGAAGCTGAGGTGGGGACAATTTGCGACGGTTAGCCGATTTTGTGGTGCGGTGGCCCTGGGTGGTAATTGGGCTCTGGGTCGCGATTGCGGTCGCACTGCCGCTGACGTTGCCGTCGTTGAACGAGATGGCCCAGAAGCATCCGCTCGCCATTCTGCCCAGCGATGCGCCATCTGCCGTCACCGCCCGGAAGATGACCGAGGCATTCCACGAGTCAGGCAGCGAGGACCTGCTGCTGGTCGTTCTCACCAATGAGAAGGGCCTCGGGCCCGCCGATGAAGCCGCCTACCGCAAATTGGTGGCCGCCCTGCGCGACGACACCCGCAACGTCGTCATGGTGCAGGACTTCGTCAGCACACCTCCCCTGCGGTCGGTGCTCACCAGCAAGGACCGCAAGTCCTGGGTGCTGCCGGTCGGCATCACCGGCGAATTGGGGACGCCGCGTTCCTATGCCGCCTTCACCCAGGTCGCGGGCGTCGTCAAGCACAGCCTTGCCGGCAGCTCGCTGCGAGCGGACCTGACCGGACCGGCCGCCACGGTCGCCGACCTCACCGCCGCGGGCGCACGCGATCGGCTGCCGATCGAGCTGGCGATCGCGGTCCTGGTGCTCGGGGTGCTTCTGGTGGTATACCGCAACCCGGTCACCATGCTGCTGCCGCTACTGGCGATCGGGATTTCCATGGTGATAGCGCAAGCCGTGGTCGCCGGATTCTCCCAGACGAGCGGCTTGGGCGTGTCCAACCAGTCCATCGTGTTCCTGAGCGCCATGATCGCCGGCGCCGGAACGGATTACGCGGTTTTTCTCATCAGCCGATATCACGACTATTTGCGGCGCGGCGCAGATTTCGACGGCGCCGTGCAGGGGGCGCTCATCTCTGTCGGAAAGGTGATCGCCGCATCCGCCGCCACGGTGGGACTCACCTTTCTCGGCATGAGTTTCGCCCGGATGGGGGTGTTCGCCACGGTCGGGGTGTCTTCCGCGATCGGGGTCGGTGTGGCGTTCCTGGCCGCGGTCACCCTGCTGCCGGCCATTTTGGTCGTGGCCGGGCCGCGCGGCTGGGTCAAACCGCGGCGCGAATTGACGGCTGCGTTCTGGCGTCGTTCAGCCGTACGCATTGTGCGTCGGCCGGTGACCCACCTGGCTGCCAGCCTGCTGGTGTTGATCATCCTGGCCAGCTGCGCTGGCCTGGTGCGCTACAACTACGACGACCGCAAAGCCCTGCGGGCATCCGCCCCGAGTTCGCTCGGTTATGCCGAGCTGGACCGGCATTTCCCGGTGAACCAGTCCATTCCCGAGTACATCCTCGTGCAGTCCCCGCACGACCTGCGCACCCCACGGGCTCTTGCCGACCTGGAGCAGATGGCCGACCGGGTTAGCCAACTGCCCAATATCGCCGCCGTCAGCGGCATCACCCGACCCACGGGAGTGGTGCCGGAAGAGTTCCGGGCCACCTACCAGGCGGGTGCCGTCGGCGCCCGGCTGGGCACCGGGTCAGCATTCATCAGTGACCACACCGATGACCTCAACCGGCTGGTCAGAGGTGCCGACGCGCTGGCCGACAACCTCGGCGATGTGCGCGGCCAAGTCAGCCAATTGGTTTCCAACATGCAGGGCCTGCTCGACTCGTTCACGTCGATGAGAAGCCAGTACGGCGGCGACACGTTGGTCAGAGAGGTCGCCACCGCCGCCAAGCTGGTCAACAGCATCAATGCGCTCGGTACCTCCATGGGCTTGAACTTCACCGCCGTGAAGGACATGTTCGCCTGGGTGGCCCCGGTGCTGGTCGCGCTCCAGGGCAACCCGGTCTGCGACACCGATCCGTCATGCAGCACCACCCGTGTGCAATTCGAGCGGGTGGTCGCTGCCCGCAATGACGGAAGCCTCGACCAGATCAATGACCTGGCCCACCAACTAGAGACCTTGCAGGACAGGCAGACCCTGAGCGCGACGGTAGACCGCCTGCGCAATGCGCTGACCAGCCTGAGCAGGGCGATGCACGCCGTGGGCCTGGACCGACCGGGTGGCCTGCAGGCCGGCCTCAACAATCTCCAACACGGCGCCGATCGCGCCGCAGGAGGAAGCCGGCAAGTGGCCGATGGCGTGGAGCAGCTCGTCGATCAGGTCAAAGAGATGGGCGCCGGCCTGGGTGAGGCCGCGGCATTCCTGCTGTCGCTGAAAAAGGACGCGGCAGAACCGTCTATGGCGGGCTTCAATATTCCGGCTCAGCTGCTACATATGGATGAGTTCAAGAAGGCGGCCAAGTTATTTGTGTCGGCCGACGGTCACTCGGTGCGGTACCTGGTTCAAACGAAACTCAGCCCGTTCAGCGCGGAAGCTATGGATCAGGTCAATGCCATCACCGACACCGCTCGGGGCGCGCAGCCGAACACCGCCCTGGCGGATGCCTCGATCTCGATGGCGGGATATCCCGTCACGCTGCGCGACACGCGCGACTATTACGAGCACGACATTCGGTTCATCATCGTTGTCACCCTCACCGTTGTGCTGCTGACTTTGATGGCGCTGCTGCGCGCCGTCGTCGCGCCGCTGTATTTGGTTGGTTCCGTGGTGATTTCGTTCTTGTCGGCGATCGGGATCGGCGTTGTGGTCTTTCAGTTCCTGCTCGGCCAGCAACTGCACTGGACCGTACCGCCGTTGGCGTTCGTGGTGTTGGTCGCGGTGGGAGCCGATTACAACATGCTGTTGATCTCGCGAATGCGTGACGAGTCGCCAGGCAGCCCGCGCTACGGCGTCATTCGCAGCCTCAGTTCGACCGGCGGGGTGATCACCGCGGCGGGTTTGATCTTTGCGGCCTCGATGGGTGGACTGCTGTTCTCCAGCATCGGCACCGTGGTCCAGGGCGGTTTTGTGATCGGGGTCGGAATCCTGCTGGACACCTTCCTGGTACGCACCATCACGGTGCCCGCGGTCGCCACGCTGGTCGGACGGGCAAGCTGGTGGCCTTCACGGCTGAGTACGAGGTTGGGCGCGCGGCTGAGTTCGCGGCGGTCGCTGTCCGGACGCGCCGCGTGACGACCGAGTTAGCGGGACCGCGTGGTTTGTGCGAGACTCGCGGAACCAAGCCGATGAGGCGAGGAGTGGGGATGAAGAAGCTGTTCGCGGGAGTTTCCGCACTGGGAATCGTTGCCGCCACAGGATGTTTCGGAGGTATCACAGCCAGGGCCGACGAAACTCCGGCCCAGCCTGCACCGGGCGCCGGCACGGCGTACGCGCTGGGCGGTGCCCACGTGCTCGGCATCCCCTATGACGAATACATCCGCCGCGAGGGTGCACAGTGGTTTCCCGGCCTGCGGCGACAGATTGTCGACTATCCCGCCGGCCAAGTTCAGGGCCACGTGCTGGAACGCATGTTTCCGGGCATCGGCCGGCTCGACGAACTTTTCCCGGGTTTGGGCGCCGACGGGCCAAGCGTCGGCGAATCGGTCGCCGTCGGCGCGGACAATCTGGATGCGGCGATCCGCGGAGGTGGTCCCGGGACCGCGATCGGCCTGTCCGAGGGTGCGCTGGTGCTCGACGCTCTGCAGGCCCGGCTCGCCAATGACCCGACCGCTCCCCCACCAGACCAACTGACCTTCGCCACGTTCGGCGATCCCGTGGCGCGACACGCCTTCGGTGAGAGCTTCCTGACCGCCATGTTCCCGGTCGGCGGCGTCGTTCCCGCACTCGACTACCCGGTGCCACCGCCCGTCGAGAGCCAGTACGACACCAAGATGTTCATCTCCGCCTACGACTCGATCGCGGACTTCCCGGACCGGCCGGACAACTGGATGTCTCTGGCCAACACGGTGGTAGGGCTGATGACCGGCCATACCGCGGTGGCTTTCACCAACCCGAGCATGGTCCCGCCGCAGAACATCAGGACGACCGTCAACTCGCGCGGCGCGACGACGACCACGTATCTGATTCCCGAACGGCATCTGCCGCTGGTGCTGCCGTTCCAATATGCGGGCGTGCCGGAGCAGACCCTGAACGAGCTCGATGCGGTGCTGCTGCCCTTCGTCAACGCGGGATATTCGCGCAATGACGACCCGCTGACCGCGCCGATCCAGGTGGACCCGGTGAACGGCTACGACCCGGCGGCCGTCACCGCACCGGCCACCCAGGCCACCTTCGGTGGTGGGGCCGACCCGATTTCGCAGATCCTCTCGGGTGCCATGGCCGTGCTCAACCGGGGCGCTCGCTGACCCAGGCCCGCTGCGGCGATAATGGCTCCCGTCAACCGGCGCAAAGGAGCCCCGATGAGCACGACCAGCCGTCCCCTGCGCGTCATCCAGTGGACCACCGGCAACATCGGGCGACGTTCGTTGCACGCCATCATCGGACGGCCCGACATGGAACTGGTCGGGGTGTACGCGCACGGCGCGGACAAAGTAGGGCTGGATGCCGCCGACCTGGCGGGCCGGCCGGAGCCGACCGGGGTCCGGGCTACCAACGACATCGACGCGCTGATCGCATTGGGTGCCGATGCGTGTTGCTATAACCCCTTGTGGCCCAACGTCGATGAGCTGGTGCGCCTGTTGGAGTCGGGAGTCAACGTGTGCACCAGCGCGGCGTGGATCACCGGCGGCAAGCAGACGCCCGAGGACCGCGAGCGGATCGTCGCGGCCTGCGAACGCGGCGGTTCGACCATCTTCGGCAGCGGCGCGCACCCCGGAATGACGAACATGGTCGGCATGGTGCTCAGCGCGTCCTGCGAGCGCGTCGACGAGATCCGCATCACCGAGTCGGTCGACTGCTCGACCTACGAGTCGGCGGGAACCCAGAGGGCGATGGGATTCTCGCAAGACCCCGACACCCCGGGACTGGCCGAGAGCGTGCGACAGGAAAGCGAGGTGTTCGCCGAGTCCGCAGCGATGATGGCCGATGCCATCGGCGCACGGCTGGACCGGATGACCTTCGACGTCACGTTCACCGCCGCCACCGGCGATACCGATCTGGGATTCATGACGATCCCCGCTGGAACCGTCGGCGGCGTGCACGGATACCACCGCGGCTGGGAGGGCGACCATAACGTCGTCAGTGTCGGATTCAATTGGACCATGGGCGATCACGTCGTGCCCCCCAAGCCGCTCGAGCACGGGCACGTCATCCAGGTATTCGGGTTACCCAATATGCGCACGGTACTGCATTGTCTGCCGCCGAAAGACTGGCCGGAACCCGGTTTCATGGGCCTGGGGATGATCTACACCGCGATGCCGGTCACCAATGCCGTCCCCGCGGTGGTGGCCGCCAGACCGGGCATCGTCACGCTCGCCGACCTGCCGCCGGTCACCGGACGGGTGGCGCGCTGACGGCGTCGTTGCGCACGTCAGCGGCACCCCGAGGAACGCTAGCTTTCGTTAGCGGCTAAGCCTCGGCACGCGGCATCGTCGCGGGGATGGCCTATCAGGAAGCGCCGGCAGGGATTTCGCGCGTCGACTCGGAACGGACCGCCGCGCAGGAGGGGCATACGTTGATCGCGCGCACGCTGCTCACGCCGTCGATCGCGACTTTGCTGGGCCGATGGTTCTAGTGGCCGCAAGTGGTACATCCGCGCGGTAGCGATAATGTATTCATTCCGGCGAAAGCGCTCCGGCGTTGAAACTTGCCGGAGTGACTGCTACGGATAACATTCCGCCCGCACAGATCTTCCGCGTATGCGCAACAGAACTAACTTTGACATGGCAATTCTTCGGCCGTTTCACTGATTCACTCGGTACGACTAGGCATTGTGCACAGTCAGTTTGGGCAGTCTGCACATCCTTGCTTGGCTGTGCGGATTTCGCATCAACGCATTCTTCAAATCACACAATACCGTGCAGTGTGGCGAGATAAGCTGGCCAACGCTATCAAACACTGCAAGGGATTGCGTAACGTTAAAGCAGAGGTCGGGCCGTTGAGCTTTTTCATTCTTCCGCCGGAAGTCAACTCAGCCATGATGCATGCAGGCCCGGGTTCAGATCCTTTGCTGACGGCCGCTGCCGCGTGGGAGGGCCTGTCTGCAGAGCTAGGCGCGGCAGCGGAGTCATTCGCTTCGGTCACGTCAGGGCTGGTAGCCGGATCCTGGCAGGGGCCGTCGGCCCTCGCGATGGCGGCCGCGGCGGCGCCGCATGCGGGTTGGCTAAATGCGGCGGCGGCCTCGGCCGAGTCGTCGGCGGTACAGGCGCGGGCGGTGGTGAGTGCTTTCGAGGCCGCACTAGCGGCCACGGTGCCCCCAGCCGTCATTGCGGCGAATCGGTCGCAGTTGGTGTCGTTGGCGCTGTCCAACTTGTTCGGCCAGAACACGCCCGCCATCGCCGCCACCGAATTCGACTACGAGGCAATGTGGGCACAGGACGTCGCCGCCATGGTCGGTTACCACCTCGACGCGTCGTCGCTGGTGTCGGGGTTGCAGTCCTTCACCCGACCGAGTCAGTTGCTCGGCGGCCTCACAAACCTGGCGAACGCCGCCAACTCTGTCGCCGCCCCGGTCCAGGGATTCGCGGCCGGCGGCTTCGGCAGCGCCGGTACGTCGGTCGCAAGCACAGGGCCCGTCTCGGCTAGCGATATTCTCGGCGGCGCAGTTTTGGGTCAGCCGGGCACTGGATTCTTGAGCACCAGTATTGTCAGGAATTTCGCGCCCGGCGCTCTGAGTGCGGCCGCAACTGACCTCAACCTGCTCAACCTGCTCAATCCGGGCAATCTCCTGACCGGCTTATTGGGCGCCACCGGTCCCACCTTCGAAATTTTCCCGATCACCCTTCCACTTGACCTGAACGTCACGGGAGCCATCGGCCCGATCACCATCGAGCCCATTCAGATCCTCCCGACCATCCCGCTGAACTTCCACCAGACCTTCCTGCTGGGACCGCTGACCGTTCCGCCCATCCATGTCCCGGCAATCCCGTTGCTGGACTTCAGCATTCCGATCGACATCGGGCCGCTGACCTTGGCCCCGATTACCCTGCTGCCGCCACTGACCTTCCCCAGCCAGATCATCACGATTCCCGGATTCAACCTGGTGCCGGGCGGCATTCAAACGTCCGGACTCTGGGCAGGACCCCTTTTCCTGTCGCAGGGAATCTTCATCAACCCCAACGTCAATCCCATCGCTGCGCAACTGAGTTACACGACCCCGGCGCTCACCCTGTTTCCGGGCGGTCTGAGCATTCCCGACGCGCCACTGCACCTAGATGTCGGCATCAAGGCAGGCACCGGGGCCTTCACCATCCCCGGATTTTCCCTTCCCGAGCACGCCATTCCGCTGACCATCAGCACCGCCGGCCAAATCGACGGCTTCAGCACGCCGAAGATCACCATCGACGCGATTCCGGTGTCGCTGAATACCGACGTCAGGGCCGACCGCGTGGTGCCCCTGTTCCCGCTCCCGTCGATTCCCCTGACAATCACGGCCAGCGGCACTGTGGGACCCGTCCACGTTGCTCCGATCGCCATACCGCAAGCGCACGCCGCGATCACCAACGCGACCGTGAGCATCGGCAGCTTCACCGTTCCCGAAATCACCATTCCGCAGATCCCGTTGCACGCGACGGGAACCGTGGCCCTGGCCCAGAACACCATCTCGTCGGTCAACCTTCTTGACCCGCTCAACCTCACCGGGCAGCTACAGCTCGGCCCGATCAGCGGCCCGTCCGCGCGCATCGACCTGGCCAGCATGACCTTGGGCACCGGTGCAGGCGCTCCGTATGTGATCCTGAAGAACATCAATGTCGCGGTGGACGCCCTTTTCTACGGCCCTGAAACCCTGAATCTCGGGACTACCGCACTGACGTTGCCGGACATCAGCATTCCGGCCCAGGACATTGTCACCCTCGGCCTGAACGGTGGCATCAATCCCATCACATTGTTTGCGGGCGGTGTTACTTTCCCGGAGAACTCGGTCAGCCTCACCGATTTCTCGGTGGGCTCCGATCCGTTCACCGTTTTCCCGAACGGCTTCCGCATCGACCAATTCCCGTTCAAAGTCAATGCCACGGCACTCTCGCCCACCCCGGTGCCCACCACCGGCAGCATCGGCCCCATCCATATCCCGGCAGCGCCGCTTATTGAGGGGATCCACGCGGACTTAACGGGCAACATCGATCTGAACCTCGGCTTGCCCGCTATTCCCACCCCCGCCATAGGTTTGGGTTTGATTGGCAATACGAGCTATGGGTTCGTCACGCAAGAGCCTATTGTCATTACGCCGTTCGGCACGATGGGTAGCCTTACCACCGACAAGATCGCCATCAACATCAACATCGGTTCCATACCGCTCACCTTCCGGATACCGATTCTGGCCGGCCAACTCGAGGGCAACATCTCCTCCTTTGTCGTTAATCAAGGTATCGACGCAATGACGGTGCCACTCGATTTCATGACTTCGCCGATCAGCATTCCGCCGTTGTCGGTGGGCGGGTCGATACCACTCGACATTCCGCTGGACATCGTCTCTGCCTCCACCATTCCGGGCATTACCCATACGCAGTCGATTCCACTTAACTTCGCGATGGAAGTTCCGCAGTTCGCCATTCCGGAGACAACCATTCCCGCGATCCCGCTCGGTTCGAATTTCGCCATGCCGGGGAGTGTTGGGACGCAGCTGAACAAGGTGGTGACCGCCGGTGCAACCTGGCTGCAACAACAATTGATGAACGCCGGCCTCGGCAACGACGGTGCATTCAAC
This sequence comes from Mycobacterium sp., assembly GCA_022841565.1. Classification (GTDB taxonomy): domain Bacteria; phylum Actinomycetota; class Actinomycetes; order Mycobacteriales; family Mycobacteriaceae; genus Mycobacterium. The sequence goes on along the minus strand of JALHRH010000079.1, from coordinate 3,363 downwards.
TTCGGCAGTGGCAACCTGGGTAATCTCAACTTCGGCAACGGCAACCTCGGTAGCTTTAACCTGGGCGGCGGCAATATCGGCGATGCGAACATCGGCTGGGGTAACTCAGCGCTGGGCACCCTGATGGGCAACAATGTCGGTTTCGGTAACTCCGGGTTGGGCAACTTCGGATTCGGTAACTCCGGGTCGAACAACATCGGCTTCGGTAACTCCGGCACCGGCAATGTCGGCATCGGTCTGATCGGCAACAACCAGAACGGCTTCGGTGGCTGGAATTCCGGCACCGGCAACATCGGCCTGTTCAATTCCGGCAACAATAACGTCGGATTCTTCAACTCGGGCAGCAACAACGTCGGCGTCGGCAACTCCGGTCAGGGCACCCGCGGCCTCTTCAACGCCGGCACATTGAGCAGTGGGCTGGGCAATGCCGGCGACGGCAACCTGGGGTTTTTCAACGCCGGTGACGTCAACGTCGGCGCATTGAACCCGGGCAGCTTCAACACCGGCCTGTTCAACAGCGGTGACGCCAACCTCGGGTTGGCCAATTCGGGCGACTTCAACAACGGAATACTGATCTCCGGCGACCACAGCATCGGCGCTCTTTTTACCAGTGATTACCAGAATTTGGCCGATCCGAGCCTCGGCTTCAACCTGCTGGACATCAACCAGAATCTCGGCCCCTTCCACATCGACCCCATTCATGTCCCAGGGGTGCCGATCAACATCAACGAGACTATTTACATCAATTCCTTCACCGTGCCGCAGATCGATGTACCTGGCATACCGCTGAACATCCACCAAAGCCTCACGCTGCCCGCTATCACGCTTTTCGACGGTCTCAACATGCGCGCGCAGCAGGTCGTCATTCCGCTGAACATCCCCGCCAGCACCGGGTCGACGCTGCAGCTTCCGTCAATCGGCCTGTCCATGCAGTTCAAGCCCGACAACCTTCCCCCCTGGACACTTGGGCAGTACGCAATAAGCCAGCAACTGAACACCCTTGGACCGACCGCAGGCATCGCTATCGAGAACGGGGCCACCGATGCCCGGACCGGTCACGTCACACTGAACCTTCCGGCGATCAACATCCCGCGGATCGCGACGTCCCCGGTGCCGCTGACCATCGACACCCACGGCGGTGTCCCGGCCTTCACCCTCTTCCCCGGTGGATTGTCCATCCCGCAGAACCCCATTCCGGTCACCTACACGCTGACCGGCGGTCTGCAGCCGTTCACGATCTTCCCGGATGGCTATACCATCGACCCGATTCCGCTGCACGTGCGACTCGACGCCACCCTGCTCAACCCGATCGACGGCATCCCCCCGTCGCTCAACCTGGTGGATTTCCAGTTCTCCGGTGGCCTGGGCCCGGTGACTGTCCCGGACCTGCCCATTCCCACAATTCCGTTGGGCCTCAATTTCGGCCTGAGCCATGGCGCGTTCACCATCCCGCCGATCGAGCTTCCGAACATCCCCATCGACATCACCGGCGACATCGGCCTGGGCCCGATCGGCATCCCGTCCCAAACGATCCCCGCGATCTTCAACGACCCGCTAGCCACCGTCCATTTCGACGCGTTCAAGACGGCCGCGACGAAGATCTCGCCGTTCTTCATTTGGACCAGCGGAAATGCGCCCTGGGACCCGATCCCCGCCCCCACGGGGGCCTATATATCAATCGGTTCGGGACCGCTGACCAACCTGGCCTTTGTCAACCCGCTCACACTCGGCAGCGCGACCCAGGATCCGTATTCGATCATCTTCAGCGGCGGCACGCACGCCTTCAACACCCCTGCCGTCATGATCGACAAGATCCCGCTGAGCTTCCAGGTGCCGGGCGGCCTCGACGGCGCCACGATTTTCCCGACCGGGCTGACGTTCCCGGCCAACAACCTGCTGGACCTGAATCTCTCCGCGGGGCCAAAGGGCTTCACCATTCCCGCTCGGACCATTCCGGCCATCCAGGCCAGCCTCGACGCCATCGTCAAGCTGGCTACCCCGGACAACCTGCTGCCGCCGTACAGACTGCTGTACGTCACCGCCAACGGGGGCGTCGGCCCGGCCGTTCTCCCGTCGTTCCACATTCCGTCGATTCCGCTGGGCTTCGACCTCGGCGGGGGCATCGGTCCGATCACCATTCCGTCCTTCTCCACACCGGCCATTCATCTGGGACTCGACCCGAGCGCCACCGCGGGCCCCGTTTCGGTCCAGCCCATCAGCATCCCGCAGCTGGCCGCCGACGCGTTCCTGCACTTCGATCAGATCAAGACCGGCCTCGCGACCACCACCGGCGCGATCTATTTCAGTGGAGGCCTCGTCCCGCAGATCAATCTCGGCGGAACCAGCACCAGCACGACGCCTGCGTGGGAAATCCCGTGGTTCACGGTGGCGACCCCACCAGGCGGCATTCCCGGATTCTCGATCCCGGTGGACCCGATCCAGGTCGGCTTACCGCTGTCGGTCACCATCGGGTCGCTGACCTTCCCGGGTCTGACGATCCCACGAATTCCGTTGGGTACGGGGCTGTCCGGCGCGTTGCCGGCGTTCGATCTGCCGTCGATCACGATCGACCGGATCCCGATCAATTTCGCCGGCCCGCTCACGCTGTTCTAGACGAGCAGGACGCGTCGATGATCCTCCGTCCGATCCGCTGCACAGCACACATCCCCGCTTCCACCGAAGCCTGATTCAAAGGTGCCAACGATGTCTTACGTCATTGCAACACCAGCGGCCCTGGCTGCAGCGTCAACGAACCTGTCCGACATCGGCGAGGCGATCCGGGCCGCCACCGCGGCCGCGGCGTCGCCGACGACGGGCATCGCGGCCGCGGCCGCGGACGAGGTCTCGGCGGCAATCGCGCGGTTGTTCGGCACTTTCGGCCAGGAATACCAAGCAGCCAGCGCGCAGGCCGCGGCAGCCAACGACGAGTTCGTTCAGGCATTTCAGCGGGGCGCAGCGGCATACGAGCGCATCGAGTTCGGCAACGCCGGGCTGCTGGCGCCGCTGCTGGACAGCCCGTTAGCGACGGGCCTGATGGGGCTGGTCAATGCGCCCAGCGAGCTGCTGACGGACCGACCCATGGTGGGCAATGGCGCCGACGGCGCGCCGGGCACCGGTCAGAACGGCGGGGACGGCGGCTGGTTGTCCGGCAACGGCGGCAACGGCGGGTCGGGCGCACCGGGTCAATCGGGTGGCGCCGGCGGAAATGCCGGAGCCAACGGCAATGGGGGCACGGGCGGTGCCGGTGGCAATGCCGTCATTCCCGGTGGACGCGGGGGCGACGGTGGGCGCGGCGGCAACAGCGGAACCACGACCGGTTTCGCCGGCACCGGCGGGGCGGGCGGGGCCGGTGCGCCCGGCGCA
>JALHRH010000078.1 GCA_022841565.1 Mycobacterium sp. | reverse complement strand
GCACAAGGCCAAACCCAGGATCTGGGTGGCAATCAGCCCGGCCCGCTTCGCGGCCTCACCCGACGCCACCCGGGATGCCACCAGCGGCTGCAACTGGTTCCCAAAGATATCCCGCATCCGTTGTGCCGCGTCGGCATTGGTGGCGCTGCAGCGCAACAGAGTCACCAGGGCGTCGTCGCCATCCTCCCAGCGCCGCAAGAAATGCCCGACCAGCAACCGGCCCAGGCACTCACCGTCGACCGCCGCGAAATCGGGCAATTGCAAATCGAACTCGGCTGCGGCGGCGAACAGCTGATCCTTACTGCCGAAGTACCGCATCACCAGCGCGGGATCCACGCCCGCGTCAGCGGCGATCGCCCGAATGGTGGCGCCCTGGAATCCCGCCGTCCCGAACCGCTCGCGGGCCTTCGTCAAGATGACGGCCTTGGTTTCCGCCGATGATCGCCTCATGTCAACGATCTTAGGTCAACAACTGTTGACATACTGCCTTGGCACGAGCATGATGGCCTTATCAACGCTTGTTGACTTAGCTAGAGAAAGGAACGCCATGACCGACACCGATGTCCTGGTTGTGGGCGCCGGTCCCACCGGCCTCACCCTGGCCGCATCCCTGCTTACGCACGGACTCGACGCGGTCGTGATCGACAAACTGCCGTCCGGCGCCAACACCTCACGCGCGGCCGTAGTGAACGCCCGCAGCCTGGAGTTGCTCGAAGCCCTCGATGTGTCCCGGCGCCTGGTCGAGGCCGGGCTGGCCGCGCCGCGATTCACCATCCGCCAGGGCTCACGAGTACTGATGCCGGTCGATTTCAGCGGACTGCCGACGTGCTACCCCTACAGCCTCATGATCTCCCAGGCCGATACCGAGCGGGTGCTGGAGGAGCGCTTGAACGAATTGGGCGGCAAGGTAATTCGACCTAAGACGCTGAGCCACCTGAGCCAAGACGAATTCGGTGTCACAGCGACGTTCGACGACGGCGACAGCATCCGCGCGGGCTTCGTCGTCGGCGCCGACGGCATGCACAGCACCGTTCGACATCAAGCCGGGATCGGCTTCACCGGTGGGGAATTCGCCGAGTCCTTCGCACTGGCCGATGTCAGGCTCGTCGGTGAAGCTCCGGCCGACGAGGTGATCCTGTTCTACGGGAACGAGGGCCTGGCCGTGCTGGCGCCGCTGCCCGGCAAGATCCATCGCATCGTGGCGCCGACGACGCAGGCACCCCGGGCGCCGACGACGGAGTTCGTCCAAGGTTTGCTGGACACTCGTGGCTTTGGCCCCGGGCGCACAGTGGTCACCGACTTGGTCTGGGGATCGCGCTTCTGGATCCAGCATCGCGTCGCCGACACCTACCGGGCGGGCCGGCTAATTCTGGCCGGGGATGCCGCGCATGTGCACAGTCCCGCCGGCGGCCAGGGCATGAACTTGGGCATCACCGACGCCGTCGCGCTCGCCGGCGCGCTCACCGAGGCGTTGCGGAACAACTCCGGCGTCGTGCTCGATGTGTATAGCTCGACGCAGCGCGCACGGGCGCTGCGGGTGCTCGAGCTCACCGGGCGGCTGACGACGGTGTCGACGATGCCGCGTCCGCTGCGGCCGATCCGCAATTCGGCAATGCGATTTGCCGCGCACGTCCCGGCGGTTCGACGACAGTTCGCGTCGCGGCTGAGCGGCCTGGTCAATCGGTGATGCCCGCACCGATGCCCCCCGCGTCGCTTCTCCTCATCAAGCCCGATCAGCACCCGCTGTGTGGACCTACGCCGAATCTTTGCATGCGTTGACGCATACGATACTGTAGACAATTCTATGTCATAATGCATCGGATGCTTTCATGCACTAGATGGCGGCGCAACGACAGGTGGTGGCCAAATGACTTCACCCGGTACCGCGAAGGCGGCACGAGTGACCAAGCGGCGCGCCGAAACTCGCCAGCGCCTGATTAACGCGGCGGTCGAGGTGTTCGCCGACAAGGGTTACGGCCAGGTGACCATCAAGGATGTGTGCGCCGCCGCCGGCTATACACGTGGTGCGTTCTACTCCCAATTCGACAGCCTCGAGGAACTGTTATTCGTCGTCTACCGTCAGTGGACTGCGCAGATCGCCGGTCAGGTTCGGGCCGCCCTGGCCGCCAGCGACGCATCCAACGACCTCGCCCAGGTCGTCGCACTCGTCATGAAATCCTTGCTTTTCCAGCGTGATTGGCTGCTCATCAAGGCCGACTTACTGTCGGTCGCCGCCCGCAATCCCGAGTTGTCCCAACGTTGGTGCATGCATCGCGGGCAGCTGCACCAGATCATCGAGGAACTGCTGGCCACAAGCGGCGTCGAGTTTTCGGATTCGACTTGCTCCGTCAGCGACACAGCACGGTCCATTATCGCGGTATACGACGGCCTCGGCATTCAGGTGCTGCTCGATAGCGACGAAGCCGGCGTGCACGCCTGCCTCATTCAGCTTCTGGAGGCAGTGCTGACGCCGCAACGCGCCGGCTGCTAGCACCCCGACAGTATGTGCCGGCACCGGAGCAGGAGCGGTGTCTCCCTGACGTCACGAATCGCTCACGTTGACCGAGCCCAAGTGGCACTGCACGTATCCGATCTGGCAATGTATCGGCTACACAGGGAATGGGAGGCAACACAATGCCAACTGCAGCCACTGCCGCAAAGCCGCCGCGGGTCACCAAGCGCCGCGCCGAGACCCGTGCTCGCCTGATGGACGCGTCGTTCCGGGTATTCGCCGAGAAGGGCTACGGCCACGTGACCATCGAGGACGTGTGCGAGGCCGCCGGATACACCCGCGGTGCGTTCTATTCGCAATTCGAAAGTCTCGAGGAGTTGTTCTTTCTCCTCTACGACCAGTGGGCGGCTCGCACCGCCGAGCAAGTCCGCAGCGCGATGGAGGGCGCCGACGCGGTCACCGACCTACCCGGAGTCGTCGAACGCATCGTCGACACCTTGCTTCTCGAACGCGACTGGCTGCTGATCAAGTTCGACTTCCTCCTGTATTGCGCCCGCAACCCCGAGCTCGCCCACCGCTGGGAACTTCACCGCGCGGGGCTGCGAAAAGTAATCGAGGAACGGCTGATCGCCAGCGGCATCGGGTTCCATAGGGCCATTGACACCGTGACCGACACCGCCCGTGCCATCATCGCCGCCTACGACGGCGTCAGTGTTCAGCTGCTGCTCGACAGCGACCAGGCCGCGGCGCGCGCCTGGCTCACCCAGTTGATGAACGTCGTACTCACGCGGGATTGAGTGCCGAAACAGCCCTTTCGATGCGCTGCTGCATATGATACATTCGTGTATCTAGTTTGTTGGTGAGCGGATTCGGCGCAGAAAGGCTGTCTTATGGACGCAGATGTCATCGTGATCGGCGCGGGTCTGGCAGGACTGGTCGCTACCCACGAACTGACCCGGCGCGGCAAGAAGGTCGCCGTGGTCGATCAGGAGAACGAGGCCAATCTGGGCGGTCAGGCCTTCTGGTCCTTCGGTGGCCTTTTCCTGGTCGACACTCCCGAACAGCGCGTGCTGGGGATCAAGGACTCCCTCGAGTTGGCCTGGAATGACTGGTCCGGCAGTGCGGCATTCGATCGCCTCGACGACGAAGACGTGTGGGCGGCGAGGTGGGCCCGCGCCTATGTGGAGTTCGCCGCCGGAGAGAAGCGGTCCTACCTCACCGACCTTGGCATCAAGTTCATGCCCACTGTGGGATGGGCTGAGCGCGGGGATCTGCGCGCCGACGGGCACGGCAACTCGGTACCGCGCTTCCACGTCGCTTGGGGCACAGGCACCGGAGTCGTTGAGCCGTTTGCGAATTCGGCCCTGGATGCCGAGCGGGACAGTCTGGTGAGGTTCTACCACCGCCACCGAGTGGACGAGTTGGTGTTCACCGACGGTGCCGTCACGGGCATCAAGGGCACGGTGCTGGCGCCTGACGACGCGGTGCGGGGTGCGCCGTCCAACCGCGATGCGGTCGGTGAGTTCGAATTGTCGGCGCAGGCGGTGATCATCACGACCGGCGGCATCGGCGGCAACCACGAGATGGTTCGGCGATACTGGCCCGACCGGATGGGCACCCCGCCGGCGTCGATGATCACCGGCGTCCCGGAATATGTCGACGGGCGCATGCTCGACATTGCCCACGACAGCGGAGTCCGCCTGGTCAACCGCGACCGGATGTGGCACTACACCGAAGGCGTCAACAACTGGGACCCGATCTGGCCCAAACACGCCATCCGCATCATCCCCGGCCCGTCGTCGATGTGGTTCGACGCCCTAGGCCGACGTTTACCGGCACCCTTCCTGCCGGGCTACGACACCCTGGGCACGCTGAAATATTTGCGCACAAACCCCGAGATCGCGAAGTACGACTACTCCTGGTACGTCCTGACCCAGAAGATCATCAAGAAGGAATTCGCGCTATCGGGTTCGGAGCAGAACCCCGACATCACCGGCAAGAGCCTCATGAATGTGCTCCAGCAGCGCTTCTTCAACAAGGAGGCCACCGGCCCGGTCGAGGCGTTCAAGGCCCACGGCGCCGATTTCGTGGTAGCCGACAACCTCGAAGACCTCGTCGCGAAGATGAACGCCCTGACCGACGAACCGTTGCTGGACCCGGCCGGGATCCGTGCCCAGATCGAGTCCCGTGATCTGCAGCTAGCCAACCCGTTTTGCAAGGACGTTCAGGTGCAGGGCATCCGCAACGCCCGACGGGCACTGGGCGATCGACTCGGCCGTGTCGCAGCTCCACACCGCATCCTGGACCCCAAGGCCGGACCACTGATCGCGGCGAAACTGCACATCCTGACCCGAAAGACGTTGGGCGGCATCCAAACCGATCTGTCCTCCCGCGCCATGGGCAACGACGGAAAGAAGATTCCGGGCCTGTACGCGGCCGGCGAGGTGGCCGGGTTCGGTGGCGGCGGCGTGCACGGATACAACGCGCTGGAGGGGACATTCCTGGGCGGCTGCATCTTCTCCGGTCGGGCCGCCGGACGCGGCGCCGCCGACGATCTCTGAGGCATTCCCGCGCCTCCCACCGCCGTGGCCCTCAATCAGGCAAGATAGGCGCATGGACACTGGTGTGAACTCACCGCGGGTCTTGGTGGTCGATGACGACTCCGACGTGCTCGCCTCCCTGGAACGCGGCCTACGGCTGTCGGGATTCGAGGTGTCCACCGCGGTTGACGGCGCCGAGGCCCTGCGCAGCGCTACCGAGACCCGGCCGGACGCGATCGTGCTCGACATCAACATGCCCGTGCTCGACGGCGTCAGCGTCGTCACGGCGCTGAGAGCCATGGACAACGACGTGCCGGTGTGCGTGCTCAGCGCCCGCAGCTCCGTGGACGACCGGGTGGCCGGCCTTGAGGCGGGCGCCGACGACTACCTGGTCAAGCCCTTCGTGCTGGCCGAACTGGTGGCGCGAGTGCGCGCCCTGTTGCGCCGCCGCGGCGCCACCGCGACCTCATCCTCGGAAACCATCACGGTGGGTCCGTTGGAGGTCGACATTCCCGGTCGGCGCGCCCGGGTCAACGGCGTCGACGTGGACCTGACCAAGCGGGAATTCGACCTCCTTGCGGTGCTGGCCGAGCACAAGACGGCGGTGTTGTCCCGCGCCCAGTTGCTCGAACTGGTGTGGGGCTACGACTTCGCCGCCGACACCAACGTCGTAGACGTCTTCATCGGATACCTGCGGCGCAAGCTGGAAGCCAACGGCGGCCCGCGGCTCCTGCACACCGTCCGGGGTGTCGGTTTCGTACTCAGGATGCAATGAGCGCGCTAGGTGCCCGATGGCGACCGTGAACATTCTGTCGCGGATCTTCGCCCGCACACCGTCGCTGCGGACTCGGGTGGTGGTCGCGACGGTCATCGGCGCCGCCATCCCGGTGCTGATCGTCGGCGCTGTCGTCTGGGTCGGTATCACCGGCGATAGCAAGGAACGGCTGGACCGTCGGCTGGACGAGGCTGCGGGTTTCGCGATCCCGTTCGTGCCACGAGGCATGGAGGAGATCCCGCGTTCGCCCAACGACAGGGACACCATCATCACCGTTCGGCGCGGGAACGTCATCAAGTCGAACTCCGACATCACGCTGCCCAAGCTGCAAGCCGACTATGCCGACACCTATATCCACGGGGTGCGTTACCGTGTGCGCACAGTAGAGATCCCGGGGGCGGAACCGACGTCGGTGGCCGTGGGCGCAACGTATGACGACACCTTCGCCCGTACCAACGGCCGGCATCGTCGAGTGATCCTGATTTGTGGTTTCGCGATCAGCGCCGCGGCGGTGTTCGCCTGGTTGCTGGCCGCGTTTGCGGTGCGACCGTTCAAGCAGCTGGCCGAGCAGACCCGGTCGATCGATGCGGGCGACGAGGCGCCGCGGGTCGAGGTACATGGCGCCAGCGAGGCCGTGGAGATCGCCGAGGCCATGCGGGGCATGCTGCAACGCATTTGGAATGAGCAGAACCGGACGCAGGAGGCACTGGCTTCAGCCCGCGACTTCGCGGCCGTGTCCTCGCACGAGCTGCGTACCCCGCTGACCGCGATGCGGACCAACCTGGAGGTGCTGGCCACCCTCGATCTGCCTGACGACCAACGTAAGGAAGTGCTTAGCGACGTGATCCGCACCCAGTCGCGGATCGAGGCCACCCTGAGCGCGCTCGAGCGGTTGGCTCAGGGCGAACTGTCCACCTCCGACGACCACGTGCCCGTCGACATCACCGATCTGCTGGACCGCGCCGCCCACGACGCCACCCGCATCTACCCCGATCTTGATGTCTCCCTGGTGCCTTCGCCGACCTGCATCATCGTCGGGATGCCAGCCGGGTTGCGGTTGGCCGTCGATAACGCGATCGCCAACGCCGTCAAGCACGGTGGCGCCACCCACGTCCAGCTGTCCGCGGTCAGCTCGCGGGCCGGGGTCGAGATCGCCATCGACGACGATGGCAGCGGGGTGCCGGAGAAAGAGCGTCAGGTGGTGTTCGAGCGGTTTTCCCGGGGCTCGACGGCCTCGCACTCGGGGTCGGGCCTGGGGTTGGCGTTGGTGGCGCAGCAAGCACAATTGCACGGCGGGACAGCGTCGCTGGAAAGCAGCCCGCTAGGTGGGGCACGCCTGGTGTTGCGCCTTCCCGGGCCAAGCTAGCCCTTCCGCGCACTTGTGCGCCACGGAACGAAGAACGCGCGGGCGGCGAGCTCCTCGTCCTGGAACCAGACTTGGGCCTCGGTATCGTCGTAGCACCCGTCGTCGGGCGTATAGAAAAGCCGGGAATCGCTCCGCCCCTTGATCACCCAGCCGTCCGGTCCGCTGCCGTCGGGGTTGGCACGCATGGAACCTGGACCGTACGGCGCATAGGGCACCAGCGGTAGCGCGGGCGACACGGATTCGCTGCTGACCGAAATCTTCTCCGTCACAGCATCTTTCGGGACGGGCCTGCGCCTGGTGGGGGCACCTTTCGTCCTCGGCTTCGCTCTGGCAGCACCAGTCTTCTTCGCCGGCCTCTTACCGGAAACCGGAATCCTCTGCGTTGCAGGGTCTTTGATGACGGGTATCCGTTCCGTCACCGCATCACCGGAAACGGGCTTGCGCTTGCTCGGCGGAACTTTGGAGACGACCTTCTTCTTCGCCGGTCCCGGCCTGGCACCGGGTATCTTCTTCGTCGGGGCTGTGCTGACGGGGGTCTTCATCACCGGCTCGGGCTTGGGGCGCGGTCTGGGTTCGGCCAGGACCCAAGCCGGCATTTGGGTTTTGGCGGGTCGGGCCATCAGCGTGAACGTCAACACCATGCCCAGCGCGAACGACACAGCCGCCAACCACCAGTGCACGTGATCGGTCACCGCTTCACTCCGATGCCAGGCCACTGGGACGGCGACCCCGGCCAGTGCGGTCGTGTCAAGTCGGTCTCGGGCCCGTACTCGACGGCTTCTGACTCGCCGACCTCGGGCTCGGCAGCCGGCTCAACCGGCTCCGGCTCCGGCTCCGGCTCCGCGTTAGGCCACTGCGGTTGCGCTAACTCGGTCGCCGCGACCTCCGGGGTTGGTGACTCAGCAACGCCGGAAGCAGCCGGCCCGGACTCGGACTCGGACTCGGACTCGGACTCGGGCCGGTAGGGCTTGATCAGCAGGCAGACGATCCCGGCCGCTACCGCCGACCCGGCCACGAAAGCAGCCAAGTAGACCAGCCACTGGAGCAGAAAACCCATGCTTGATTCTCCCCTAGCTGACCACAAGTTCGGCGCGGCGGTTCTTCGCACGACCCTCGGCCGTGTCGTTGCTGGCTATCGGATTCGCCGAGCCCAAACCCTTGGCAGTGACCCGATCGCGGGCCACGCCGTTGGCAATAAGGTACTCGGCCACGACGGTGGCGCGCTGAACGCTCAGCGGGATGTTGATGCCTTCGGCGCTGGCGTTGTCGGTGTATCCGTTGACCGTGACACGCGCGGCCGGGCATACCTTGAGCTGGTCGGCCACCCGGATGAGGATCTGGTTGTCGTCGGTGGTCAGGCTCACGCCGTCGCTACCGAAGGCCAGTGGCCCGCCGGTCATGGTATTGATCACCGCCTGCAGGTCGTTACACGCGCCGGGCCCCGGAGGAGGTGCAGCCCCCGCGGCCTGCGGTGCGCTCGGCGTGATCTGCACCCTGGCCACGATATTGTTGGCGATATTCACCCCCGGCCATGCGCTGACAGCCGCGCGCTCGACGGCGTCCTTTTGATCGGGCGACGCAGTGCCGCTCAACGTGACGGTGTCTTTCTCGACTTTGAAGGCGAAATCGGGAATCTGCGCGCCGGCAGTGAAAACCGGTTCGGCATTACCGAAATCGAGGGTGCGCACCAAGGGGTCGATGCGGATCTGGTCGATAACGTTGACTCCGGGTGTGATCAGGGCTTTAAGCGACTTCATCAGGGCCGCCTTGGCGGTGTCGTCCGGGCAGTCGCCGATCAGCGTGATGCTGTTGCCGCTGCGGCTGATTGAGAGCAGCGACAGTGACAGGCTCGGGGCGCCAGCGGTGCTCGCCGGACCGCCAGGCGCAGCGGTCAGTGTCGGCAGGTCGCCGGTCGGTCCGTTGATGCCCATGGGTCGTTCGTAGGCGCCGAATCCGATCATGGCCAGCAGAAACGGGATAACCGCCACGCCGATCAACCAGGGGCGACCGAGCCTTTGCCGGTGGAACCTCGGAGCGAACTGGGCCTGGTCGACCTGATCGGCGGGCGCGGGCGCTTCGCTCAACCCCACATCTGGACCGACCATTGCTCCTCACCTAAACCGTCGTTGTTTTGCGTTTCCAGGCGTTATGCAGCCTACCGAGTCGCGACCCGATACCGAGCCAACCTGGGGCAGACTGGACTGATGGCCAATGCCAGCACACCGACGGACAGCGACGCCCTGGGCCGTATCCGTGACCTGGTCGCTCAGGAAATGGCGTTGCAGGAAAACGGACGGCTGCGCCGTCTGGAAGTCGAACTCGATCTGCGTTGGGACCCGCTCGGGCATCGACGGGCACTACGCGAAACCGGTGGTGACCCCCGCGAAGCGGCGCGACCGGCCGACGAGTCCGAAGGTTACCTCGGGTAGCGCGTGTCGATGCAGGATGCCGATTTCGATGTAATCATCGTTGGCGGCGGTCACAACGGTCTGGTCGCGGCGGCCTACCTGGCCCAGGCGGGCCTACGGGTGCGGCTGCTGGAACGGTTGCCGCAGCTGGGCGGCGCCACCGTTTCTGCCCAAGCGTTCGACGGTGTCGACGTGCGGGTGTCGCGTTACTCGTATCTGGTGAGTCTGCTGCCGTCGCGCATTCTGGACGATCTGGGTGCCCGGGTGCGGCTGGCGAAGCGGCCCTACGCCTCCTATACGCCAGACCCCGAAACGTCTGGACGCACCGGTTTGCTGGTCGGATCCTCGGGCAACTTCGCCGCAATCGGCGCGGGTGCCGACGAGGTGGGCTTTGCCGCGTTCTACCGGCGCTGCGGGCTGGTCACTCAGCGCCTGTGGCCTACCCTGCTCGAACCGCTGCGCACCCGCGAGCAGGCTCGCCGACTCGTCGTGGCCGGCGGCGATCCGGACGTCGCGGGCGCGTGGCGGGACATGATGGATGCGCCGATCGGGCACGCCATCACCGACGCGGTGACCAGCGACCTGGTTCGCGGCGTCATCGCCACCGACGCGCTGATCGGCACGTTCGCCCGCCTCGACGACCCGTCGCTGCTGCAGAACATCTGCTTGCTGTATCACGTGCTCGGCGGTGGCACCGGCGACTGGAATGTCCCGGTCGGCGGTATGGGTGCGGTGTCCTCGGCCCTGGCCGCCGCGGCCGCCCGCCACGGAGCCGAATTATCAACTGGTGCAGATGTTTTCGCCGTTGACCCGGGCGGCGAGGTGCGGTATCGCAGCCGGGGAGACCAGCACGAGGTCCGCGGCCGCTTCGTCCTGGCCGGCGTCGGACCGGCGGTGCTGGCCGGCCTGCTGGGCGAACCGACGCCACCGGTGTCGCCCGGCCCACAGGTCAAGGTCAACATGGTGCTTCGCCGACTGCCGCGCCTGCGCGACGAGAACATAACGCCCGAGCAGGCCTTCGCCGGCACGTTTCACGTCAACGAGACCTGGTCGCAACTCGATGCCGGCTACCTGCGAGCCGCGGCCGGGCAACTGCCGGATCCGTTACCGTGCGAGGCCTACTGCCACTCGCTGACCGACCCGAGTATCGTGTCGCCTGCCCTACCCGGTGTGCAGACCATGACGGTGTTCGGCTTCCACGCCCCCCATTCGGTGTTCGGCGCCGCCGAGCCCGACCCGGTGCGCGAGCAGCTCACCGAAGCGGTGCTGGCCTCGTTGAATTCCGTGCTGGCCGAACCCATTCAGGACGTGTTGCTGCCCGACGCGCATGGCCGCCCCTGCCTGGAGACCACCACCACGCTGGATCTGCAGGACCGGCTGGGGATGGTCGCGGGAAACATCTTCCACGGTGCGCTGTCCTGGCCGTTCGCTGAAGACGACGACGCGCTGGACACGCCGGCGCGGCGGTGGGGGGTGGCCACCGGGCACGAACGGATCATGCTGTGCGGCTCGGGTGCCCGCCGCGGAGGTGCGGTCTCGGGTCTCGGCGGGCACAACGCGGCGATGGCGGTGTTGGCCAGCCTATAGTTACCGCCCGTCGATACCGACGTAATCGCGCTCGGTGTAGCCGGTGTAGATCTGGCGCGGGCGGCCGATCTTGCTGTCGCCTTCGTCGTGCATCTCCCGCCAGTGCGCGATCCAGCCCGGCAGCCGGCCCAGCGCGAATAGCACGGTGAACATCCGGACCGGGAAGCCCAGTGCCCGGTAGATCAGGCCGGTGTAGAAGTCGACGTTCGGGTAGAGCTTGCGCTCGATGAAGTAGTCGTCGGTGAGCGCCGCCTCTTCGAGCTGCTTGGCGATATCCAGCAGCGGGTCGCCGCCGAGCTTGGCCAGAATCTTGTCGGCCTGCTCTTTGACGATTCGGGCCCGCGGGTCGTAATTCTTGTAGACGCGGTGCCCGAAGCCCATCAGCTTGACGCCGGCCTCGCGGTTCTTCACCTTGCGCACGAACTCACCCACGTCGTCACCGCTCTCGCGGATCTGCTCGAGCATCTCGAGCACCGCCTGATTGGCGCCGCCGTGCAGCGGACCCCACAGCGCGTTGATGCCGCCGGAGATCGACGTGAACAGATTGGCCTGGGAGGATCCCACCAGCCGCACGGTTGACGTCGAACAGTTCTGCTCGTGGTCGGCGTGCAGGATCAGCAGCATGTCCAGGGCCCGCACCACCTCGGGGTCGGCCTGATACGGCTCAGCAGGCAGCCCGAACGTCATGCGCAGGAAGTTCTCCACCAAGGTCAGCGAGTTGTCCGGGTAGAGGAATGGCTGCCCAACCGACTTCTTGAAGGCGTAGGCGGCGATGGTGGGCAGCTTGGCCAGTAGCCGGATAGTGGACAGCTCGACCTGGGCGTTGTCGGTGGGATCCAGCGAATCCGGGTAGTACGCCGATAGCGCGTTGACGGTGCTGGACAGTACCGGCATCGGGTGGGCGTTACGCGGGAAGCCGTCGAAGAATCGCTTGAGGTCCTCATGCAGCATGGTGTGGTGCTGAATGCGGCCGGTGAATTCAGCCAGCTGCTCGGTGGTGGGCAGCTCACCGTAGATCAGCAGGTAGGAGACCTCGATGAAGGTGGACTTCTCGGCCAGCTGATCGATCGGGTAACCACGGTAGCGCAGAATGCCCGCGTCACCATCGATGTAGGTGATGGCGCTCTTGCACGAGGCAGTGTTGACGAAGCCGTTATCGAAGGTGGTGTGCCCGGTCTTGGACAGCAGCGGACCCAGCGCAATGCCATCGGCACCTTCGGTTGCATGGACGACCTTCAGGTCGATCTCGCCCCCCGGGTACTTCAGAGTTGCGGTGTCGTCGGTGTCGCCCACGAGAACCCCTTTGCGCTCAGGCTGATATGGCTGCCGCCCTAAGTGCGTCTCGATGCACTAAGTGCGTTTCAATGCGTATAGGTGAAGGTAGTCGTTCTCGCGACGGCGTGCCTGCCCGGGGGTGGGTCTGCAGGTCCGTGCGCCGTACGCAGAAACCAGTACAGCCACCACTGTGCTCGCGAGGCTTAATCCCGGACACATCGAGGCGCATGAAAGCCGCTGATCGGCGGTGCGAAATCGACGGCGTGCGGGTCATGCGGCAACGACCTGCGGGCAAACCGGTGCTGCAACCAGTGCGGTCGCCGCGATCGAGTCGAGAGTCCCAGTGGTGACGCGGCCATCCGAGAAATTTTCGTCGTCGATTGGCCGGCTGCTTGGGCCACTGAGAGGCTGCGGGCGACTTCGCTGGGTCGACGGTCGTCCAGGGCGCGGCTAACGACTGTGCTGGACGACGCACACGCCATCTCAAACTTTACGGAGATGCCGCACAAGCGGCAAAATACCCACGCCTAGTTCTTTCTAGGTTGTACGATACCGACATTTCCAAGGACCTTGGAGCGTCGGACATGAGCCGAGAGTGCCGCGAGGGCTCACCTTGGGCAGCCTCGGAATCACGCGAGCGACCGCACCATCCTGCTGATTTCACAATTGACGCACGATTATCGAAGACCCCCGTTGGATCTTGGTTACACCTGATTGCGACCACTTTAGGGACTTCGAGGATCATGGGCATTTCGAGTCCGAGCGACCAATTGGCGGTCGCCGGCAGGCCAACCACGCACGATAGCGAGCGACCGTGACGGGTCCGCGCCTGGATTGCGCGCGCCTTGATGACCGTCAGTCAATCGCAAGTCGGTACCGGGCAGCGGTCGACAAGTCTCGACTGCTGCTTGAAGCACGCGCCCAGCTCGGCCTGCTAGCAAACGTCGCGACCGCGGCGGCGACCGGGGGTTCAAACAGGGGCGGGCCGTGAACTACGCGGTGCTGCCCCCGGAGATCAATTCCGCGCAACTGTTGCTTGGCGCGGGGCTGCAACCGATGTTGAACTCAGCGGCGGGCTGGCATCGGCTGGCCACAGAGTTGGGTTCGGCCGCGGCCTCCTTCTCGTCAGTGACGTCGGACCTTGCGGGATACGCGTGGCAGGGCGCGTCGTCGGCGGCGATGGCGAATGCGGCCGCGCCCTATTTGGAGTGGCTGAGTGCGGCGACCGTCCGAGCTGAACAGGCGGCGCAACAGTCCCGGGTGGCGGCGGCCGCGTACGAGGCAGCGGTAGCCGCGACGGTACGTCCATCGATCATTTCGATGAACCGCTCTCGTTTTGTATCGCTGGTGCTCGCCAACCTACTGGGTCAAAACGCCCCGGCGATCGCGGCTGTCGAGGCGCAGTACGAACAAATGTGGGCCCAAGACGTGACCGCGATGTTGGACTATCACGCAGCAGCTTCGGGCGCCGTCTCGGATTTGACGCCGTTCGTCTCGGGGCTGCTAACGAACGTGCAAAGCCAGGTGGCGGACGCGGCACATGCGGTCGGCTCAGTCGGCGCCGAACTGGCCACTGCAGTCGCGGCGGGCCCACCATCAGCCCCTTTATCAGTGGCGGCGGCCTCCTCGAGCCCGACTGGCGTCAACCTGGGCTTCGCGAACGTCGGCCTGCCGAATATCGGCCATGGAAACGTCGGCGCTAATAATCTTGGCTTCGGAAACATCGGCGACATCAACATCGGCTTCGGCAACACCGGCAGCGGAAACGTCGGCTTCGGCAACACCGGCAGCCACAATATCGGCTTCGGCAACACCGGCAGCGGCAACGTCGGCTTCGGCAATTTCGGCTTCGGCAACACCGGCTTTGCCAACACCGGCAACGACAACTTCGGCATCGGATTTACCGGGAATAACCTGGCGGGCTTTGGCGGATGGAACTCTGGCACCGGCAATTTCGGCTTGTTCAACTCCGGCACCGGCAACATCGGTATCGGCAATTCAGGTAACGGAAACTTCGGGATCGGAAACTCGGGGTTCGGGACCAACACCGGAATTGGTAACACGGGCTACGCCAATAGTGGCTTTTTCAACGCTGGCATAGCCAACACAGGCATCGGCAACGCGGGTAATTACAATACCGGCAATTACAACCCGGGCAGCGGAAATACCGGCTCATTCAACACCGGCAACTACAACACAGGCTTTTTTAACACCGGTAATTACAACACCGGCCTCGCGAACTTTGGCGATGTCAACACCGGCGCATTCATCTACGGCAACCAGAGCAATGGCATCTTATGGAGAGGCGACTACCAGGGTCTGATTTTGGGAGGCCCGGGCTTCGGTAACTCCACCGCGGTCCCGTCGTCCGGCTTTTTCAACAGCGGCGCCGGCGGCGCATCGGGTTTATTCAACTCCGGTGCCAATAATTCTGGGCTGTTCAACTCTTCCGTCGGGGTAGGTGGTAACTCAGGCTTTGTCAACGTCGGCGTGCTGCAATCGGGTCTGTTGAACTCGGGCAACACCGTCTCGGGTCTCCTCAACTTGAGCTTGGTGAGCATGTCGACGCCCGCCCATGTGTCGGGCGTCTTCAACGCGGGAAGCGATCAGTCGGGACTTTTCCTGCGCACCACGATATTGAATGTCGGCCTCGCAAACGGGGGCGTAGGAAACATTCTCGGCACTGCAAACCTCGGAAACTACAACGTCCTCAGCAGCGGCAACTTTGGCGACTACAATATTTTCGGCAGCGGCAACTATGGGAGCCAAAATCTCGGGGGCGGAAACGTTGGCGACGCAAATTTCGGTTTCGGCAACCTAGGCAGTCGCAATGTTGGCTTCGGCAACTTAGGCAGTCAAAATTTCGGTCTCGGAAACGCCGGCAACAACAATTTCGGCTTCGGAAACGCAGGCGACGACAACTCCGGCTTCGGCAACACCGGCAACGGCAATGTAGGTTTCGGTCTCACCGGCAACAACATGGTGGGTTTTGGCGGCCTGAACTCGGGCATCGGCAATAGCGGCCTTTTCAACTCGGGCACCAATAATATCGGATTGTTAAACTCGGGCACCGGAAACGTCGGCATCGGGAACTCGGGCACCGGGAACTGGGGCTTCCTGAACGCGGGCGCCGGAAACTGGGGCATCGAGAACCCTGGCAACGGAAACACAGGCATCGGCAACGCAGGCCACTTCAACACCGGCTTCTTCAACACGGGCAGCTACAACACCGGTAGCTTCAATGTGGGCAGCACGAACTCCGGTGACTTCAACCCGGGCAGCATTAACACCGGCTACCTTAATACGGGCAACGTCAACACTGGTTTTTTCAACGCGGGAAACATCAACACCGGTGCCTTTAATCTGGGCAATGCTAACAACGGCTTCTTTGTGACGGGCGATAACCAGGGCCAGATTGGCATCAATCTTTCCTTCACTATTCCTTACATGCCCATCAACATGCAGATGATCATGCCCGTAAATCAGGTGATGATCATGGGCGGAATGACCCTGCCGGTCACCGTGGCCGGGTCGATTCTCCCTCGGATCGAGTATCTGGACGGATCTGTCTTTTTCGGTCCCGTCCGGCTCGGCGCATCAACACTCACCGCGCCTACGGTCATCCTGACCGTCGGCGGGCCAAACATCGCGCTTCCCGTCAGCATTGTCGGTGCCCTCGAGGGAGGCACGATTACGTTCCTCGACATCCCGTCGGGCCCCGGTTTCGGAAATTCGACCGGCAGCCCCTCGTCGGGTTTCTTCAATTCGGGCGCCGGTGGCACATCCGGCTTCCAGAACTTCGGCGGTAGCAGTTCGGGATTCTGGAACAGTGGACTCGGGACCGTAATAGGAAATTCGGGCCTGCTGAACTTCGGTTCGCTGCAGTCGGGCTGGGCCAACCTGGGCAGCAGCGTCTCGGGCTTCTACAACATTGCCGGGTCGGCGGCGTTCAACCTGGGTCTCCCGGACCTGGGCCAGCTGAACGTGGGCAATGCCAACCTGGGCAGCCTCAATTTCGGCAGCGCAAACCTCGGCTCCGCGAACATCGGCTTCGCCAACTCGGGCAGCAATAATTTCGGCTTCGGCAATACCGGTCACGGCAATTTCGGGTTCGGCAACACGGGCAGCGGCAACGTCGGCTTCGGCAACACCGGCAACGGCAACACCGGCTTTGCCAACATGGGCAACAGCAACTTCGGAATCGGGCTCACCGGTATTAACCAAGTGGGCCTCGGCGGTCTGAACTCGGGTAACGGCAACATTGGCTTGTTCAACTCCGGAACCAACAACGTCGGCATCGGCAACTCGGGCACCGGCAACTTCGGTCTTGGCAACGCCGGCAGCGGCAACGCCGGCCTGGGCAACACCGGTAACGCGAACACGGGCATCTTCAACGCGGGCCACGTCAATACCGGTTTCCTCAACTCCGGCAACGTCAACACCGGGGTCGGCAATACGGGCCACTACAACACCGGAAGCTTCAACGCGGGAGGCTTCAACACGGGCGACTTCAACCCGGGCTCCTACAACACGGGCTACTTCAACACCGGTGACTACAACACCGGCCTAGCGAACTCCGGCAATGTCAACACCGGCGCTTTCATCTCCGGCAGCTATAGCAACGGGCTGTTCTGGCGAGGCGACTATCAGGGCCTTTGGGGCGCCAACTACACGATCCACGTTCCCGAAATCCGCGCCCACATCAACATCGACGTTCCCATCAACATCCCCTTAACAGCCAGCTTCACCGACACGCTCTTCAGCGGCGTTACCCTTCGAGACGTCAACTTCGGTCTGAGCCTGCCACTGGGGCCGGTCGCACTCTCCCGCGGCGTAATCAACTCCGTAAGCCTGCCGCCGATAACGGCTTCCGGTCCGGCGATCTCGTTCAACATCGGCGACCCCGAAGGTTCAACGGTGGTGCGGATACCCATTACGGCCAGCATTGGCCCCGTCGACTGGACGTTGGTCGATATCCCGGCGGCCACCGGCTTTTTCAACTCCACAAGCGGTGCGTCGTCGGGCTTGTTCAACGGCGGCACCGGAACCGTGTCCGGCATCGCCAATGTCGGCGCCAATGTCTCGGGCTTCGTGAACAATTCGATCTTTGGCACCTCCGGCTTCCTCAACGACAACGCGCTGGCCTCGGGGCTGGCGAACGTGGGCGATACCGTTTCGGGCTTCTTCAACACCGGCCTCGGAGCACCGCCCGGCGTTTCGGGTATGTCGAACATCGGGGGCAATCTCGCGGGCTTAGGGAACATCGGAGCCCACAACCTGGGCTTGGGCAGCTTGGGCGACAACAACGTCGGCTTCGCGCACCTCGGTAACGCAAACTTCGGCGGTGCCAACCTCGGTAGCAATAACATCGGCTTCGGCAACACCGGCAGCAACAACATTGGCTTCGGCAACACCGGCAGCGGCAACGTGGGAATCGCCAACACCGGCAACAACAACTTCGGTATCGGGTTAAGCGGCAGCGGCCTGGTGGGCCTCAATTTCGCTGGCGGCTTCAACTCGGGCAGCGGCAACATCGGCTTGTTCAACTCCGGGACCAACAATATCGGCATCGGCAACTCCGGTACCGGCAACTTTGGCTTTGGCAACGCCGGCAGCCTCAACACCGGTTTCTTCAATACGGGCAACTACAACACCGGCAGCTTCAACACGGGAAGCTTCAACACGGGTGACTACAACCCGGGCTCCTACAATACGGGCTACTTCAACACCGGCAACTACAACACCGGCCTAGCGAACTCCGGCAATGTCAACACCGGCGCTTTCATCTTCGGCAGTTATAGCA
>JALHRH010000077.1 GCA_022841565.1 Mycobacterium sp. | reverse complement strand
TCCGGCTGGTGGCAGACGTTCTGGCGGATCACGCTGCCGTCGATCCGATGGGGATTGACTTACGGCATCGTGCTGACCGTCGCGCGCACTCTCGGTGAGTACGGCGCGGTCATCATGGTGTCGTCCAACCTTCCCGGGCAGTCGCAGACGCTGACGTTGTTGGTGTCCGACCGCTACAACCGCGGCGCGGAGTACGGCGCGTACGCGTTGTCAACGTTGTTAATGGGGGTAGCCGTGTTGGTGCTGATCGTTCAAGTGGTGCTCGATGCCCGTCGGGCAAGAGCAAGCAGCTAGGCCGGGACAAGGAGACTTCAGACATGACCGGGACCGACCAGGGCAAGAACGCGATCGTCGTGCGGGACGCCTACAAGCAGTACGGTGACTTCGTCGCGCTGGATCACGTGGACTTTGTGGTGCCCACCGGATCGCTGACCGCGCTGCTGGGCCCCAGCGGCTCGGGCAAGTCGACACTGCTGCGCACCATCGCCGGCCTCGATGAGCCCGATGCCGGAACCGTCACGATCAATGGACGCGACGTCACCCGGGTGCCGCCGCAACGCCGGGGCATCGGATTCGTCTTCCAGCACTACGCGGCGTTCAAGCACTTGACCGTGCGCAACAATGTCGCCTTCGGGCTCAAGATCCGCAAGCGGCCCAAGGCGGAAATCAACGAAAAGGTCGACCACTTGCTGGAGGTGGTGGGGCTCAGCGGTTTTCAGAACCGCTACCCCAACCAGCTGTCCGGTGGTCAACGTCAGCGCATGGCGCTGGCCCGGGCGCTGGCGGTCGACCCGGAGGTGCTGCTGTTGGATGAGCCGTTCGGCGCCCTGGACGCCAAGGTGCGCGAAG
Source organism: Mycobacterium sp. (assembly GCA_022841565.1). GTDB lineage: Bacteria > Actinomycetota > Actinomycetes > Mycobacteriales > Mycobacteriaceae > Mycobacterium. Next base: position 17,436 of record JALHRH010000077.1, on the reverse strand, counting down.
ACCTGCGGTCGTGGTTGCGGCGCCTGCACGACGAGGTGCATGTCACCACGGTGTTGGTCACCCACGACCAGGCCGAGGCGTTGGACGTGGCCGATCGGATCGCGGTGCTCAACAAGGGCCGCATCGAGCAGATCGGTTCCCCGACCGACGTGTACGACGCACCCGAGAACGCCTTCGTCATGTCCTTTCTGGGTGCGGTGTCCGCGCTGAACGGCGCGCTGGTCCGGCCGCACGACATCCGGGTGGGCCGCAATCCTGAGATGGCGGTTGCCGGCGGTGACGGGACTGCGGAGTCGATCGGCGTCGTTCGCGCCACGGTCGACCGGGTCGTGACGCTGGGATTCGAGGTCCGGGTGGAGTTGACCAGCGCGGCCTCCGGTGGCCCGTTCACCGCCCAGATCACCCGCGGTGACGCCGAGGCACTCGCCCTGAAGGAGGGTGATGTGGTGTACGTGCGCGCCACCCGGGTGCCGCCGATCGCCAACGAGGTCGAAGTAGAGACGACGCTCGCCTCGGCGTAGGCGCGGACGGGGGCGCTATGGGATGCTTGCCAGCATCCACATGGCGACCACGACGAACATCAAGCCGACGAACATCAAGCCGAAGGCGATCACCGCGAGGATGCTGGTCAGCACCAGTGGCGTGAGTATCCGCTTCGGTTGTGGTTGCCGCCCCACCGATCTCGACGTCTGCGCCGAGTCAGGGGGCGTCGAGCCTGGCGGGACACCTCCCCCTGGCGCCAGGCCCGGTACGCGAGCTGGATCGGGATCCGGTGGCATAGCGGTCATGGTTGCGCGGATACCCGGTCCGCTGGGGTCACTCCGCTCTGGCGCTTCCGGCGAACGCTTCTCGAGTTTTAAGCGGCGACCCGCTCCGCGCATGCCTGATCGAAACGGTCCAACACCGTCTCGGCAACCAACGGATGCGCCCCCAGCGGTGCGGCCATTGCGACCCCGGCCTCGGCTGCGAACCGTTGCACCCGGTCCGGTATGCGACCCGGCGCCAGGAACCACGGCGCGATGATCACCCGGCGAACGCCCGTGCTCTGCAATAGTTGCACTGATTCGGCCAACGACGGTTCCGGGTGGGTAGCGTACGCGGTTGCGGTTGCCGCCCAACGGGTTCCGGCCGCCAGCCGGGGCGCCACCTCGGCGGTGCGGGCGTTGGCGGCCGGGTTCGACGATCCGATGGCCACCACGAGCACGCCGAGGGCGGCGTCGAGTCGGGAGACCCCGGACTCCATCACCCGCTGGCGCCCTACCGCGATCAGCCGCTCGTCCTCACCGAGTACGTCGGCCTGTCGGACCCGGTCATCGACCGCGCAACCGGCGATCTGGGCCGGGATGTCCACGCGGGCGTGATAGGCGTCGGCCAGCAGCAGGGGAGTGACGACGGCGTCGCCGGGGCAGGCGGTCAGCACATCGACCAACCTCGGCGAATTGTGCTCGCAGAAAGCGACCCGCACATCCAGGCCCGGCCGCAGCCGCGCCACTTGGCGTGCGACGGCCCGGGCATTGGCTGCCGAACGGGGGTCCGCGCTGCCGTGCGCCGTGAGCACAAGCGCGGTCGTCATGACGCGTGCAAACCGCACTCGGTCTTCGACAATCCCTGCCAGCGTCCGCTGCGCGGGTCGGCGCCCTCGATCGGCTTGGCCGTGCAAGGAGCGCAGCCGATCGACGGATAGCCTTCGTAGACAAGGGGATTGACCAACACGTCGTGCTCGTCGATGTAGTCCTGCATGTCCTGGTCCGACCAGGCCGCCAACGGGTTGATCTTCACCAGCTTGAATGCCTCGTCGAAACTGATCAGGGCAGCGTTGGCGCGGGTCGGCGCTTCCACCCGGCGAATGCCCGTCACCCATGCCGAGTAGCCCCGCAACGCCTTGCCGAGCGGGACGACCTTACGTAGTCGGCAGCACTCGCCGGGATCGCGGGCGAACAGGTCCTTGCCCAGCAGCTTGTCCTGCTCGGCCACCGTGTGCTGCGGGTTGACGTTGACAACCCGGATGTCGTAGACGGATTCGATGGCATCGCGGGTGCCGATCGTCTCCACGAAGTGATAACCGGTGTCCAGGAACATCACCGGCACGCCCGGTCGTACCTTGGCAGCCATATCCACCAGCACCGCGTCCTGCATGTTGGAGGCCACCACGTAGTTGCACGTTGCCCAACCACGGGGCCCGTTGACTCCGCCGAAGTTCTCTTCGGTCCACTGCAGCAACTCGGTGGCGCCCGCGCCCTCGAGCTCGGCAGCGCCGCGCGCGGCCAGCTCGCGCAGTTCATCTTCGGTCAATTTGGTCGCCTGGCTCATCGCAAGTCGTCCTCCTCGGCCCGCACGGCCCACTGCGCGAAGCGTTCACCTTCATGGCGGTGCTTGAGAAAGTTGCGGGTCACCCGGTCGATATAGTCGCCCAGCTCAGCGCCGGTGACCTTGTGCTGACGCAGTTTGCGGCCGAACCCGCTGTCCAGACCGAGGCCGCCGCCCAGATGCACCTGGAAGCCCTCAACCGAGCCACCTTCTCCGTCGTCGACCATCTGGCCCTTGAACCCGATGTCGGCGACCTGAATTCGGGCACACGAATTGGGGCAGCCGTTGATGTTGACGGTGATCGGAACGTCCAGCCGGGAGTTGATATCTGCCAGCCGGCTTTCCAGCTCGGGCACCAAAGACTGTGCGCGCACCCGAGTTTCGGCGAACGACAACTTGCAGAACTCAATCCCACTGCACGCCATCAAGTTCCGACGCCACTGCGACGGCTGCACCTGCAGGCCCAGGCTTTCCAGTCCGGCAACCGTCTGTTCGACCTTGTCGTCGGGTATGTCGAGAACGACCAATTTCTGGTAGGGGGTGAAGCGGATCCGATCGGAGCCGGCCCGCTCGGCAAGCTCAGCAACCGCGGTAAGGATGGTGCCGGACACCCGCCCGGCGATCGGGGCGGCCCCGATGGCATGGAGTCCGTTCTTGAGGCGCTGCACGCCGACGTGATCGATCGGATGCGCGATCGGCTCGGGCGCCGGGCCGTCGAGCAGCGGGCGCTTGAGATACTCGGTCTCGAGAACTTCCCGAAATTTCACAATTCCCCAGTCCTTGACCAGGAACTTCAGTCGCGCTTTGGCCCGTAGTCGCCGGTAGCCGTAGTCCCGAAATATTGACGTCACCGCCTCCCACACCTCAGGCACCTCTTGCAGCGGAACCCAGGCGCCGAGCCGCTGGGCCAGCATCGGGTTGGTTGATAGACCGCCGCCGACCCATAGGTCTAAGCCGGGGCCGTGCTCGGGGTGGTTGACGCCGATGAACGCGACGTCATTGATCTCGTGCGCGACATCCTGCAGCCCCGAAATGGCGGTCTTGTACTTGCGGGGCAGGTCGGCGAAATCAGGGTTGCCGATGTAGCGGCGCACGATCTCGTCGATAGCCCAGGTCGGGTCGATCACTTCGTCGAGCGACTCCCCGGCTAGTGGTGAGCCCAGCACCACACGGGGGCAGTCGCCGCAGGCCTCGGTCGTCTGCAGCCCCACCTCGTCCAGTCGCCGCCAGATCTCGGGGACCTTCTCCACCTCGATCCAGTGGTACTGGATGTTCTGCCGGTCGGAGATGTCGGCCGTGTCGCGGGCGAACTCGGTCGAAATCTCACCCAGCGTGCGCAGCGCCGCCGTCGAGATCGCACCGCCGTCGCAACGCACCCGCATCATGAAGAACTTGGCCTCGAGCAGATCCGCGTTGTCGTCGCCGGTGAACGAACCGTCGTAGCCCTGCTCACGCTGGGTGTAGAGGCCCCACCAGCGGAAGCGTCCGCGCAGATCGCTCTTGTCGATGCTGTCGAATCCGCCTTTGGCATAGCTGTTCTCGATGCGTTCCCGCACCTGCAGCGGCGCGCCCGCCTTCTTCATCTCTTCATTGGGATTGAGGGGCTCGCGATTCCCCAGCGCCCACTGGCCCTCATTGCGGGGCGCCTTCGCGGGGCGTGCTGTGGTCATGGGGCAGTTCTCCTTCGCGAACAATGCCGACCGTGGCGCGCGCAAACACCGGGACACCCGGCGGCGCAGATCCGGTGGCCAGCTGGTGTTACTGGTGGGCTGGGTCTACGACATCAAGGCAGACAGCAACAGCTGCAAACGCGCTTGAGGTCGATGTGCCGTCGCACCACCAGCGCTACTCGCAGGCTCGACTTGGCGACGGTCACGGGTGCCATTCTGCCATGGATCCACAACGGCCGTGCTACCAGGCCAAATTTCTTCTCACAGTGATTAAAACTACGGGCCGAACCTGGGTGCTCCGGTAAACGAAGCCGGGAACAGCCTGGGAAACGACCCGAGCCGGCCCGCCGTGCCAAGATTTGGCATGGCTCCAGTCGAGGTGCCGGTGGATCTGCCGGCCATCCAGCCCACTCCCGGACGACCGTTCGGCCTTTACGTCCACGTACCGTTCTGCATCACCCGTTGCGGTTACTGTGACTTCAACACCTACACCCCGGCCGAGCTGGGCGGAGTCAATCCGGACGCCTGGCTGGTGGCGCTGCGCACCGAGCTCGAACGGGCCGCCGCGCGGTTGGGCGGGCCGACGGTGGACACGGTGTTCGTCGGCGGCGGTACCCCCTCGTTGCTGGGTGGCGCGCGTCTGACGACGTTGTTGGACTCGGTGCGCGAGCACTTCACCCTGGCCCCCGACGCCGAGATCACCACCGAGGCCAACCCCGAGTCGACGTGGCCGGAGTTTTTCGAGGAGATCCGGGAGGCCGGGTATACGCGGGTGTCGCTGGGCATGCAGTCGGTGGTCCCCCGCTTGCTGGGAGTGTTGGACCGCGTGCACACGCCCAACCGGTCGGCCTCGGCGGCCCGCGAGGCGCTGGCGCTGGGTTTCGAGCACGTCAGTCTCGATCTCATCTACGGCACGCCGGGCGAGTCCGACGATGACCTGCTGCGCTCGGTGGACGCCGCGGTCGAGACGGGTGTCGATCACGTGTCGGCGTACGCGCTGGTGGTCGAGGAGGGCACGGCGATGGCCAGGCGGGTCCGCAGCGGTGAGCTCGAGGCGCCCGATGACGACGTACTGGCGCACCGCTACGAGTTGGTCGACGAACGTCTTTCAGCGGCCGGGCTGAGTTGGTACGAGGTGTCCAACTGGGCTCGTCCCGGTGGTCAGTGCCGGCACAATCTGGGCTATTGGGACCGCGGCCAGTGGTGGGGCGCCGGACCCGGCGCGCACGGCTTCGTCGGCAACACACGGTGGTGGAATGTCAAGCATCCCAACACCTATGGGTCCAAAATCGCCGAAGGGGCACTACCGGTGGCTGGCTTCGAGCAGCTGGGTGCCGACGCGCTGCACACCGAAGAGGTATTGCTGCAGATCCGGCTGCGCCAGGGGCTGCCGCTGTCGCGCCTGGGCGCCGACGAACGTGAGCGCGCCGGGCAGCTCGTCGCCGACGGCTTGCTGGAGCCTGACGGCGACCACCTGGTCCTCAGCGACCGGGGCCGGTTATTGGCCGACGCGGTGGTGCGCACCCTGCTGGGCTGACGTCCGGCACAGCCACGCCCAGCGGCTCGCCCAGCGGATCTCCCCGAAGCTAGCGGAATGGGTTGAGTATCGGCGGGATGATTTGGTTGCCGGTCACGCCGGTGAGCCGGACGAAGATCTGTGCGGGGATATTCACCGCCTGGTAGACGCCGGCGCCGATCCAGGAGACCGGTACCTGCAAGAAGCTGGGCACCGCATCGACGATCGTGTTGACCTGCTCGTACACCAGGTAGGGAATCGTGGCCGCGATCGTACGCGACACCAGCCTCGCGTTGGTCAAGACATCGGGATAGCCCTGTGCGGCGAAGTCGGCGCTGAGCACGTTGAACAGGTTGGCGCCGGGATCAACGTAGGTGCTGTCGAAGACGGCGGACGTCAGGGGCGCACCCTGCATGTACGGCGGCGGCGCAATGCCAAATTGATCCATGATCGTTGGCGTCACACTGACGGTTTGCCACGAGTTGTTGATATACCCGTCTCGCACATCATCGCCGGCCTGATCGAAGATGAGGAATGTGGCTGTCTCACGGGGTGATTGGAAGCCGTGACCACGGCCGAATTCGTCGGGCCCTATTTCTCCATGATCGGTGACCGCCAGCACGGTAAATTCCTCGCCGGGGTTGTTGAACTCCCACTGCGCTACCGCTCCCAACAGGCCACCGCCGCCTACGGTTTGGGAACCGAGATTGAAGTCCAGGTTCCGTAGGGCCAGCGCGTACTGCGGCGAATCACCGCCGTATTGATGCGCGTTGTTATCGACACCGGCGAAGGACGCGAAGATGAGATTGCCTTTTGTTGGATCGGCTTGCGAAATCGCGAACTGGGCCTTCTGGCCGACCAGGTTCTGCGTCGCTATCCAGTCCGTGTCGCCCGGTACCTGCGGGACGAATTCGATGTTGTCGGCCGGGTTCGAGCCGGCGCCGGCGATTCGGGTGTTGATGCCGCTGACGGTCCCCTCCCCGTTGGCGATAACCGTGGTGTTGACCAGGTCGCCATAGGTGTTCTCGAGGTAGTTGTAGACGGTCGGCCAGGTGTCGTACGTCCAGGGGGTGAAGACGTTGTTGCTCACGCCCGCCGTCTCCATCCACACACCGGTCTGAATGGTGGTCCACGAGGGGTTGGAGATGGTGGTGTGCCCGACGATCGTCGATGCGGCGGTGACGCTGTGCTGCATGAACGTGTGGAAGTTCGGGGTGCCAGCCGGGTCGGCCAGGATCTTGCTCAGATTGGTGCCGTCGGTGGCGATCACCAAAAAGTTCGTGTCTGGCGCAGCTATGAGCAGAGCGAGAGCCTGTTGTTGAGACAACTGCAGCATGCTTGCATGCGTCCCGGGGTTGCCGGTGGCGCCCGGGGCGCCAAATCCTAATGCCCTGCCGCCGAAACCACCGGCCCCGGCGGCATTGGTGCCGGTGCCGACCCCGCCGACCCCGCCCGCCCCGCCATTGCCCAGCAACCACCCGCCGGCGCCGCCGGTGCCGCCGGTGCCGCCTCCGATACCGCCGGGCCCGCCGACTCCACCATTACCGATCAACCCGGCATTGCCGCCGCGCCCACCCGTCTGACCCAGCCCGCCCGATGCGCCGGTACCGCCATTTCCCCACAGGATCCCGCCGTCCCCCCCGGTTTGCCCGGTGCCGGGCGTGCCGTTAGTCCCGTCGCCGATTAACGGACGCCCCAACAGGAAGTTGGTGGGCGCATTGATCACACCCAGAACATCGTCGACGAGGGTCTGCAGCGGGTTGGCATTGGCCGCCTCCGCAGCCGCATACGCGCCGCTGGCGTCACTCAACACCCGCACGAATTGCTCATGAAACGACGCCGCCCGGACACTGAGCACCAGGTATTCCTCGGCGTAGCCGGAAAACAGCGATGCAATCGCCGCCGATACTTCGTCAGCGGCGGCAGCCATCAGCGTGGTGGTCGTAGCCGACGCCGCCAGATTCGCCGCCCTCATCGCCGAGCCGATACCCGCTGCATCTGCCGCTGCTGTCGTCAACAAGTCCGGTGCGGTGACGAGATACGACATCGTGGCCCTTCCCGGCAACCTACTGACCGACCATCGGACGATGTGACGGTGCTCATCGTTTCACGATGCAGGCAATTTTCCGAGTGGTGCCGCACGAGAGTCCGCCAGCATCGCCGTTTTCACCGCGCTCGAGTCAATTTCAGCCGGCCATGGTGGTTCGTCGGGTTGCGAGGCTGATGTCAGTCAGACGCCGAACCACTGCTCGAAGGCGCGGGCGATCTCGATGTAGAGCGGAATTCCGATGGTGACGTTGTAGGAGAACGTCAGACCCAGCGACGCGGCCAACGGCAGCGTCGGACTCGCTTCAGGGATCGCCAGTCGCTGCACCGCCGGCACCGCAATGTACGAGGCCGCACCGCACAGCACCGCGAATAGCACATAGGTGCCCGGCTTGAAATCGGTGTGGGTGAGCGAGGCGTAGCTGCAGGCGACCACAATCCCGATCGTCGCAAAGAGATTGGGCGCCAGCAGACCGAAGACGATGAAGCCGAGGCCGGCCGATCGCAGGTCCTTCAACTTGCGCGACGCCGTCATGCCCATCTCCAGCAGGAACAGGCACAACACGCCCTGGAAGGCCGCGACGAAGAACCTGTCGTCGTCGGCGACGACTTTCTGCCCCTGCAGGCCACTGATCAGACCGATCACAATGCCGCCGATCAGCAGCACCAGACCGGGGTTGAGGAACACTTCTTGAAAGAGTTCGCGCGAGAAGATCGGCATCCGCTTGCCCCGGGGCGGCGGCGGGGTCTGGTCGGGTTCCCAGTCCGGACGGTCCAGCTTTTTCATCGAAAGTTCCCGCTCCAGCTCGATCGCGCGCTGGGCCGCTCGTTCGGATTCTGTGTCCAGGCTCTGGCCGGGTGCTGGTTTCGCGGGAGTGCCGGGGCCGATCGCGGCCTTGCTCGGCGGGGTGTACCCGGCTTCGTTGGGCATGTAGCCTGCCGCGTCCAGTCCGCGGTGGCGCAGGCGGGCAACCAGGTAAAGGGCGACCAGGCAGCCCGGAATCTCCATGACCGCCAGCATCACCGGCATGTAGGCATTGAAGGCAATGTTGACGGCGGTCAGAACGGCGACGCAGGTAACGAAGGTGCCCGCCGAGTCCGACCCGTAGTACCCGGCGACGGTGGCCCTGTCGACCGCCCGCATGGTGCTGAGCCGGCTCAGCAGGAGGTAGGCCAGTCCGCCGATCGCGAAGTTCAACACGAAGCCGAGCGCCATGAAGCCCACGATGACGCCGATGCTGGAGACGTTGATCTTGGCCAGTTCCTCGCCGCCGTGCCAGCCGATGGCCAGCAGCAGGTACATGGTCAGGCCCTGATAGATCACATAGGGAAACTCGAAGCGCACCTTCAGGATCGGAATGAGAAAGCCGAAGTAGAAAAACAGCAGCAAAGGCTTGAACAGGTTGTGCGTGAAGTTGTCCCAGAACTCGTGCAGCATTGAGCACCTCTCGAGCGTCCGGCGGCGATTGACGGACGTACTTACCGACACGGCAGCCACCGGCATCCCTGATAACCGTGCGAACTTAGCTTGGGCCGCAGGCTGGCCGCCACCGGGGCAAGTGCGTCCAACAGCCGTTTTGCGTGATGTTGCGGCTACCGAAACATCGACGTAACGAGCGACAAGCGCAAGTGCGCTGGCTAACGCGTTGTGGGGCCCGTCCGTGTGGATTGGGTACCGATTGCCTGCTAATGCGCTGGGAGCGTGTCGCGTCAGCGAACAACGAAAAGGTGAGATGCCGTGCCATCGACCATCGACTGACGAACGTCGGACGGTCCCCGCGCCGAAAAGTGCCCACGGCTCGCGCGCTGGGGAATAGGTTAGGCTACATTTACTTGCGTGACGGACACCGGCTTAGAGACGAGTTCCGTCAGCACGGCTTCGCTGTGCCTGCCCCTACCATCCGACGTCGACCCCGCCGACTTCGCGGGCGAACTGGCCGCGATGCTGATCGAGCCGGTGGGCGAGCAGTACCTGCTCTACGAGCACGACGGGGAATGGGTGCTTGCCGCAGGCGTGCGGGCGATGGTGGAGCTGGACAGCCACGAACTGCGGGTCATCCGCGACAGCGTGACCCGCCGGCAAGAATGGTCGGGGCGCCCGGGAGCAGTTCTGGGGGAAGCGGTTGATCGACTGCTTTTGGAGACCGAGCAGGCATTCGGCTGGGTCGCCTTCGAATTTGGTGTCTACCGCTATGGCCTGCAGACGCGGCTGGCGCCGCATACTCCGTTGGCCCGGGTCTTCTGGCCCCGCATCCGAATCGTGGTCAGCCAGGACGAAGTTCGGCTTTTCGGCGGCGGGACTCGCGAGCGCGAGGCGATTGCGGAGTTGCTCAGCGACGGGCTACGCGAGGTGCGACGCCCCCGCGCGGTCGATCTGTCTGTCGATCCGTCCGGCTATCGCGAACGCGTGGCGGTGGCGGTAAGTGAGATTGTTGCGGGCCACTATCACAAGGTGATCCTGTCTCGCTGCCTCGAAGTGCCGTTCGCCCTTGATTTCCCGTCTACCTACCGACTGGGCCGGCGACACAACACGCCGGCACGGTCATTCTTGTTGCGCCTCGGCGGTATTCGCGCGCTGGGTTACAGTCCGGAACTCGTGACATCGGTCCGGGCCGATGGCCTGGTGGTCACCGAGCCATTGGCGGGCACCCGCGCGTTGGGACGCGGTCCACTGCTGGATAGGCAGGCTCGCGACGATCTGCAATCGAATCCCAAAGAGATTGTTGAGCATGCTATTTCGGTTCGTACCTCGCTCCAGGAGGTGGCCGAGATCGCGGCACCGGGCACGGCAGCCGTCACCGAATTCATGGCGGTGCGTGAGCGCGGGAGTGTGCAGCATCTCGGTTCCACCATCACCGGCCGGCTGGACCCGTCCAGCGACCGGATGGACGCGTTGGAGACCCTATTCCCAGCGGTGACCGCGTCAGGAATTCCCAAGGCGCATGGCGTCGAGGCCATCCTGCGGCTCGATGAGGGTCCGCGGGGCCTGTATTCCGGTGCGGTCGTCAAGTTTTCGGCCGACGGCGCGCTCGATGCGGCCCTGGCCTTGCGGGCCGCCTACGAACGCGACGGCCGCACATGGCTGCGGGCCGGCGCAGGCATCATTGAAGCCTCAGATCCCGAACGGGAGTTCGAGGAGACCTCCGAGAAACTGTCGACGCTCACGCCGTACCTGGTGGAGAGTCAGCCGTAACGCCCCCCATCAGTGCTGTACCGGGTACGTGCGGCTTCCCGTAACAGTGCTGAAACGGACGTGTTGCGCACCTCGGTCCGCCGGGAAACAATCGCCATCGGTTCGATCCGCTGCAGCTCAGCGGGCATATCCGGTGTCCGTTTGGGACTTTAGGCACCCTCGGTGGGACTTTCGGCTCTATCTGACGCGGGAGTCGGCCAGGGAAGCTTCACTCCGCGGCATTCGATGTCGCGAATTGAACAGAAAGGGTCGCTGCGGCGTGAACGCACTCAACGTGGTGTCGGTGCGGGAATTCGCCGACATCAGGGTGATGTCCGGTGGCCGCGTGACCGTCGCCCAGGCCGAACACGTAGCGCAAGCGGTTGCCGAGATCCTGGCCGCTCGCGAGATCACGGGAGGCGCGCGGGTACGCCTCAAGACGGGAGTTTGTGGCCGAGGCCCGATGGTCATGCAGGTGAACCTTTCGGTCGGGGAGCTCCCGGCGCGGGTCGCTGCCGTCACCGCCGGGATCGACGATCTGTCGCCCGCGTTGCAAAGGCTTGACAACCACATCACCCGGATGATTGCGCCGTGGCGACCTCGCCCGTGGCCAGATCCGACGCGCCGGATACTGACGGTGGACGTCGACGCGGTGGTCGTCCGCCGCAAAGCGGTTGTCCTGCAGCGCACCACACCGTTGCAGGCGGTGGCGGTGATGGACGGCATGGACTACGACGCGCACTTGTTCACCGACGCGGAGACCGGTGAGGACGCGCTGGTGTACCGGGCCGGGCCCTCGGGGTTGCGCCTGGCGCGCCAGCACCACGTGTTTCCACCGGGATGGGCGTGGTCCCCGGGTAACGCGGGGCCCGCGTTGCCGCTGATCGTGAATTCCCGTGCCACACCTATACTTAGCGAATCCGGTGCGGTACGCCGTGCCCGCGAACACAGCCTGCGGCTGCTGTTCTACACCGACCGGGAAACCGGCCGCGGTCAATTGTTGTATCCCCGCCATGACGGCAATCTCGGCCTGCTCGCGCCGACCAAGTAACCCTGGAGATGCCTGTGCCCAAAGAAATGACGAATCTACAGCTGCTGCAAGAACTTGAACCTGTCGCCGAGCGACTGCTCAACCGGCACCTGTCGATGTTCAAGGAATGGCATCCGCACGACTACATTCCCTGGTCGGACGGCAAGAACTACTACGCCCTCGACGGCCAGGACTGGGAGCCGGGGCAGAGCCAGCTCTCCGATGTGGCCCAGGTGGCGATGGTGCAGAATCTGCTGACCGAGGACAACCTGCCGTCCTACCACCGTGAAATCGCCATGAACTTCAGCCTGGATGGGGCCTGGGGTCAGTGGGTCAACCGGTGGACTGCCGAGGAGAACCGGCACAGCGTCGCGCTGCGCGACTACCTGGTGGTGACCCGCGCGGTTGATCCCGCCGAGCTGGAGAAGCTGCGGATGGAACAGATCACCCGGGGCTTTAGTCCGGGTCAAAACCAACAGGGCGACATGTTCGCGGAAAGCTTGTTCGACTCGGTGATGTACGTTTCGTTCCAGGAGCTGGCCACCCGCGTCTCGCACCGCAACACCGGCAAAGCTTGCAACGACACCATCGCCAACCAGCTACTCGCCCGCGTGTCAGCGGACGAGAACCTGCACATGATCTTCTACCGTGATGTCAGCGAAGCCGGTCTCGACATCGCACCGAATCAGGCGATGAAGTCGGTGCACAGAATTCTGCGCAACTTCAAGATGCCGGGATACACGGTGCCGGAATTTCGGCGCAAGGCGGTGGTCATCGCCGTCGGCGGGGTCTACGACCCACGGATCCACCTCGAGGAGGTGGTGATGCCGGTGCTGAAGAAGTGGCGGATCTTCGAACGCGAGGAGTTCACCGGTGAAGCGGCGCGGATGCGCGACGATCTCGCGGTGTTGATCAAGGAGCTCGAGCAAGCCTCGGAGAAGTTCGAGGACTCCAAGCAGCGCTATATCGAGCGAGAGGCGCGCAAGGCCGAGCGAATCACCGCCGCCAGAGTGCTCAAAACCCAAGGCACGCTGACGCTGAGCGGGCGCTGACGTCACTGGGCTTGCTGCGTGTCGGACCCGGCGGACTTCTCCAGGTATTCCGACAGCAGGCGGCTGACCAGTGATTCGATGTTCGACTCGATCGAGGACGCGAGGGTGGCGGTGACCGTCGCCACTGCTTGCGTGCGGAACCGGACCAGCATGGTGATCAACTCGGCGACTTCCGCGTCCGCCGGCAGGGCCTCACCGGGTTTGATCCGATCAGCGACGTGTTCGAACCCGGCGCGCACCAGCATGTCGCTGATCTCGTCGACCTTGGGCAGGATCTGCTCGTGCAGGTCGACGAGCTTGTCGATGCTGATGCCGTAGCCGCGGACCTCGTTGAACGCCTCGATGAGCTTGGGCCGGGTGATGGTGGCCCGCTCGCCGTCCACGCGGATGACGTGTAGTGCCACCAGTCGATCGAAAGCGGTTGTGTCGTCGACGAGTTGGCGGGCCTGGGCCAGCGACATGGTCTGGGACTTTTCGGTGGTCCAGGTGCCGACGATCGCCGATTCCAGTCCCAGGACGTCGCCGAGGTTCTTGCCTTCCTCCCACGCGCTGAGCATCTCCCGAACATGGGAGATGTTGTAGCCCCGGTCGAGCATGGAGGTGATCAGCCGGAGCCGGGTCAGGTGGGTGTCGTTGAACAGCGCGATCCGCCCGACCCGCAGCGGTGGCGGCAACAAGCCGCGGTCGCGGTAGACCCTAATGTTGCGCGTGGTGGTGCCGGCCAGCCGGGCCAGTTCCTCGATCCGGTACTCGCCGGATGTTGCACCGTCTTGCGGGTGGCGCACCGCCGCATCGAAGAGCTGTGTCACCGTGGTTTCGATGAAATCGCGTGACTGGCGCCGCACGCGCTGCGGCGCCAGTCGCACGTTGTACAGCACGCTGGCGATCGTGCCGGGTGCGGGTTTGGCGGTTCGGTCGTAGCGTTGGTCGGTGCCCAAGAGGTGCGGCCTTTCAGGCCATCGGGCTGACGCGGTCGCGGGTGTCGCGGCCGACCGCGTGGTAGTGCCTGTACCGGAAGTCGCCCATCTGCCGAAGATACTGGGTGGCGGTTCCCGGGTACATAGACGCGTTGTACCCGTCCTTGGTGAGATACCAACTGCGACAGCCGGACATCCACGTCGTCTTGGTCAACCGACGCTGAATGTGCTGGTTGTGGCGACGCTGGATGTCCTCGCGCACATCGAGGTAGCGCAGGTCGTTGTCCAAGATGGTCGCGATGCCGCGAACCGCGTAGTCGAGCTGGCCTTCGATGTACACCAGCAGTGAGTTGTGGCCGGGGCCCGAGTTGGGTCCGGTCATGAAGAACAGATTCGGGTACCCATGGGCGTTGATGCTTTTGTAGGCTTGTGCGCCACTGGCCCATTCGTTGGAAAGCAACCGACCACCGAGCCCGGTGACCTCGAAGGGCGGCCCGGTGAGATGAACGTCGTAACCGGTGGCGAAGACGATGCAGTCCAGTCGGTGTTCGATGCCGTCGCTAGTACGGATCCCGGCCGGGCTCAGCGTCGCGATCGGCCAGTCGATCAGCTTGCAGTTGGCGCGCTGCAGGGCTGGGTAATAGTCGCTGGAGATCAGCATGCGCTTGCATCCTGGAGCGAAGTCGGGCGTCAATTGCCGCCGCAACCACGGGTCTTTGACCTGGGCGCGGATATGGGCCTGGCCCAGGCGCGCCACCACCGAGGTCAGCGGGGTGTTCCACACCATCGCCGTCGCGGTGGCCTCATGACCCCAGAACAACAATTGCCGGGCAAGTTGTTGGGCGGCTGGGACTTTCGTGAAAAATGCCTGCACCGCCGGCGACGTGGCGACATCCAGCCGCGGGAGCACCCAGCCGGGAGTCCGCTGGAAGACTTTGACGAAGCCGGCCTGCTTCACCAACTCTGGGATGATCTGAATCGCACTGGCGCCGGTGCCGATGACGGCCACCCGCTTGCCGGCGAAGTCATACTCGGAGTCCCACTGAGCGCTGTGAATCTTGTGCCCCTGGTAGCTGTCCAGACCGCGAATGTCGGGGAAGCTGGCGTCCGAGAGCGGCCCGGTGGCCAGGACGACGGTACGAGCACGAAAGCGTTTGCGGTTGTTCGTCGTTGCCGTCCACACGCCGGCGTCCTCGTCGAAGGTCAGACGCGTCACCTCCTGGCCGAACCGGATATGACGGCGGATGTCGAACCTGCTGGCCATATCCTCGATGTGCCGATAGATTTCCGGGGAGGGGGAGTAGGTGCGCGACCACTTGGGATTCTTGACGAACGAGTACGAGTACAGCAGCGACGGGACGTCACAGCTGGCCCCCGGATAGCGGGTGTCGCGCCAGGTGCCGCCGACCCGGTCGGAACGTTCCAGGATGATCACGTCGTCTGGTCTTGTGACGCCGCTTTCGGCCAACCGGATCGCCGCGCCGAGACCGGTGAAACCCGCGCCGACGATGAGTGTGGAATGGATGCCGGCCACGGTCAGGCCGCCGGCTGGTGGGTGAGTTCCCGCGACCAGCTCGGCATCGGCCTCAGCAGCGGCTTGGGATAGTAATCCGAGAGCCACACCATGGTGTTGGCCAGCAGCTGGTAGGGGTGCCGCGGATTGACCACCCATCCGGCGTGCCGCTTGAGCAGCTTGTAGGTGGGCACCCGCCGGGTGCGTTCGCCTCGTTCGCCGAGTTGCTTGAATCGGTTGACCGCGTTGAACAACCGCTCCGGCTCCATGCCCATCCCGGCCATTTCGTTACGGACCCGGTTGAGCAGCGGGACGTACATGACCATGCCCAGGATCAGACCCGGTGAGGCGAAACGTCCCACGAGTTCGATGGCCAGCCGGCGTGCGGTTGCGTGGCCGATCATCTCCAGCACCTCGAAATCGACTGCAATGTGCCGTGATTCGTCGTTGTTGATTTTCTCGAATACCTGGTGACAGACCGGGTCTTGCACGGAATCCAACAGGAACTTCAGCAAGGCCCCGTCCAGCGCCACCTCCAGCATCGGAATCACGGTGCCCAGCACGGACAGGGGCATGTCGTCGGCGAAGGTGTCCAGCCACTCGATGGCCAGGCGGATGTTGACGTTGGGTTTCGGGATCTCACCGTCTTCGAGCATGCCCCAGCGCATCATCAGCGCCAGTTCCGCGTTGGCGTGCCGTTGCTCCTCGGCATGGAAGTACCGGTAGATCTCGGCGATGGTCGGGTTGGGTGCCTTCTTGGCCAGTGCCGCGAAACCGCGGGCGCCGATGTTCTCGATCCAGCACAGGTCGGTCATGAAGGCCTTGAGCTTGGGGCGGAACTCGGGCCGGATGGTTTCGGCGCCGGGTGCCTCCCAATCGATGTCGGCGAGCGCCCACTGGCGGTCCTTGATCTTGGCGAGCATGGTTTCCATGTCGATGGCCATCAACTTCTCCTTTCGGGTGGACGGGTCTTTCAGCGCCGCACCCGCGATACCAGGCCGACCGCCCGCGTATATGCCCCCGGCGCAAGGCGTTTGACGTTCCAGCCGATCTTGGCGTCGAGCTGGGGCATGCAATACAGGTCGCCGCGATCGTTGGCGTCGAGACAGATCCGCGCGACCTTTTCCGCCGAGAATCCGGTCCAGCGCATCAGTTTGGTGGCCAGCGCACTGGACTCCTCGCTGATGCGTCCGGCTTGCAGGCCCGATTCAACAATGTTGGTCTTGACGAAGGTCGGGCACAGCACGGTGACTTTGATGCCGGTTCCCGACAATTCGGCCGCCAACGTCTCAGACAGCGAGAGCACCCCGGCCTTGCTGACGTTGTAGGCGGCCATGCCGGGGGCGGCCCCGAACGCTGCCGCCGAGGCGACGTTGATGATCCCCCGCGGCGCGGGCGACGGGCCGGCTTCGCGCAGGATCGGGGTGAAGACGTGGCAGCCGTGGATAGGTCCCCAAAGATTGACCCCGAGCGTCCGCACCCAATCATCCAGCGGCACATCGCCGATCGGCTCGCCACCGGCGCCGACGCCGGCATTGTTGATCACCAGCGTCGGTGGTGCGCCGAACCACGCTTGTGCTCGATCGGCCAGGGCGTAGACGTCGTTGACCTCCGACACGTCGCAGCGCGCCGATACCGCCTTTCCGCCCTGTTCGGTGATCGCATCGGCTGTCTGCTGGGCGGCCGCTTCGTCGATGTCACTGCATACGACTTCGCCGCCGCGGCGGCCGAGTTCGGCGGCGAAGGCCGCGCCGATGCCGCTACCCGCGCCGGTGACCACCGCCAGCGCGCGGTGGCTTACCGCCGCTCTGCCCAGCAGCTTGTCTAAGGGTCCGAACACGTCAAACCGCCTCCGTCGCAGTGTTGTTGCGCAGTGATCCGGCGATGAACCGCATGGCGTGCGCCCATGGTCTGCGATGTTTCCGGCGACACCCGGGGGAGCGCCAGCGGCGAGAGTCGGCGCGAATCGGATTGGGTCCGTTCAACCGGCCCGGACCTGTCCGGATGTGCGGTAGATACACGCACGCACCGATGATCCGACGCCCGCCTGGCAGAACGGAATTGACCTGTTGATCGGTCACGCCATCACAGTGCTCACCTATCGCAGTGCGGGACCGCAGTGACCCGCGCGCCGGAACGCCGTCCGTCATGCGATTGAGTCAATCGCAAATGGTGACATTCGTCAATGGCAGGTTAAAGGCAGGTTTCATGTC
>JALHRH010000076.1 GCA_022841565.1 Mycobacterium sp. | reverse complement strand
CGCCCGCCGGTCTTCGTCGAGCAGCGGCTCGGAGTTGGTGCTCACCCGTACCGGGGCTATGTCCAGTTGACCGGCGGTCACCGCGCGGGCCAGGCGTCCGATCACGCTCGGGTAGCCCACCAGGTGCGTAGGGTCAGCGGCCGCCACCGACGCCAGCACTTCGTCGAAGGGTGCACCCACCGAGGTGACGACGGTCTGCATTCCGGCGGTGGTCGGCACATCGAAAAGCGGGGTGCTGGCGTGCGGTGGGACACCGGCCGACAGCACGGCCAACCGGGCGGAACCGGTTGGCGCACGGCGTTCTTCGCGCGCCTGGGCCCGCCAGGCCAGGCAGGCCGCCGAGATGAAGAAATCCCAATCCCACACGTAGACCCCGCGCACCCCGCTGGACCCGCCGGAGCTGAACACCTGTTGCGCTCCCACATACGAGAACCACTGCTGCTCGGCGAGAACGCGTTCGGCCCCGGCCCGGTCCAGGCCGGAGGCGGTGATGATGGCGTCCCAGTTCTGCTGGGCGTCCTGTTTGGTCATTACCGGAATCGATGCCAGGTCGGCGACGGTGCAACGGGAGGGATCGAGCGCCGCCAGTCGCCGCGCATGGAAGGGCGAGCGCTCCTTGGCGTAAGCGAGCAACGCGCGCAATCGGTAGTTCTGATAACGCTCGACTCGATGTCGCGGCCAGTCCAGGCGTGCGACGTGGTCTTCCAGCGCGGCCTGCACCGCCGCCAGATGCGCTGCGCGCATTGCCTCGTAGGCCGCGTGCGGCATCGCCAACAGCGTCTACACCAGGGCGCTGGCGTCGAAGACCCAGGACGTGTCGCCGCCGGCCAGATTCTCGAAGTGCTGCGGGGGAGCAAACGCCGCCAGGCTGTTGAAGTCCCAATAGTCTTTCCAGACCGTGATCTTCCCGTCGACCACCCGGTGCACCGTGACGAATCTCAGCTTCCCCTGCTCGCCGGTCTTGAAGGTCCAGGTCTCGGAGTGCTCGTACATGACATCGGCTCCGTTGGACAACAGCACGCCGTCGTGATTCTCGTAGTCCGCCAGCTCGGCGAGGCCGATCCTGAGCCGTGTCACGATGTTCTGCGGACCACGAGCCGACACCGCCGGGACCGGCATGTCGACATAGAGGCAGTCCTCGGACAGGAAAGCCTGTACGCCATCCCAGTCGCGCCGCGAAAGCGCTTGCCACATCCCGGTCACGACATCTTCGGCTGCGATCGCTTCTGGCATACCCGTCAATAAACTCGGCCGCCGCGCGGGTGTCAACCGCAGCGCCGCGGCGCATACTGCGCCTGCGCTGACCTACCTGCACAGTAGGATCGGTGCGGCAGACCGCGACCGTTAGCGAGGACCGTTGCCGTGCAGACAAATTCCGAGCCTGTCAGGGGCACCAAGAGGCGCGGACCGATCGCAGCGCTGGGCACCATGGTGGGCGCACTCGGTGTCGTCTTCGGCGACATCGGCACCAGCCCGATCTACACCATTCAGACGGTGTTCAACCCTGACGACCCGCACCCCGTTCCCATCAGCACCGAAAACGTGTACGGCGTTGTGTCGCTGATTTTCTGGTCGGTGATGGTCATCGTGACGTTCACCTACGTCAGCTTGGTGCTGCGCGCGGATAACCACGGCGAGGGCGGCATCATGGCGCTCATCACGCTGCTGGGACGATACGGCGGCCGCCGCACCGCGATGGCCCTTGCCGCGCTCGGGCTCTTCGGTGCCGCGCTGTTCTTCGGCGACAGCATGATCACACCGGCGATTTCGGTGCTGTCTGCCGTGGAGGGAATCAAGGTCATCGCACCCCGGATGGATTCGTGGATCGTGCCGCTCACCGCGGTGATCATCGTGATGTTGTTCTCCGTACAGCGGCATGGCACCGGCGCGGTAGGACGGTTCTTCGGTCCGGTCATGATCGCCTGGTTCACGGCGATCGGCGCCTGCGGAGTGACGGCAATCGCGGACAACCCGGAAATCCTCAAGGCGCTCTCACCGGTTTATGCGGTCAAGTTCATGGTGGGGCACTTTCACTTCGCTTTCTTCTCGCTCGCGGCCGTCGTCCTGTCGGTGACCGGCGCCGAGGCGATTTACGCCGACATGGGTCACTTCGGCCGGCGGGCGATCACGTCGGGGTGGTTGTTGCTCGTGTTGCCCGGCAGCGCGCTGAGCTACCTCGGCCAAGGGGCGCTGTTGCTCAAGGACTCCAAGGCGGCGAGCGCGCCGTTCTTTCTGCTCGTCCCGGACTGGGGGCGCCTGCCGATGGTGTTACTGGCCACCGCGGCAACGGTAATCGCATCGCAGGCCGTCATCACCGGGGCTTTCTCGGTGGCGTCGCAGGCGGCGCAACTCGGTTACCTGCCGCGACTGCGGATCGCCCACACGTCGGAGTCGACGATCGGTCAGATCTACGTTCCGTGGATCAACGGGCTGTTGCTGGTGTCCGTCCTCACGCTGGTCTTCGCCTTCCGCAGTTCGGCGGCGCTGGCGTTTGCCTTCGGCATGGCGGTCACCGGCACCATCACCATCACCACGCTGCTGTTCCTGTACGTCGCCCGCATCAGATGGTCGGTGCCGCGGTGGCTCATCGTCGGCGGCGGCGCGGCTCTGTTGTCGGTCGATCTGATGTTCCTGGCGGCCAACCTGACCAAACTGGTGCACGGGGCCTGGCTGCCGTTGCTGATCGCGGTGATCGCGTTCACCGTGATGACCACCTGGCAGCGCGGTCGCGAGATCGTCACCGGCACAAGGGAACAGGCCGAAGGATCGTTGCGCGAGTTCGTCGACGGCCTCGCGCACCGGGCGCAGCCCTTCACCCGGGTACCGGGAACGGCGGTCTTCATGAACCGCGGAAAAGAGACCACGCCGCTGGCGATGCGGGCCAACGTCGAACACAACCATGTGCTGCACGAGCAGGTGGTCATCATGGCGGTCGACACCTCGCCGGTGCCGCGGGTGCCCGAGACGGAGCGCATCGACGTCGACGCTCTCGGCTACGCCAAGGACGGCATCATTCACGTGACCGCCCACTTCGGCTACATGGAGACGCCGAATATCCCCGCCGCCCTGCGTCTGCTCCAACCCAGCCAGAGCGAGGGTCCGATCGCCCTCGACGATGCGTCCTACTTCCTGTCCAAGCTCGAACTGGTCAAAGGCTCGGCGCCCACCATGGCAGCCTGGCGCAAACGCCTGTTCATCGCCACCTCGTACACCACGGCGGACGCCGCGCAGTACTTCGGGCTGCCACCGGAGCGCACCGTGGTCATGGGTTCACGGATCGAGGTGTGAGCTACTGAGTGGCCATCGACCGGGCGGAACCGAGTTGCACCGGCAGCGTCGACCAGCCGCGCAGGACCCGCGTGCTGCGCCGGCTCCCGGCACCCGCAGCCTGCGCGTCGGGGAAGCGGTCGAAGAAACTACGCAGCCCGACCTCGCCCTCGGCTCGGGCCAGCGCGGCGCCCAGGCAAAAGTGTCGTCCCGTCGAGAACGCGAGATGCCGTCCGGCGTTTGATCTTTCAATGTCGAAGCGGTGCGGGTCGGCGAATACCGAGGGGTCACGGTTGGCGCCAGCCAGGTAGATGACCACCACCTCGTCCCGGTCGATCGGCATGCCGGCCACCTCCACGGCGCGGCTGGCCACCCGCGCCGTCAGTTGCACCGGCGAGTCGAGCCGCAGGATCTCCTCCACGGCGTTGGGCCACAATTCCGGCCGCTCCCGCAGCTTCTCCAATTGGTCAGGATGGTCGAGCAAAATGCGAATTCCGTTACCCAGCAGATTGACTGTGGTTTCAAAGCCGGCGACCAGCACCAGGCCGGCGACCGCCTGCAACTCGATGTCGTCGAGATAGCTTTCCTCGCTACCGCTTTGCGCGATCTGGATCAGTTGACTCATCAGGTCGTCACCCGGGTCGCGCTGCAGCTGACGCAGATGCTGCACCAGCCACGCGTTGAAGCCCGCGACGCCCCGCTGCACGCGGACGTACTGTTGCCAGGGCAAGCCGATGTCCAGGCTCGGTGCGGCCAACTCACCGAACTCCAGGACGCGTCGGCGATCGTGTTCCGGCACACCCAGGATCTCGCTGATGACGGTGATCGGTAGCTGGGAGCAATACCGCCCGACGATGTCGACGGTGCCGGGCCGACCGACAAGCTGATCCAGCAATTCGTCCGCGGCCTGCTGAACCCGGTCCCGCAGCGCGGCCACCGCTCGCGAGGTGAACACCGCCGAGACCGTTTTGCGGTAGCGCGTGTGATCGGGCGGTTCGACCGACAGCAGCGACGGGGCCCGTAGCGGGTGCAGCCGATCATCGCGGGTACGAGTCTCCAACCATCGCAACGGTTTTGGCAGACTGTCGCCGAACGTGACGACATGGAAGTCGTCCGATCGCAGCAAATCGTGGGCGAGGCGATGGTCGACCGTCATCAAGGTCGCCCGGTTGCGCACCAACGCACCGCGGCGTCGTACCTCGTCATAAAAGGGCACCGGGTCCTCCGCGACGGCCGGGTCGGCGATCAGCCGGGCTTGCAGGTCACCCCGCCGGACCCCGACTTTCGCGATTCCGCGGATCACGCCGTGCATTGCGAACCAGTGCAGTCTTTCCTTCACCGTTGCTCCATCGATCGAGTGGTCTGTCGCCAGGGTAGGCGTTCAGCACTCGGCCGTGATCTTGAAGTCCGTTATCACGACCTTGTTCGGGTTTTCGCTGTTGATGCCGGATGCGCTGCCGGTGATGGTGTAACCGTTCTTGTTGACGTCGACGTGCGCGTCCCCCACGCCGCCCTCGTAATAGCTGCCGGTGAACCCATCGATGTTGCGGATCTTCACGAACTGCGGAATAACTCGGTCGCCGCTGAGCAGTACCACCGCCTGCACCTGGCCGTCCCGGTCGCGGATGTCGATGGTCCGGTATGCCTGGATCTGGCTGCACGCCGGCGGACGCGTCGTGTGTGCGGTGCCGTCGAGGGTCAGATGGGCGGCCTTGCGCGGCAGTATCTGCGTCCCCCCGCAGCCGGACACCGTGCCGGCCACGGCCAGTGCGACTGCCGCCGCTGCGACCTTCCGGTTCTGCACGAGCCACCTCCGATTTCGGGTCATATGCGGCGCTCCTCCCCATCACGCTCTGGATCGTCGCAGCGGGTCGAGCGCCTACGGCACGCACACATTATTGCTGCTTCGGGTCCAGCCTGGGCAGTGCTTTGACGATCCGATTTCGAACGAACTCCGGGCTGATGCCCTTGAGCCGGTCGATCCAGCGGATGCTGCTGGGTACATACCAGTGCAGCCGCGACGGGTGCTGGTAGGCCTGCCAGGCCACCTCGGCGACGCTGGAGGCCGGCATTAGGCGGAACATCCCTCTCCGGGGCGCCGCAGCAAGCAGTTCGTCCCGCGACGTCTGTGCTTGAGAGCCGTCGGAGTGCTGAGGCGTCGAGGTGAGGATGGCGGTGTCGATCAGGCCGGGCAGCACATCGGAGACCCGCACACCATGCCGCTGCCATTCCACGCTCAGCGCCTCCGTCAGCCCTTTGACCGCGTGCTTGGTCGCCGAGTAGACGGCTATGCGCGGCATGCCGTAGGTGCCCGAGGATGATGATGTCGAGAACATCAGACTTCCCGGCGCCTTCTTCAGGTAGGGAAGCGCGCCGTAGGCGCCGGTCAGCACGGCCTTGAAGTTCACGTCGACCACCCGCATGGCAGCTTCGTACGGAACGTCTTCGAACCAACCACCCTCACCGATGCCGGCGTTGTTCCACATCATGTCGAGCCCGCCGCCGGAGTTGCCGGCGCAGAAGTCGGCCAACGCCGCATCCAGTGCGGCCTTGTCCGTCACGTCGACCGCGCGGGTCCACAGCCCGGCACCCAGCTCCACGCTGAGCGCGGCCAGCCCCTCATCACTGCGGTCGATGGCGCCGACGCGCCAACCCTTGCCGTGGAACAGCTTTGCGCCTTCCCGGCCCATCCCGCTGCCGGCACCGGTGATGAATATCGTCTTCATCGATCTGATCTCCGCCCAGCCCCTCAGCCCGCTTCGACCACATCTTTGATGCGCTGCAGCGTCTTCGTCATGTCTCGGATGTTGCGACGTTTACGTAGGAAGCCTCCCAGCACCATGTAGACGTTGTTGAACGGGGACGGTGCAAGCCGGAATGACTCGGTCACATCCGTAGCCTGCCCGTCTGGTCCCGCCGGCACCAGTCGGTAGTGCCAGTTGTTCACCACCCGGTCGCCGACCAGCACAGCAAACCCGAACTCGCGACCGGGCTCGCAGGCTGTCACCTCGCAGGTCGTCCAGTACACCGGCCCGATCTCGTTACGGCGAACGTGCCCGCGGAAGCGCGCTCCGAGCTCGGGGCCGGTCGCCTCACCCAACCACTCGGCCTCGAAGGTTTCCGGTGAGAAGCGTCCGGTATTTCGAATATCGGCGATTAATTCCCAGATCTTGTCCGCCGGTGCCGCCATGTGCACCGTTGCTGAACCCTCCATAGGAGGATCCAATCACGTCTCATGTAACGAAACCCGGTGCCCCGCCGATATTCACTGTTTGGGCGTAAACATCCCGATGATTTGGCTGATGGTCTGGGTCAGCGTCTGACCGGGCTTGGGCACCTGCACGATCCCTGGTCCCGCGCCGCCGGCACGGGCGCACTTTGGCCAGGCACCCGGTCCCTGACCGGCCAGCACGCGGTTCGCAACCTCGATTTGTTGCTGCTTAGAGGCTTTCGCCGGGTTTCCCACGCCGCCGTACTCCTCCCAGGTGGCTTGCTTGAACTGCAGACCGCCGTAGGCGCCGTTGCCGGTGTTGGCGGCCCAGTTGCCGCCGGACTCGCACTGTGCGACGGCTTCCCAGTTCATGACGTCGGCCTCGGCGGTGCCGGTGGACAGCGACATGCCGGTGGCGATGAATCCTGCGGTGATGGCGGACTTGATGAGGGGCCTGGTGAAGTTCGTCATGCCCGGCATTTCGCGGGGCGTGTCCAAAGCGTTACCCACTAGAAAAATTTATGAGATCAGTTGTCTACCGCCTCGAGATTGGCGCAAACGCCGTTCCGGCGGTGGTTTCAGGCGGGCGGGCGAGTCCGGCAATAGGAGGTAGTAGCGGTAGTAAGCGCACGTTGGTACAGGTTGTCCAAGCCGCGCAGTCGCGTTACCTCGCTCCGGGCAGTGCGTAGCTGATCGGGGCATGCGGGGGAGTTCAGCAAACCCCAATTAAGCGTTATCTGAGACAGAATCTTAGTGTTCAAGGCGTCGATGGCGGCCCGTGACGCGGACAGACTTGTCGGCGACGGCGGCGCCGAGGCGGGGTCGAGCTTCCAGTCCGAGAACCGGCGGAACTCGATGGCTTCGGTGGCATCGACCTGGTCGCTGAAGACCTGCGTGACATAGTTCGGGTCGATGTCTGCCGCCGCGGCGTCCGCGCGCAGCGTCGAGAGTTCCTGCTCGACGCGAACCGGATCCTCGATCGCGGCGTGTGCACTCCACTTGTACGCGGCTACCGGCTCGGCGACCGCCAGCCGCTCGGCGGCCGCATCCACCAGGGCGGTAAGCGGCCCGGCGCCCTCGGCCTGGGCCTGCGGCGCGGCCATCAGCGCAAGTGCGGCCAAACCGGCCAGACGGAGCCGACGACGCGCAGGCGCACTGACCACCACCCGTCAGCTCCGGCGTGCGTCGGCCGTGGCGATCGCGTCGACCACCGCCGACGGGTTGTCCAGCGCAACGAAAGTCTTCGCGCCGGGGACCTCGATAAGGACGGCATTCGGGAACAGCGCCGCCATCCGGCGGGCTAACGTCGGCGTGAAGCATCGGTCGCGCATGCCCCATACCAGGGTCACGGGCTTGGTGAACAGCGGGAACCGCGTCGAGAGGTCGGTCAAATCGGTGGCCGCGACATGACGCAGCAACTCGGCAAGGTTGCCGCAGATGCGGGTGTCGTTGCGGCAAGGAGCGGTCCACGATGCGGTTAGTGCGGGATCAGGATTGGTGAGCAACAGGCCGTAACCGAGAGGGGAGTGGCGCAGCGGGACCCAAGCCATCATCGCGAATAAGGTCTTGATGGATCTGGTCCCCCGCAGCAGCGCGAAGGCGAGCGTGAACGGAAACGGCGGGAACTTGTCGAAGGCGTCACAGTTGGTGAGTACCAGGCGGCCGATCCGGTCGGGATGGCTGTCGATGACGAACTGGCACAGTCCACCACCGGTGTCGTTGCCCACCAGCGTCACCTGAGTCAGGTCCAGGGCGACGATGAACTCATTGACCATGTCCGCAATCCCGCGGGGGGAGAGGTCGGCCCCGTCGTTGACCGGGATGGTGTGCGAACCCAGCGGCCAGGTCGGCAGAATGCAGCGGTAGCCGAGCTCGGCAAGGCCTTCCGCGACGCGGCTCCAGAGGCGCTCGTCGGCCAATATGCCGTGTACGAAGAGCACGGGCGGGTGGGACGAGTCCGCTGGGCCCAACACGCGGTAGGGAATCATTGCCTGCTTCAGCGCGACGTGGGGCATCCCATCCTCCTCCATGATATTTACAAACTCTCAGTACGTAAGTCACGTGCAGACTGCATGAAAGTCAATCGCCTCGCCGCGCGGTATGCGAAAGTTACTTGCCCACAGCGCTTTTCGTGAATGCATGAGGCAGGTTTCCGGGCGGGCGCGCCGGTGGCCGACAATGGTGGCATGCGTGCAGACTGGTTGCGCTCGACACAGGCCCGGTCCCTGCTCGCCGCCACACTCGGAGTTTCACTGTTGTTGAGCGGCACCTTTCTGGCTGTGGACCAACTCCACTCGACGCCCGCCGACGCTCTCAACCGCCCTGGTCCGGCAGCCTCCGACGAACAGAGCCGAGTCCAGGCCGTCGGCGCGGCCAAACACCTGGTGTCCGTGGCGCGCCTGCATGCGACGAATGCAGGCTATCTGTTGATGTCGTGTCGGGACCGCGACAACCCTCCGTACCAGGGGGCGGTATACCTCACGTTCACGATCCCCTCCGATACCCGCGCCGACATCTATCTGCCGTCCGTTGCCAAGGCGCTGATGGCCGACGGCTGGGTGGAAGGCCTGCCACCCGGCGGCCACCCCTACAGCAAGTCGTTGTCCAAGGACGCGGTTACCGCTCTCATCTACCGCCACGACGACGACGCGAATCTGGGCATTGCGCGGGTGTACGGCGAATGTCGCAACACGGGCGATCACCGCAACGACACCGCGGGGTGGGTCGACATCACGGGTGAGGTCGGCGGTTAGCCCCACAAGCACTACTGCGCTTGACGGCGATTGCCGTCAAGCGCAGTAGTAGCGGTGTAGTGCGGGTCAGGCTCAGCGAGCACCCAGCGCGCCCTGCAGGTCGCCCTTCATAGCGGACAGCTGCGCACCCCAGTACTCCCAGCTGTGCGTGCCGTCGTTCTGGAAGTTGAAGACGGCGTTGTGGCCACCGGCAGCGGTGTAGGCGTCCTGGAACTTGAGGTTGCTGCTGCGGACGAAGTTCTCCAAGAACTCGGCCGGCAAGTTCGCACCGCCCAATTCACTGGGCTTGCCGTTACCGCAGTAGACCCACAGGCGGGTGTTGTTGGCGACCAGCGTCGGGATCTGGATTGTCGGGTCGTTGCGCTGCCAAGCCGGGTCGCTGGACGGACCCCACATGTCGGACGCCTTGTAACCGCCGGCGTCACCCATGGCCAGGCCGATCAGCGACGGCCCCATGCCTTGGGACGGGTCGAGCAGCGCCGACAGCGAGCCCGCGTAGATGAACTGGGCCGGGTGGTAGGCAGCCAGGATCATGGCCGACGAACCCGCCATCGACAGACCCACGGCGGCACTGCCGGTCGGCTTGACGCTCCGGTTGCTCTGCAGGTAAGAAGGCAGCTCACTGGTCAGGAAGGTCTCCCACTTGTAGGTGGAGCAGCCCGCCTTACCACAGGCCGGGCTGTACCAGTCGGTGTAGAAGCTGGACTGACCGCCGACTGGCATCACCACGGAAATGCCCGATTGGTAATACCACTCGAAAGCCGGGGTATTGATGTCCCAGCCGTTGTAGTCATCCTGGGCGCGCAGGCCGTCGAGCAAGTACAGCGCAGGCGAATTGTCGCCGCCGCTCTGGAACTGCACCTTGATGCTGCGTCCCATCGACGCCGACGGCACCTGCAGGTACTCGACTGGCAGACCTGGCCGGGAGAATGCTCCCGCGGTCGGCGCGCCGCCGGCGAGTCCGATCAGGCCCGGCAGGGTTGCGGCCGCAGCCGCGCCGACCAAGAGTCGGCGACCCCAGGCCCGTATCTTCCCGCTCACGTCTGTCATACCTGTGCCCCTTGTCCTTATGTCTTTTGTTCCCGGCAGAACTTACCGCGTGACAGGGCCGAATGTCGATTCGGACGCAATCACATTTCAGTTCCATATCGGTCTCCGCCTCGGATACAACGTCGGTATTACCGGGCCCTCGTCGGTTGACCGCATTCGTTATAGACCGCGGTCGACACGCGCAGACGCGACACACGCCGCGGTGTTATGCAGGCGTGACGCACTTGCAATCGGGCAGAGTCGCAAGCGGGCAAGGAGTAAGACTCCGCCGGAAAGGGTGCGGCCGATTCGGAAACGAGCTCGAAAGGAGCACGGGCAGTGGGTTACCGAACCCGGCCAGGTCGAGATTCGCATGTCAGGTTTAGTAGATGCCCGAACCTTGGGTGTCACCTGCCGGTTCCCGGCAAGTTGAGCACCGACCAAGACGAACGTGCTCCGAGCGCGTAGGCTCGCTCGGAGCAAGCCGACTGCAGACACGCTATCCCGGGCAAGTCCGGCACTCCCGCGCCACAGCACCTCGCCCTCCTGGTGCCGGTGGCTTGGCTGAGCGCGCGGCCTCCCGGTAACGATTGAGGTGCGAAAATTTGGATACCGTACTTGGGCTATCGGTGACGCCCGCCGCCGTCGGTTGGGTCCTTGCTGAAGGGCATGGCGCCGACGGCGCCATCCTCGACCACCGTGAAGTGCAGTTGCAGGACGGCTTACAGACCAGCCACGGGGTGCGTGCCGTGAGCACCGCACAGCAGGTGACGGCCGAAGTCTTGCGAGCCTGGGAGATTGCTGACGCCGACGATCACCGATTGCGTCTGGTCGGGGTGACCTGGAGTGACGAGGCCTCCGCGCAGGCCGCACTCCTATTGGAGGCACTTACCGACGCCGGGTTCGACAACGTCGTACCTGTCCGCCAGCTCGATGCCGTCGAAACACTGGCTCAGGCCATCGCGCCGGTGATCGGTTACGACCAGACCGCGGTGTGCATTCTTGAGCGCGAATGGGCGACCGTCGTCATGGTGGACACCCACAACGGTGAGACCCGGACCGCCGTCAAGCACGTCCGCGGCGGCTACGACGGGTTGACGTCCTGGCTCACCGGAATGTTCCACCGCAGCACCTGGCGCCCTGGTGGCGTGGTGGTGGTCGGCTCCCAGGACGATGTCAGTGACTTCTCCTGGCAGTTGGAAAAAGCTCTTCCGGTCCCGGTCTTCGCCCAGACCATGGCGCAGGTCACCGTCGCACGCGGAGCCGCACTAGCAGCCGCACAAAGCACGGAATTCACCGACGCCGACCTCGTGGCCGGCGCCGCGGCGCCCGTCGCCGTAGCACCCGCGCACTCGCGTCAGTACGCCGGGGCTGCGACCACGTTGGCAGCCGCTGCGGTGACCTTCGTCGCGTCGGTCTCGTTGGCTGTGGGCTTGCAACTCGCTCCGGGTAAAGACTCCGCCCCATCCCAGCCGGCGCACAGGTCCACTCCGCCGATCGCCGAGGCGGTTGCACCCTCGCCCGTTCCGCCTCCCGCGCAAGCGGTTCCCGTGGTTCCGCCGGCGCAGCAGGAACCCGTGCGCCTCACTGCCGGTGAGCAGGTCGAGGAGCCCGCGCCAGGCGGCCAGCCTACGGGGGCCGCGCCCGAACAGGAGCCTCCCGACGGCCCATTGCGGCTCAGTCGGGTGCTCGAACACATTCCCGGCACCTTCGCGGAACCGGGGCGACCACCGGAATAGCCGGTCAGGCCTGTCGCCGAGTCGCGGCGAAGGACACCGTCACCTCGTCGGCCACCTGCAGCGATCCCATCAGCAGCGAGTAAGGCTTGACACCGAAATCAGACTGGCGGACCGTGGACTGCACCGACAGGCGCCACGAATCGGCGAGTTCCTCCGTGTACAGCTCGACGACGTGTGTGCGCTGCTTGCCACGGATCTGCAGCATCCCATTCAATCGGTAGCCGTTTCCGGTCTTGTCGATGCTGTCAGCGTCGAAGCGGATCTCGGGAAAACGATTCGCGGACAGCGCCTTCAGCGCATTCGAACGCACCAGCGTCTTCTCCGGCCCGGACAGGCCCTTGACGCCGCCTTCACCGCGCAACACCTCGAACGAATCCACCTCGACCACCAGGGCTGCTGTATCAGGCCGTCCGCCAACCCAATTCACGCTTGCCCGCCATCGGGTCATTGCTATCGTGAGCCGGTGGCCCATCCGCGCGGCGCGGCCGGCAACTCCGGTGTGCAAGGTCAACTCGCCGTCGGCGGCATCGAAGGTCCAGGTGTCGTTATCGTCGGTAGCCACGGGTCAGATGGCCAGAACGGTGCGATAGTGGGCCGACGATACGTGAACGGCGTTATGCGTTGGCATGCGAACCCGGCTCACTTCAGTGCGTCACCGGGCATCGCTGACCGGAAGCTGTTCCGTCGGTGTGGTAGTCGACGTGCCAATGTTTAATTCCGTTGAGCCAGCCCGAGCGCAGCCGCTCGGGTTTGCCGGCTGATTCCAGGTTAGGCATGGCGTCGGCGATCGCGTTGAACATCAGGTCGATCGTCATTCGGGCCAGGTTGGCGCCAATGCAGTAGTGCGCGCCGGTGCCACCAAATCCCACGTGCGGGTTGGGATCGCGCTTAATGTTGAAGGTGAATGGGTCCTTGAACACATCCTCGTCGAAGTTGGCTGAGCGGTAGACCATTACCACTCGCTGGCCCTTCTTGATCTGCACACCGGACAACTCGTAGTCCTCCAGCGCGGTGCGCTGGAAGGAAGTGACTGGGGTGGCCCACCGAACTATCTCGTCGGCCGTGGTGACGGGACGCTCCCGCTTGTAGAGCTCCCATTGATCCGGGAAATCGGTGAAGGCCATCATGCCCTGCGTGATGGAGTTGCGGGTGGTCTCGTTGCCGGCCACCGCCAACAGGATGACGAAAAAACCGAACTCGTCGTCGGAGAGTTTGTGGCCATCGACGTCGGCCTGAACTAGTTTGGTCACGATGTCCGGCCCCGGGTTCTGGGCGCGGTCGGCGGCCATCTGCATGGCGTACATGATCAGGTCCACCGAGGCGGTGATGGCGTCGTTGGTGGCGAACTCGGGATCCTGGTCGCCCACCATCTGGTTGGACCAGTGGAACAGCTTCATCCGGTCCTCTTGGGGCACCCCCAACAGACCGGCGATTGCCTGCAGCGGCAACTCGCAGGACACCTGCTCGACGAAGTCGCCGGAACCTTGCGAAGCCGCCACTTCCACAATGCGGCGGGCGCGTTCGTTGAGATCGGCACGCAACTGCTCGACGGCGCGCGGGGTGAACCCGCGGGAGATGATCTTGCGCAAGTGGGTATGTTGCGGGGCGTCCATGTTGAGCAGCACAAACTTGCCGCGGTCGACCTGCTCCTGGACGGTGCCATCCTTGTAGCGGGGCAGTGCGGTCTTCGCCAGGCTGGAGAACACATCACTGCGCCGTGAGATCTCCTTGACGTCTCGGTGCTTGGTCACCACCCAGAAACCGCCGTCATCGAAACCACCCGCACCATAGGGCTGCTCGTTCCACCAGATCGGCGCCGCTCGTCGTAGCTCGGCCAGCTCCTCCACCGGCAGCCGCTCGGCATGGATATCCGGGTCGGTGAAATCGAATCCGGGCGGCAGGTTCGGCTTTGCTTGCGGTTCGGCTGGCGTCGTTGACAATTGCCTACTCCTCGTGACCGTGTTCGCGTGGTCGTCCGGTGCCAATGATTCCTTGCTACACCACAGTTGGGAAGCCTGGGAACGAAGCAGGCCAGAGCGAGTTGATCAGTCTCGACGGTGCGGTCCTTGCGCAGGGCGCCCTGGGCAAGATGAGGCCGGCGACCTTGCGCGGGCTCGGGTCGACACCGCTACCCACCGATGACGCGATCGGAGTGTCCGGCGTGCCGCGCGCGCAGCATGACGCCGCCGATTGAGGTGACCGGCGGCGCCAATCGATGAGTACCAATTGATGAACCAGCCAATTCTGCTCGGCGGCGGATAACCGATCTTCCTAGGCCACGGCCGGCCCGCCCCTGGAGGTGATGTTCACGACGACCTCAATCGACATCCTCAACTGCACACACACCGGCCGCCGGGCGAGTCGGGGGAGGCCCGCATTCCACGACCGCGCGCACGGCGTCGCGCAAGTACTCACGCACGAAATAGATGTTGGTGCGCTCCCGTCGGCTCAGGATCCATTTCGGAAGATCAATGACGCAGGCCGACATGACGTCCACCGCAGCTACGTCATCGCGGTTCCACGCCACACGCGTCAGGCGTCGCAAGATTTCGGTGAGTTCAGACTCCGCAACCCGCAGTTGTCGGACAATCTCGCCTGGTAGCGGCCGTCGGACGAACGCTTCGCGGCTGACGGCGGTCAGAAGCGCCGCCGATCGCGGATACTGCCTGGGGTAGAGGACCGATGCCTCTGCCGCCGCGCAAATCCTTTCGAGCGGACCGCCGCCGGTTTCCTCGACCAGGCTGGCGAGCAGCGTTAGAAAGCGACGGTAGGCGCGGAGCCAGGTATGGCCGATCACCCCCGCGCGGGACCCGTAGGCATCGCGGATGGTGGCGCAGGAGCAACCCGTGGCGACGCTGAGGCTGCGAATCGTCAATCCCGTCATCCCTGATTCAGCGATCGCCAGTTCGGCGGCACTGATGACGTCAAGCGCTGTGACGCGTTCGCAAGCCCGCCTGGCACTGCCTCCGACCCGCGTTTCGCACAGCCAGGGGCTCGACACAGAACCGGGCATCGATTGCATGCTCACGCCGATCAATGTGCTTGCGCGGCCTTCGCCACTTGTTTGACGATCGTGAAATTCGCTGGTCACGTGACTGCTGAGGGAACAGCGCACGTCGGCGGCGCGGCGTCGGGCGCCAACCGCTTCAGGCGGAAACACGGATCCGATGCCGCCGACATCCGAGACACCCGTCACGGGAATTCTCGACGTGATCGTGGCGATGACAGGTCGCGTCGCGCCGTCTGCCGCACCGAGGGTTTCGTGGGGCAGTTTTCGTGAGTCAAGTCGCGGCCTTGTGGCGACTGCAGCAAACGATATGCTCATGTGAAACGAGGCACCGGTGCCAGGAAAGGACGAGCGGAAGACATGATTCGCGAATTACTCGCCGCCGCTGCGATCACGGGTTCGATGATTGGGGTGGCGCCGGTCGCCGGTGCCGATAACGGGCGTTGGGAGGGCGACGTGCCCGGTATGAACTACGACGCCTCGCTGGGTGCGCCGTGCGACAACTACGAACGCTTCATCTTTGGACGCGGCCCCAGTGGCCAGGCTGAGGCGTGCCACTTTCCCCCGCCCAACCAGTTCCCAGCGGCCACCACCGGGTACTGGGTCATCTCCTACCCACTGCGCGGGGTCCAACAAATCGGTGCGCCCTGCCCTGGTCCGAAGGTTGCGGCCCAGTCGCCGGCCGGTCTGCCGATGCTGTGCCTGGGCGCACAGGGCTGGCAGGAGGGATGGTTCACCGGAGCCGGGTTCTTCCCGCCTGATCTGAGCGACTGACCCGATGGCGGACGCCCCGATTCCGCGATGGTTGCGATTCGTCTTGGCGTCCGACCGTGCCGGGTCCGCGTGGTACATCGGCACCGGATTCTTCTTTGCCCCGATACTGGCTGTGGCGTCACCGTGGCCGACGTTGACCGCCGTGCTCTGGTGGATCATCGGACTGGCGGGGTTGTGGCTGGGCCTACTGGGAATAGCGATGGCCGCCGGGCTGGCCCGGGTGTTACGGTCCGGCGGTGAGATCCCCGAGGACTATTGGCGGACCCTCGTCGACTACTGACGGCCGCCACCTACAGTCATACCCAGCTGTCACGTCCAACAGCAGCCCCGAATAGGAGATTTACCATGGCCTTCGATCCCAAAGATGCCGTCGACGCCGTCCGCGACATCGCCACCAACGCCGTGGAGAAAGCGTCGGACATCGTCGAGCACGCCAGCGACATCATCCGCGGCGACATCGCCGGGGGCGCCAGCGGAATTGTGCAGAACTCCATCGAGATCGGTACCCACGCCGTCGACCGGGTCAAAGAGGTCTTCACCGGCAAGGATGACGACGAACTGGACTGAGCGCCCGGCTTTCGCGGATGCTCAGCCTCAGATTGCGGCGGCGGCGTTGAGTTCGTCGAGCCGGGTGGTTGCCTCCAGGTATTCCTGCACCCAGCGCTCGATGACGGCCGAGGTCTTCTCCACTTTCCGGAATTGACCGACGACCTGCCCGACCGGGTTGAAAGCCACGTCGACGGACTCGTTGGGATACCTGTTGGTGGCCCGCACCGCCATCCCGGAAACCATGTACTGCAATGGCATTCCAAGCGGTTCGGGGTTGCCGGGCTGATCCCACGCCTCGGTCCAGTCATTGCGCAGCATCCGGGCTGGCTTGCCGGTGAACGACCGGCTGCGCACGGTGTCACGGCTGCCTGCCCTGATGTAAGCGGCTTGCTGAACTGGGGTGTTCGAAGATTCCTCGACCATCAGCCACTGCGAGCCGGTCCACGCGCCTTGCGCGCCCAACGCCAGGGCCGCAGCGATCTGCTGGCCGCTGCCGATGCCGCCGGCGGCCAGGACGGGAACCGGTGCCACTTCTTTGACGACCTGGGGCCACAACACAATTGAGCCGACCTCACCGCAGTGACCGCCGGCCTCGCCGCCCTGGGCGATGATGATGTCGACGCCGGCGTCGGCGTGCTTGCGGGCCTGCGACGGTGAACCGCAGAGCGCCGCCACCTTGCGGCCCTCGGCGTGAACGTGCTTGATCATCTCCGTCGGGGGGGTGCCCAGCGCGTTGGCGATCATCGTCACCTTCGGGTGTTTGAGCGCAACCTCGACCTGCGGGGTGGCGGTAGCCTCGGTCCAGCCCAGCAGCTGCAGGCTGTCCCCGTCGCTCTCCTCGACCGGAACGCCGTGGTCGGCAAGGATTTTCTTGCCGAAGTCCAGGTGCTCCTGGGGCACCATCTTGCGCAGCGTGTCGGCCAGTTCCTCGGCCGACAGGTGCGAGTCCATACCCTCGTACTTGTTCGGGATGACGATGTCCACGCCGTAGGGGTGGTCCCCGATGTTCTCGTCGATCCAGTTCAGTTCGATCTCGAGCTGCTCGGGGGTGAAGCCGACCGCACCTAGCACGCCGAATCCGCCGGCCTTGCTGACGGCAACGACGACATCGCGGCAGTGGGTGAAAGCGAAGATCGGGAACTCGATGCCGAGTTGATCGCATAGGGCGGTGTGCATGCCTTCTCCTGGACCGCTCGCCGAATTGAAACGTGTTCTAGTTTAGTACCAGTATTGCTGACCAGGCCAGCCAGGTCTGCTGTGTTGCGACTAGGCCCCTTCAGACCTCCACGCCATAGCCCACCCATAACAGCAGGAAGCCCAGCATGCAGGCGAAGCAGATGAGGTGATCGCGGCAGATGGCCCGCGCGAGGCGGCTCTGCTCGGCCGGTGAGTCGGCACGGGTGCCCAGCCTAACCGCGTTAGGGACGGTGCGCACCAGAGCCAGGGCCACCGGAAGGCCTGCAGCACCGGCCGAGGTCACTAACAGCCATGGTGGGTCGTGACCGTGGGCCGCCTGAAACCCGAACGCGCTCAACAGAATCACCATCACCAGTGCAACCAGCCGACCCATCGGCCGGGAGGTGGTGGTGGCGCGGCGATAGTAGGCCGCGATCGACGCCAACACGGCCTCGGGCAGTTCCGCGCCGGCAGCCTGGTGCCGCAGAACCTGGACGTCGAAAATCAGGTCCATCCAGAGCACCGCGAGCAGGAAGCCACTACAGGCCGTCAGGAGTGGTGCCATCGCCCACCTTCCGTCGTCGCGCCCCGAGTCGCCCGTGTTAGCGGCGGGTCCGCCGTTGCTCGATCACCCGCACGGCAAACAGGGCAGTGCCCAGCACGAACGCCACCAACACCGTCTGCAGCAGGCCGATCGCAACAACGTTCGCGTCATACACGCCAGGGTCGCCGATGCACTGAAAGTGCACGCTGGTGCTCGAACGTCCGGACGCTTGGGTGTACCGCGAGGTGCCGTAGGCCAGGTCAAACCCGCTGCGGCAGACCAACGGACTCG
>JALHRH010000075.1 GCA_022841565.1 Mycobacterium sp. | reverse complement strand
AGTGCGCGCGCGAATAGCTCGCCGATCCGGGGTTCGAGGTCGCGAAGGTCCTTGAACGTCGCACAGGTCGCGGGCTCGAAGGCCGGCGAAGTCGCTTCGCTGTAGCTCAGGCACAGACATCCCACGCCGCCACTGAGGGCTTCCCTGATTGCCCGCTTGGTGTCGTCGGTTGCGTGCCGGCCTTCATAGCCGTCGTCGTAAGGGAATCCGTCGGAGAGCACGACCAGCAGCTGCTTCCCGGTACCGCCCTCCTGGCGCAGAATGGTCGTTCCATGCCGGATGGCTGCGCCGAGCCGGGTAAATCCGTCGGGTTCAACGCGGCCGATTCGGGCGTGAAAGCCGCAAGTGCCGTTTTCGTGAAAGTGTTTGAGGCGCTTTATCTGAACGAACTTGCGGCCACGTCCTTCGAAACTCACCGCCGCGACGCGGGCTCCGAGCCGTTGCAGCGACTCCACGGTTGCCGACGCGGCGGCGACATGCTGAGCTAGGACGCTGGTGTCGGCGCCTTCAGCCGCTGAGCCAGATGAATCCAAGAGGATGAGCACGGCCAAATCACGCCGACTCAGCGTGTGGTCGAGCCAGATGCGTTCTCCAGGATCGATGCCCGCAGCACGGTCGATCTGATAACGGATCACGGCGTCGAGATCGAGGTCTTGGCCAGCCGGCTCGCGCCGGCGGCGATCGGGCCGAAGCCCCGTGCGCGTCAACTGTCGACGGAACCGGTGATCCGCCAGCGCAACCCGCGCTTCTTTCATGGTCGAAGGCGTGGGCATTTCGACGACGCGGCACCAATGGCGCAAGTAGCGACGTCTCGCCGTGTCCCACTCCGGATACCAGCCAACGACATTCGCTGCAAGCGAGTGAGTCGGCACCGTCCGCGCAGTTGCCGGCAGCACCAGGTTGGTAGTGACGCTACCGCTACGGAATCCACGGGATTGGCTGTATTCACCTGCCGATCCGCTGCTGGAGCGACCTCGCCCGGTCGAGCTGCGACTGTCGAACACGCTGCGCAATATCCTTGATAGCATGCTGTTTTCGACGCCCGGGGCGCCGAAAAGGCGGTCGGACATCCGCGGCGCTTCGGGACGATGGTCCAGCTCTGCTTCGGCGGGGGTGAACCGGGCTGGGGCAGCGGGTTGGGTGAGCGTAGGCTGTGCTGCTGACGTCTTCCACAGCCGCCCGGGTCGGATGATTCCCCATTCGGGGGGCGTTGGCGGTAGCGGATGTCGGCTTAGCGCGATCTTCAGCGAGGACTGGGGCCCGTCGCTCATCACGACCCGTGGCCCGTTGAGGGCGTTGGCAATTGGCGGCAGTCGGGTAGCCAGCACGGTATCGCGTAACCGCGTCGTCTCCAGCAGCAGATAGCGTGCAGCGGCCACTTCCCGGGCTATGAGCCGCCGCATGAGCGTCCCGTCCAAGCTGCCTGCCGCGAGCAACGATGCGTGCAGTGCGACCTGGGCTCGGACGAGGTCGGGCGGTGCACAGGCGTTGACGGCGATCACCGATCCGTCAGTGTGCGCGGGCCCGTCGCTGTGTACGACTGTGACGGAGCGTTCGGCGATGGCCGTCGCGAGTAGCCGGTAGCGTCCGGGATCGGTGATCGGATCAGGCATCGATGTGCGCTGCCATGATCTCGCTCAGTGCTGCGGTAGTCGATGGGTCATCGCTGAGGGGCAACACGATTGCGGCCACAGCGGATTCGCGGAGGCTCAAACCCGTGGTGCGCAGCTGAGCGGCTGCCACCAGCGTTCTGGTGGAAGCGATTTCGCGCAGGCCGGTGCCTTCGAGCTTGCGGATGGCTCGACCCAAATGGACCAGCGCAGCGGCCTCGTGTGCGGCGACGCCAGTCTCGTGGAGGACGATGCGCTGCTCAATCTCGGCCGGGGGGAAGCCCAGTTCGATGCACACCATACGCTGCCGCGTCGAGTCCTTGAGGTCTTTCAGCACGCTCTGGTAGCCCGGATTGTACGAGATAACCAGTCCGAAATCCGTTGCGGCGTGCACGACTTCACCCAAGCGGTCGATGTGCAATTCGCGGCGATGGTCGGTGAGCGGATGGATTACCACCGTGGTGTCCTGTCGTGCCTCCACGATCTCGTCCAGATAGCAGATCGCGCCGGACCGCACCGCCCTGGTCAGTGGTCCGTCCACCCATCTGGTGCTGCCCCCGTCGAGCAGATGCCGGCCAACAAGATCGGCCGCCGTCAGGTCCTCGTGACAGGCCACCGTGATCAACGGTACGCCCAGGGCTACGGCCATGTGCTCGACGAAGCGGGTCTTCCCGCAACCGGTCGGGCCCTTGATGAGAACCGGAAGTCCACGCTCGTGAGCGGCAAGGAAGACCTGGTCCTCATTGCCGGTCGGGACGTAAAACGGGGGGCCGCCGACCTGAGCGCCATTGATGCCGGGTTTCATGGGCGACCCCGCCGCGGCAGCTGAGGTAATTCCATCCCATCTCCATCCAGCGCGTGGTGGCTGCACCGCGCCACGGGCTGGTGCCACCGTGCACACAGTAGCAAGTGAGCACTTGCTGGGCTTCGGCAAACGGCCATCTCAGGATGCTTTCGGATTGTGGTTCTGGGCGCGTTGAACGACGATCTTTGCGTCGACGAGGTCGCTCAGCACGTGAGGGCTGACCCCCCAATCGGCCAGCGCCTGCTCGGTATGTTCGCCTGGCCACGGTGCGCCACGGTCGACCGCCGCGGGGGTCCGGCTGAAGCGCGGCGCAGGCGCCGGCGCAACCACACCGTCAACGGTGGTGAAAGTGCCTCGCTGACATAGGTGTTGGTCCTTTGGGGCTTCGCGCCAAGTGAGCACCGGGGCCAGGCAGATGTTGTGGTGGCCGGTGTGCGTGGCCCATTCGTCGCGGGTGCGGGTGCGAAATCGCGCGGCCAATCGTGCTCGCAGTTGCGGCCATTGGTCGCGATCGGCGGGGTCAGTGAACTCATCGGCCAGGCCGAGCAGGTCCAACATTGCGCGGAAGAAGTGGGGCTCGCCGGCGCCCACGCACACGTACTTCCCGTCTGACGTCTCGTAGCTGTCGTACCATGGCGCGCCACCGTCGACGTTATTGCGCTCGCGGTCCTCGGTCCAAAAGCCGATGGACAGCATGCCGTGAAACAGAGTGGTCAGCAGTGCGATTCCGTCCACCATCGCCGCGTCGACCACCTGCCCGCGACCGGAACGCTGGGCCTCCCATAACCCGGCGAGAGCACCGACGACGCTGAGCATCCCACCTGCGCCATAGTCGCCGATGATGTTCAGTGGCG
Source organism: Mycobacterium sp. (assembly GCA_022841565.1). Taxonomy (GTDB): domain Bacteria; phylum Actinomycetota; class Actinomycetes; order Mycobacteriales; family Mycobacteriaceae; genus Mycobacterium. The sequence goes on along the minus strand of JALHRH010000075.1, from coordinate 15,072 downwards.
GCGCCGGCGGGCTATCGCGTCGCCCGATCGCGTGCAGCGCGCCGGTGACCGCCAGGTAATTGATGTCGTGGCCCGGCCCCTGGGCGTATGGGCCGTCCTGGCCCCACCCGGTAGCGCGTACATAGACAAGTCGCTCGTTGACGTTCATCGCCTCTACCGGACCCACGCCGATTCGTTCGGCCACCCCCGGCCGCCAGCCCTCGATTGCGATGTCAGCCTTGGCCATCAGATCGAGAGCCAGTTGCGCCCCACGCGGTGTCTTGAGGTCGATCGCGACTGAGCGGCGCCCGCGTGTCACGGCGAAATCCGGTGACCGGACGTCACACTTGACCAGTTCCGGGTGATCCACCCGGATAACCTCAGACCCTAAGTCTGCCAACACCATTGCGGCGAAGGTCGTCGGACCGATGCCGCCGAGTTCGACGACGCGGACTCCCGCGAGCGGCCCCGTCACTGGCTGTCCAGGCCCAGATATTTGCCGATCGTCTGTTGGAAGTGGGCGATCAGCTGTTCCTGATAGCCGCTGATGCGGGTATGCGTCAGGCTTGTCGAGTGCAGCCCACGCTGCACTTTCTCCAGGTTCGCGAAGTCCTGGTGCAGGATCGGGCCGAAGGTACGACGCGCCTCCTCCGGATCGCGCGTGTACGGGATGTCGATCGGTGTGACCTGTCGAGGTTCGCCGTGTGGGAAACGCATGCTCAAGACCTCGAAGATGCTCGAGTCGGGATTCAGGCCGTCTGGCCGGAACCGGAAGCCCAGCATCTCGCCGGGCACGAGACCGAGAACCAGATTGGGAAAGACATGCCATTCGTGCTGGTCGAAATATTGAGTGGGGGTGAACCGCGGATCGTCATAGCCGCGCCGGACAGCCCGCTCCTTACCCATGTCGATCAACACCTGGCGCAGGGGAGTGGTGCCGAGCTCTTCTTCGCCGTTGGCGATGCGACGCAGTCGGGCGACCTGGTCGCTGGGCATTTGGGCGATGACCAGCATGTTGTCCACCATTTGGTCGATGATCTCGCTCTCCTCATCGAGGTCCAGCCGGGCGCTGGGGCGCCCCATCGGGACCACCATCAGGCCGTGCTCGCCCGACCGCGCAAACGTCGCGTAGGTCCCGTCGGTGGCAACAGTGGCTTGGGGGTGCGTCGAAAAGATGTGGTAGCTCTCGATGAACGCTTCGACCGAAACCTTCCAGTTGGCCGGCACCACAGTGGAAATGACAGACACGTAGCGCATATCGGCCATGCGGTACGGGTCGCAGTCGTCGTCGACGGATTTGATCCATGGCTCGAAGGCTGGTGCGTCGGGGTCGGGATTGATGAACACAAAACCGCCCCATCGCGCCACAGCGCACTGCGGAAGTGCCAACTCCCTCAGGTCGGGATCACCGAAGTCGGCCGGGTCGAGTATCTCGCGGCATTCACCGGTCAGCGCCCAGCACCAGCCGTGGAAACTGCAGCGCAGCTCGGTGGCTTGGCCGCGGCCCTGCTTGAGCTGAGTTCCGCGATGCCGGCAGGCATTGGGATAGGCCTTGACCGTGTCCTGGCCGGCGCGTACGACGAGGTATGACTGGTCGGCGATGACGTACTCGAGGTAGTCGCCGATCCCCGGAATCTCCTCCTCTCGACAGGCCATCTGCCAGACATGGCCCCACAGTCGCCGCGCTTCCAGTTCCGCGAAGCTCCTTGACGTGTAGCGGTCCGTCGGCACCGTCGTGGGCGTCCCGGTGAACGCGGGCCGAACGGCCGTGGATCCCATCATCGACCTCCCGAATAATTTGGGCGATCGCCCAATACAACGGGAACTATATCATCAGCATGATGAGTGCAGAAAGGCCGACAGTAGTATTGGACAAACGCCCAAATAAGATAAGCTGTTGCTTGTGCATACCGAGGGTGGTCGATCACTCGTCGCGCATCGTGCCGGAGCGGCCGGTGCATTGCTGGACGCAGCGGAACGGCTGATTGACCGGGAGGGGCTGGCTTCGCTGACGACCCGTCGGGTGGCCAAGGAGGCCGACCTGAACCCCGGGCTCATTCACTACCATTTCGCGTCCATCGATGATCTGTGCGCGGGGGTAATGGCGCGGGTGTCCGCGCGGCTGATGGATCGGCAGCGCAAGATTTTCAGCACCGATCATCCCTTCGCCGAGCAATGGCGCCTTGCGACCAAGCCGCTGCGAGGCGGGGCTGGGCGCCGCCAGATGAAGGTGTGGGCCGAGTTCGCGGTCGCCGCGGTCAACCGAGAGAGCCTCGCGCCGACCATGCGGCAGATGAACACCGAGTGGCGAAGTATCGTCATCGAGGCACTGCGCCGGGAATGTGACCGACGCGGCGACGGGTCTGCCGGCGTGCCGCTCGAGGCATTGGCGGCGTTAGCGACCGTCGTTCTCAAAGGTCTTTACCTGGAACACTTGCAGGATTTTCACCAGGGGCATGCTGAATTATTGGCGCTTGCCGATCAATTCAATGCCCGGCTGGGCGCCGGACTGGTGTCGTTTCAGCAGCTGGGTGAAAGCTGATTCACCCAACTGATCCACGACTATCCGTGTTGGCGTGAATAGATGCCATTGCAGGCTAACCCATTTGAGGCTTCCGCTGCCTGGGTTGCCGTAGCCGATCTTTTTGGCACCATGCAGCCGGCTTCCCGAGAGGGTTCCAGCAAGAGCACCCACGATTTCGGCAGAACGCGCATACTCGCTGTCCATCGACCGTATATTTTTAGGCGTTCGGGCTTGCTCGGTCATGGGCGACTTAGTAGTAGGAGGTTATGGTGGTCAATTTTCCGATGCTGCCGCCGGAAATCAACTCGTTGCGGATGTTCCTGGGTGCGGGTTCTGCACCCATGCTGCAGTCCTCGGCGGCCTGGTCGTGCTTGGCCGACGAGTTAGGGTCGGCGGCCAACTCGTTTTCCTCGGTGACTTCGAATTTGGCGGACCAGGCCTGGCAGGGCCCCGCGGCTAAGGCCATGGCCGGTGCGGCGGCCCCGTACGCGGCGTTCTTGACCGCGGCGTCGGGCCGGGCGGCGAGCGCGGCCAGCCATGCCAAAGCGGTGGCCAGTGCTTTCGAGATGGCCAAAGCGGCGACCATCCACCCGCAGGCGATCGTGGCCAACCGCAATGCCTTTGTGCAGTTAGTCCGGACAAACTGGTTCGGACTCAACGCTCCCGCCATCGCCGCAGCAGAGAGTATCTACGAAGAGTTCTGGGCCGCCGACGTCGCCGCCCTGACCGGCTACCACGCCGGAGCATCGGCGGCGGCTGCCCAGTTGGCGCCGTGGGCTCAGGCGATCCAGGACCTGCCGAACCTGGGCATCGGCAACAAAGGCGGCGGCAACCTAGGCAGCGGCAACACCGGCAGCGGCAACGTCGGCAACGGCAACCAAGGCAGCTCCAACGTGGGCGGCGGCAATGTCGGCAATTCCAACATCGGCAGCGGGAACAACGGTAACGGCAACGTCGGCGCCGGCAACATCGGTGCCGGCAACTTCGGCCTCGGCAACCGCGCGACCAGCCTCACCACCGGTGGCAACATCGGTCTAGGCAACACCGGCGATAGCAACGTCGGCTTGGGCAACACCGGCAATGGCAACCAGGGTGGTGGCAACAGCGGTAACAACAACATCGGGTTCGGCCTTAAAGGCAATAACTTGGTCGGTCTCGGTAATGCGTATGTCGACAGGACGACTGGTCAGTTCGTCTTCAACGGTCTGAACTCGGGTAGCGGGAACATCGGTTTCGGAAATTCCGGCACCGGCAACATCGGGTTCTTCAACTCCGGCGATGGCAACGTCGGCTTCTTCAGCTCGGGCGCCAATACCGTTCCGGCCGACCTGGGCAAGGTTCAAAGCCTTGGCTTCGGAAATTCCGGCTTTGGCAATATCGGCCTCGGAAACGCCGGCCAGGGGAACTTCGGCTTCGGCAACTCGGGCGCGCTCAACACAGGCATCGGGAACTCAGGCAGCGTTAACACTGGCGTCTTCAACGCGGGCACCCTGAACACCGGTATAGACAACTCGGGGTTCGGCAACACGTTCGATGGGAACTCCGGCAACACCAACACCGGCTTCTTCAATTCGGGCAACGTGAACACCGCCTTCGGGGCCACCACCGACAGCGGCGCCACCAACTCCGGCTTCGGCAACACGGGCATCGGAATCTCCGGGTTCAACAATTCGGTGGCTGGCGGCGGAAATGTTGCTACGTCGGGCTTCTTCAATAAGGCCAGCGGCGGTTCAGCCGCAAACGGCAACATCTCGGGCTTCTTCAACACCGGTGTCACGGGTCCATTGCCACCTCTCCCGAGCGGTTTCATCAGCGGCTTTAACTCCGGCTTCTTTAACACGGGAACCGGGGTGGGAGGCTTCTTCAGCCTCACTCAGCTGCTGAAGAACCTCTAACCGCCAACCAAACGGGCAAGCCAGCCGCGTCCAGCACCGAAGTAGCCCTTGGCGGCACCGCACGCTGCATTACGGGCCATTTCGGGCTCTACCACGTCGAGGCAAAGTCGGCGCACTGGTTGCCCCGGCCACGCCGGGCAGGCAACATTCAGGCCCGACTAAATAAGTGAGCACGCTTTTACTAAACTATAACCATGGCGGTTGGCGCTCTTGATCTCTTCGACCTGTCCGGACGCGTTGCCGTCATCACCGGGGGCAGCAGAGGCTTGGGCCGGCATATGGCGTTGGCGATGGCGCAGGCCGGTGCCGCCGTCGTCGTCGCCAGCAGACGGGTCGAGTCCTGCGAATCCGTCGTCGAGGAGATCCGCGCACTGGGTCGGTCCGGCCTCGCTGTGGGTTGTCACGTGGGACGCTGGGATGACGTGGGACGCCTGGCGGAGACGGTATGGGCCGAGTTCGGGCGAGTCGACGTGTTGGTCAACAACGCGGGTATGTCACCGCACTACGACAGCCTCAGCGAGGTGACTGAAGCGCTGTGGGACAAGGTCCTCGATGTGAATCTGAAAGGGCCGTTTCGGCTTTCGGCACTCATCGGTGATCGGATGGTGGCCGACGGTGGTGGGTCGATCATCAACATTTCGTCGATTGCCGCGTACCGCCCATCCGCGGACGAGGTGCCCTACGCGGCGGCCAAAGCCGGCCTGAACAACCTGACGTTGAGCCTGGCACGGGCCTTCGCCCCGACGGTTCGGGTCAATTGTATTGCGGCCGGCCCGTTTCTGACGGATATCTCCAGGGGGTGGAAACCGGAGGTGCTCGATCGGCAGATGCGCCGGCTGGTGTTGCGGCGGGCAGGTGAGCCCGCCGAGATTGTCGGCGCGGCACTTTATCTGGCGTCCGACGCGAGCAGCTTCGTGACCGGCTCGGTGATCGACGTGCATGGCGGCGGGTTCTGAGCGGCCGGAAACCACGCCGGTGAGACGGGCGCGGTGCCGCCCCCTCAGGTGCCCGCCCAACGGGGGTCACGTTTTTCGGCGAACGCGCGGGGACCCTCTTTGGCGTCGCCGGATCGAAAGACGGTACGCATATGCGGGGCCTGCAGGTCCCAGGCTTCGGATTCGTTGCAGCCCAATGATTCTCGGATGAGCTCCTTGGACGCGGCGACTGCCAGTGGGGCATTACCGGCGATACGCTCGGCGAGCTTTATCGCCGCCGAGAGGGCGTGCCCGCGCTCGGTGACCGCGTTGACCAGGCCGTGTTGGTATGCCTCCTCGGCGGTTATCGGCGCGGCGGTGAGCGCCATCTCCATCGCAACGCCGTAGGGGAGTCGCCGGGCTAGCCGAAACACCCCGCCACCGGCGGCGAATAAGCCGACACGGGTCTCCGGGATACCGAGTTTTGCACCGCGTGCGGCCACGATCAGATCGCAGATCAACGCGATTTCGAGGCCACCCGCCAAGGCGAATCCTTCGATGGCGGCTACCAGGGGCTTGCGGCTGCCCTGCCGGAACACTGTGTCCAGCCCACGTGGCACGCCCGCGGCGGAGAACGCCTTGAGATCCATGCCGGAGCTGAACACGCCACCTGCGCCGGCAATGACGCCGACGAAGAGATTTCCGTTGTTGTCAAGTTCGGCTAGCGCGCCGACCAAGCCATCGGCGACGGCACTGTCGATCGCGTTCTTGGCGGTTGGCCGGTTGATGGTGACGACCATGACATGGCCGCGAACTTCGGTGAGTACTTCGTCAGGCACGATGCTAAAGCTCCTTGTCTGGGGGGTCACCGGCGCAGCAGGGTGCCGGTGCCCAGCCCGCCGCCACAACACATGGTCACCAGGCCGAGTTCGTGCTCACCGCGCACCATTTCGTGCACCGCCTTGGCAATCAGTGCGACGCCAGTGGCGCCGAGCGGATGGCCGAGTGCGATCGCGCCGCCGTTGGGATTCACGGTGGCCATGTCGGGTTTCAGCTCGCGTTCCCAGGCGAGCACGACCGATGCGAACGCCTCATTGATCTCGACGATGTCGACGTCAGACATGACGAGGTTGTGGTGCGTCAACAACCGCTGGGTGGCGATGATGGGCCCGGTGAGCATCAGCACCGGGTCCGAGCCGACCAAACAACTGTCGGCGATGGTGGCCATGGGCTCCACGCCGAGCTCGGCCGCTTTCTGCGCCGACATCATCAGCAGGGCCGATGCGCCGTCCGAAATCTGCGAGGACGTACCGGCGGTGTGTACACCGTCGGGCCGGCCGGTCGGCTTCAGCGCGCTGAGTGTTTCGAGCGTCGTTGGACGCGGGCCTTCGTCGCGGGTGACCGTGTGCCCCGGTTCGCCGTCCGCCCCGGGGACTGCCACCGGCACAAGTTGACTGGTGAAATGGTCGTGCTCCCACGCTAATGCGGCACGGTCCTGGGACTCCTTGGCGAATCGGTCGCACTCGGCGCGGGTGATGTTCCACTGGTCGGCCAGCCGTTCGGCGCCTTCGAACTGGGTGGTGTATTCGTGGTGGCGCCAATAGTTTCGGTTGACGGCCTTGCCGACAGAGCCGTCCCGAGGCACCGTCGAGCCCATCGGGACGCGGCTCATGATCTCCACCCCGCAGGCGATCACCACGTCGGCCAACCCCGAGGCGATCAGGCCATGCGCCAAGGAACTCGCTTGCTGCGACGAACCACACTGCGCGTCAACCGTTGTCGCGGCGACCTCGATCGGCAGCCCGGCCGCGAGCCACGCGGTGCGGGTCACGTTGGCGGCCTGCATGCCGACCTGGCCGACACAGCCGCCGATCACCTGGTCGACGATCATCGGGTCGATACCGACCCGATCGACCACGCTGGTCAACACCGCACCGAGCAGGTCAGCCGAATGCATAGACGACAGACCGCCGTTGCGCTTACCGAACGGCGTCCGGACCGCGTCGACTATGACCACTTCACGCATGCTTGCTCCTCTGGTTGTGAATGCGTTGCACTGCTGCAGTTTTGACTTCGGGATCACGACCTGGCGGCCAACGCGCGGGCAGCGAGCGTGGGCGCCAATTCGGCGATCTGATCCAGCCGTACCGACCGATCCCCACCGCCGCCACCGGCGGCGTACCTCGCATGGATGCCTTCCGCGGCGCAGGCGAGCTTCCAATACGAGAAGGCCAGATACCAATGCAGGTCACCGACGTCGCGGCCGGTCGCCGCGCCGTATCTGGCGATGACCGCGTCCCGGTCGGGGAAGCCCGGTAGCGACGTCGGGCCGACCGCTTCGGCGCCCGGCCCGGCCCAATACACAACCAAGAGCGCCAAGTCGGCCAGCGGGTCACCGATCGTGGCGATCTCCCAGTCGAGTACCGCGATCACCTGGCCGGCGTGATCGAAGATGACGTTGTCAAGTCGGTAGTCTCCGTGGACCAGACACGGCGGCGCCGACGCTGGCAGGTGCTTTGCCAGCCACGTGTGCATGCGCTCGACATCAGGGATCTCGCGTTGCCGGGAGCGTTCGTACTGGGTACGCCAGCGGGCGAGTTGTCGTTCAAGGTATCCGTCGGCGGGAGCCAAGTTCGCCAGCCCGATGCGCTCCGGCGGCAGTGCGTGCAACTGCGCAAGCACGTCCACCAGGTTGTCGGACGCCGCGGTGATGGTGGCTGTGGGTAACTCGGTCGCGATGCGCTTGGTGCGCACCACGATGCCGTCGACGAACGCGGTCACCATGAACGGTGCACCGATCACGGCGTCGTCACTGCAGGTGCCAGCCGGGGCGGGAACCGGGAAAGTGGAGTTGGCATGCAACGCGGCGATCACGCGGTATTCCCTCAGCACATCGTGAGCGGTCGGCGCTTTCGGGCCCAGCGGCGGCCTGCGTAGCGCCCAGGCGCACCCGGCGCTATCGGCTGCCCGATAGGTGAGATTGGACTTGCCACCGGTGATCAGCTCGGCAGTCACCGGTCCTTGGAAGCCCGCGACGTTGCGTTGGAACCACTCGCCGAGCCGGTGCAGTGCCGCGGGATCAAGCTCGGCTGGAGCACGGTGGCCGGTGGACTCGTGCAGGGTGGGATTAGACGGCATCAGACGCTGGCTCCTCAGTACGACCGTGGCAGACCCAGGACGTGTTCGGCCACGTAGTTTTGCACCATCTCTTGTGACACCGGCGCCAGGCGGAAGATGCGTGCCTCCCGCCAATACCGCTCGACATCGAACTCACTCGCATAGCCCATACCGCCAAGGGTCTGCACTGCTCGGTCGGTGGCGAGCGCGGCCGCGTCGGCAGCCAGCCATTTCGCCGTGTTGGCTTCCTCTCCGCACGGCATGCCGTGGTCATAGCGCCAAGCCGCGAGGCGGATCATCAGCTCGGCGGCGCGCAGCCGCATGTGGGCCTCCGCCAGCGGGAACGACAAGCCCTGGTTGCACCCGATCGGCCGGCCGAACACGACCCGCTCGTTGGCGTAGTCAACGGCGCGGCGCAGCGCGCGTCGCCCGGTGCCCAGCGCCTCGGCGGCGATGAGAATCCGCTCGGGGTTCAAACCATCAAGGAGATATGAGAATCCCTTGCCCTCATCTCCGACTCGATCGGATACGGCGACCGGGAGGTCGTCGTAGAGCACCTCGCAGGAGGCCACCGCATTGCGTCCGGCCTTGCTGATCGGGCGGATCGTGACCGCGGGGTGACGTAGGTCGGCCAGCAGCAGTGTCATGCCATCGGTGGATTTGGCGCAGTCCCGACGGTCGGTGGTGCGTACCAGCAACAGCACCAATTCCGATTCGAGGGCCTTGGATGTCCACACCTTGCGACCGCGGACGCAATAGGTGTCGCCGCGTCGCACAGCCTTGGTCGTGATGGCGGTGGTGTCGGTTCCCGCGTCGGGCTCGGTGACCCCGAAGGCCACATGCAGGTCGCCCGCGGCGACGCGCGGCAGGTAACGCTGCTTGAGTGCGGAGTCGCCGTGCTTGACAACAGGATTCATGCCGAAGATCGACAAGTGCAGCGCCGTGGCGCCGTTCATGGCGGCGCCGGAAGCCGCGATTTCCTCCAAGACTAGCGATGCCTCGGTGACGCCCTGACCGCCGCCGCCGTACTCAAGTGGAATGGCGATGCCGATCCATCCACCGCTGGCCATGTCGCGGTAGAAGTCCCACGGGAAGGTGTGAGTGGCGTCGCAGTGTCGCCAATAGTCGTCACCGAACTTCGAGCAGACCGCCGCGACACCCTCCCGGATGAGGGCGTGTTCGGGCGTGGGCGCAAAGTCCACAATTCTCCTGATAGCAGTCGGGTCGTGACTCAGGTGCCGCGATAGTGGGGCTCGCGGCGCTCGCGGATCGCGGTCACCGCCTCGATCACGTCTTGGGTCTTGAGGCTGTCGTATTCCATTGCCGCAGCGAGTTCGCCCACCTCGGCCAACCGTTGGCGGACCACATGGTTTAGCGCCAGCTTGGTGCCTTGGACGGCGACCGGCGGTAGGCCGGCGAGTTTTGTGGCAAGTGCGCAGGCGGCCGGAAGGACGTCCTCCGGGCTGTCGACCAGGTCGCTGATCAAGCCCACCCGGTAGGCGTCAGCTGCCCGCATCGGTTCACCGGTCAGCAAGTGGCGTTTGGCCAGCATCATCCCGGCCGACGCCGGCCAGGCGACGCATCCGCCGTCGCCGGCGGCCAGCCCGATCATCACATGGGGATCGGAGATGCGGGCATTCGGGTGGGAGACAACAGCATCGGCGCTCAGGACCAACGACGAGCCCACGCCGGCGACGTCGCCCTGTAGGGCGACCACGATGGGGCACGGGATCGACAGGAACGCGGCGAAGAACGAGAGCGCCTCTTTGATCATGGTCTGTCGGTCGGCTTTGTGGTGCTGGCTGAGGATGAAGTCGAAGTCGCCGCCGGCGGAGAACACCGAACCGGTTGCGGCGAACACCACAGACCGAATCTCGGTCATCGTGGCAACCTGTTTGAAGACCGACTCGAGTTCGCCGTGGGCATCCTCGTCTATGCGGTTGAGAAGCTCTGGCCGGTCAAGCACGATCTGTGCGATCCATCCCTCGCGTTCGACCCGAACACCGCGTGGCGCATTAGACGTATCCACTCAGCTCTCGCCTCTCGGGTTCCGCCTTAAAAAACAGGCGCTCACAACGTAGACTCAACACTAGCAAGCAAGTGCTCATGTCTTACGCGTAGTTATACCGGTTCGGGAAGGGATCTACAAGTCGAACTAAGCAGCAGCTAAATGCCAATTTTGACCAGCTTTGACGAGTAAGCACTCATATAATACGGTTGAATCCGACATGCCAGACGATGATGACGAGGTAGCCCGATGGCGATCAGTGCAGACGTTCTCCCCAACGTGTCATGCTTGATCGGTGACCAGTGGATCCGCGCCGATTCCGGGGGCGTCCATCTCCACGTGAATGCCCACTCAGGTCGCGTCCAGCAGGAGGTCGCGCTGGCCGGGCCGGCCGATGTGGACTGCGCCGTCGCCGCCGCCCGCGCTGCTTTCGACGGCTGGCGCATGACACCGCCAGACACTCGCCGGAACATGCTGCTCAAACTCAGCGCACTGCTGACCGACCATGCTGACGAACTCGCCGACATCGCCACCCTGGAGAACGGCACACTGCGCGCATTTTCACGGATGTCCGCGGTGAGCGCACCGGCGGAGGCCTTTGCCTACTACGCGGGGTGGTGCGAGAAACTGGTCGGCCAGACACATCCCGTCTACCCCGAGAACGTCCTCGATTACACCCGCCTGGAGCCCTACGGCGTCGTCGGTGTCATCGTGCCGTGGAACGGTCCCTTGTGGGCGATCGGCATGGCCGGCGCGCCCGCATTGGCCGCCGGCAACTGCATCGTCATCAAGCCGCCGGAACTCACACCCTTCACGTCGGTCCGGTTCGGGGAACTGGCCTTGGCGGCCGGGATACCCGCGGGCGTGGTCAACGTAGTCCCCGGGGCGGTCGCGGCAGGGGAGGCCCTGGTACGTCATCCGGGCATTGACAAAATCGCGTTCACGGGTGGGGCGGTGACCGGCCGGGCGGTGCTGCGCGCGGCGGTTGACAATCTGACTCCGGTGCTGCTGGAGTTGGGCGGCAAGTCGGCCAATATCGTCTTCCCCGACGCCGACGTCCGAAGTGTCGTGTCCAGCGCCGCCTATTACGGCGCGGTGGCCTTCAGCGGGCAGGCTTGCAGTCTGCCCACCAGATTGCTGCTGCATGAGGACATCTACGACGAGGCGCTCGCCACCATTACCGCGGTCCTGAACAAGATCAGGGTCGGTGATCCGGCCAGCCCGCAGAGCCAAATGGGCCCAATCGTCAATGAGGCGAACACCCGCCGGATCCTCGGGATGATCGACAGCGCGGTCGCCGAGGGCGCCCGAGTGGTGGCCGGCGGGGAACGCCTTGGCGGCGACCTGGCCGACGGTTGCTACATAGCACCGACCGCGCTAGCCGTGGACCGGCATGCGTCGATTGCCGCCGAGGAGGTGTTCGGTCCCGTTCTGTCGGTATTGCGGTTTCGCGACGAGGACGAGGCCATCCGCATCGCAAACGATTCGGCATATGGGTTGGCCGGCTACGTGTGGACCGACGATCTGCGGCGCGGCCATCGCGTGGCTGCCGGGCTGGAGGCCGACTACGTAGGAATCAACGCGGTGCCCGGCCCGGGGATGCCGCCGTCGGTTCCGTTCGGGGGGCGCAAGGGGAGCGGTTGGGGCAAGGAGGGTGGTTGGGCCGGCATCGCCGAGATGCTGCACACCAAGAACATCTACGCGCAGCTGGACTGAAGTAGCGCAGGCCCGGCGCAGGGAACGTGATGAAGGATCGGCGCTACGACAGGGTGCGAGTGGGCTGCTACGTGGATCCGGTAGCGCCGATCTCGGTGGTACGGGCCAACATCGCGCTGGCGCGGGCCTTGGGCGCCGACGACATCTGGATCGGTGACCACACCCGGGCGATGCTTCCGGCGCTGGTCTGGGACGCCCAGCGTAATCCGATGGCACGGTTGGTTCCCAACCTTGACGCGTACTACGATCCCACCGCGCTGATTGCTCGTTATGCCAAGCGCGGCTTGATGATTGGCACCGCGGTGACTGACGCGCTGCGCCGCAGTCCCGCCGATATGGCACGCGCCTGGATGACGTTGCACCACGTGACCAAGGGAAACGCAATCCTCGGTATCGGCGCCGGGGAGGTGGAGAATACGGTCCCGTACGGCATCGCGTACGAGAAACCCGTAGCGCGGCTCGAAGACATGCTGGCGGGCCTACAGGCAGCCTGGTCCAACGACGGTCAGCCGATATCGCATCGCGGGCCCTTCCATGAGTGGAACGACGCGAGCTTTGCGATCCCACGACTCAAGGGCACCATCCCGCCGGTGTGGGTGGCCGCCCAGGGCCCCCGGGCGGCGCGCGCCGCCGGCCGATACGGCGACGGTTGGATGCACGTCCACTATGGGCATGACGCGTGGCAACACAGCGCCCGCGACGTGATCGCCGGCGCCCGAGCCGCCGGGCGAGACGAGCAGCGACTCACCCGAAGTCTGGTGATGGCAGGCATTGTGGTGAGCAGTCGCGCAGTCCTGGCCCGTGCGGTGCGAGCGCCGGTGTTGGTCGCGGCCGCCCTGGCCCTGCCTGCGTCAGGCTGGGCGCGCGGCGGCGTCGAGCATCCGCTCGGCAGCGATTACCGCGGGCCCCAGGATTATCAGCCCCATCGGATTACACCCGAGGTTATGCGGCGCGCGACCGCGATGATGACACCGGAGTTGTTCAAGAACCTGATGCCGGCCGGCTCCGCGACCGACGTGGCCGACTATCTGCACTCGTTTGTGGAACACGGCGTGAATCACGTGGTGCTGATCAATCTTGCGCCAGCGGCCGGCATCGCGATCGGCGTGGACTCGCTGCGAGAACAGCGGCGCCTGATCAAGGCGCTGAAAGCCATGAGGGCGGGCCGATTTCACGTTTCACCCAGCGCTGTGACCAGCGACGGCACCGATGGCGGGGCGGTCGCGCCGGTCCACTAGCGCCGCGGGTTGGTCGCCTGGACAGGGCGGCGCGCCGGAGTCCTTGGGCGGCAAAGCCCGCCTCTGCGATGCGCACACTTTGTCGTTTACAAACGGGTACTCACTTAGTAATGTCTGTCCTGGCGATAGCGAACACCGCCAGCAGCACAGACTTGGAGCCTGCGTTATGACGATCGACAACCTGGAACCCACCACTGTGTCGCCTGATGTCTCGCAGCGAACGACACGATCGCGCCTGCGGCCGATCCACTGGTGGTCGGCCGCCGGAGCGGTTTTCGTCGCGGTGCAGATTTACGCGTTCACGGCCTGGATCATCTCCGGGGATGCCTATCCGCAGCCGACCGGCGCGGACCCGGTGCCCGGCAACGTCAAGGTCTACGCCTGGATTCTGCAGGCGGCGTGTCTGACCGCGTTCGTGACGGTGCTTGTCTACATTTGGCGTCGCAGTCGCCGCGAGGGCAAGCTCACCTGGGATGCGTTGGTAGCCATCGCGTTCGCCGGCGTGTACTGGCAAGACACCATCATCAACTACGCGCGGCCGAACTTTTTCTACAACTCGTACCTGATCAATTTCGGTGCGTGGAACCCGCACATTCCGGGCTGGCTCAGCCCGTACGGCGGCAACGTACCCGAGCCGATACTGATGATCGGCCCGCTCTACGCGTGGTGGTTTGTGTTGTTCGGCATCGTCTTCTGTGCCATGGCGCGCAAGCTGCGCCAATACCGGCCTGACATCGGCAAGCCCGCCATCTTTGCGGTTGGTGTGCTTGTTCTGGGGCTGATGGACTTCGTGCTCGAAAACATCTTCATCCACAGCCACCTGTTCGCGTATTCCGCTGTGATCAACGCTCTTTCGCTATACGCCGGCCAGACCTACCAGTTCCCCTGGTATGAAGCGGTGATCGTTGGTGTGTTCTGCTCGATCGTCGGAATGATCCGGCTCAACCGCGATGATCGTGGGCGATCGGTCGTCGAGCGGGGGGTCGACGAGATGCAGGTGGGCTCGCGAGCCAAGACGGGCTTGCGCATCCTCGCCTTTCTCGGACTGTCCAACACGATGTTCGTGATCCTCAATGTCCTCTACATCTGGATCAGCTTCTATGTGAGCCCGATGCCGCACTACCCGAGCTACTTGAACAACGACATGTGTGGTGCGGCGGTGTCGACGCCCTGCCCGGGACCGCATGTGCCGGTCCGTATCGACGGCGGGCCAGCCCGCTACCCCGCGCGCTAAATCGATCGGCGGATCGCATGGAATTCGGCGTTGCCAGGCAACGAAATCGGCGTGACGTCGCGTGCGGCCGCCGTCGCAGGCCACGCGGAACGGGAATAGCGGGTCTGCGGCTGGGTCGAACCTTCGGCACCTGCCGGCTATCGGCGGCGGCTGGCAGCGCTATCGGATTGGCATTGTGCACAGCGGTTTTGGCGCATGCGGACCCTCCGGTCGATGCCGGCGCCAGTCCATTCCCCACGATTGCGCACATCACGACGTGGTACAACCCGGTAGCGGCAGACGAATTCTTCGTTCCCGACCACCCGGGTGTTTGGTTCCTGTCACCCTCTGGACTCAACTGCGGCATCTGGGGGTGGGGGAGCTTCGGGTGCGCCGGCGATATTCCGGGCGCACCCCCGGGCGACGATCACATCGCGTGGTTCAACGGAAACCGAGCCGTGCATCACG
>JALHRH010000074.1 GCA_022841565.1 Mycobacterium sp. | reverse complement strand
CGGTCGAGTTCCCGATAGAGCTGTTGCGGGGTGGCCATCCAGAAGTTGGCCACCGAGGCATCGAATTCCTTGGCTAGGTCATACCCCGAGTACTCACGCTCGAGAAGTGCGGTCAGCACGGCGTCACGCAGCGACATCCCCGGATCGTACAACTCGCTCAACGATGCACCTATTCAATAAAGTGATTATTTACCTATGGACAGACGGCCGGTCAGGATCTACCGTCGACTTCGTCTACTCAACAAATTGACTATGCGAGGTTGTGATGCATCCCTTCCGAAAAGCCGTCGAGGCGCACGACGTGGAGGCCGTTGCGGCGATGCTGGCCGACGACGTGGTGTTCACCAGTCCGGTTGCATTCAAACCCTATGTCGGTAAGCCGATGACGGCCGCGATCCTGCGCGGGGTGCTGCGCGTCTTCGAGGACTTTCGCTACGTCCGCGAGATCCATGATGCGGATGGCCGCGATCATGCGTTCCTATTCGAGACCGTGGTGGCGGGCAAGCGAGTCACCGGTTGCGACTTTCTGCACTTCAACGACGCCGGCCTGATTGACGAGTTCATGGTGATGGTGCGACCGTTATCCGGCGCGACGGCGCTCTCGGAGGCGATGGGGGCGCAATTCGACCGGATCCGCGCGGAGGCGCTCGACTTCGTCGGTACTCAGGGCGGCTGACGATGCGGATCGGATTGGCGATCAACTATGCCGGCGGATTCAAGGAGGTCGCCGCCGAAGTGGCCGACCTGGAACGCGCCGGGCTGGACATTGTCTTTGTGCCCGAAGCATATTCGTTCGACGCGGTGAGCGCGCTGGGATATCTGGCTGCCAGCACCGAGCGCGTCGAGCTGGCGTCGGGCATCCTGCAGCTCTACACCCGCACCCCCACCTTGACCGCGATGACCGCGGCCGGGCTGGATTATGTCTCCGATGGCCGCTTCACGCTCGGGCTGGGCGCGTCGGGCCCGCAGGTGATCGAGGGCTTCCACGGTGTGCCCTATGACGCGCCGATCGGGCGCACCCGTGAGGTCATCGAAATCTGCCGCCAGGTGTGGCGCCGCGAAACGCTGAAATATGACGGGAAGTACTACACGATCCCGTTGCCTGCCGGGCGGGGCAGTGGTCTGGGCAAGCCGCTCAAGCTCATCAATCACCCTGTCCGGGAACGTATCCCGATCCTGATCGCGGCGCTGGGCCCCAAGAACGTCGAGCTGGCCGCCGAGTTGGCCGAGGGCTGGCAACCGATCTTCTACCTGCCGGAAAAGGCGAAGGACGTGTGGGGGGAGGCGCTGGCCGCCGGCAAGGCCAAGCGCGACCCCGCGTTGGGCGAACTCGAGGTGTACGCCGGTCCGACGCTGGCGATCGGCGAAAATGTGGAGCCACTGCGCGAATTCGTCAAACCGCACCTGGCGCTCTACATCGGCGGCATGGGAGCCAAGGGCAAGAACTTCTATCACACCCTGGCCACCAAGTACGGATACGGTCCGCAGGCCGACCGAATCCAGGAGCTGTACCTGGCCGGAGACAAGGCGGGCGCTGCCAAGCTCGTTCCGGACGACCTGGTGCGCGACGTCAACCTGATCGGTACCCGGGAATTCGTCAAGGAGCGGCTGGCTGCCTATCGCGAGGCGGGGGTGACCGCCTTGAACGTGGCGCCGATAGCCGCGACCCCCGCCGAGCGGGTCAAGCTCATCGAGCAACTTCGGGAAATGACTCTCTGACTGTTGATCCGCGAGATTGCGGCCACGGTTGTGATTTCTCAGGAAGTACGACCGTGACGGCAATCTCGCTGCAATCCCACTAGTGTGCAGAAGTATGGCTGCGAAGAACCGCTTGTCGCGACTTTTCCTGGAATGGCCCGTCGTCCGCCAGTTGCGATCCGGGGATACCCTCGGCCGTGGTCCCGCGGTGACCTCCAAGCACACCCGCGCCATCACCCCGCGCACCACCACAGCCGACCGGGTGGTGCAGAGCATCTGCCCCTACTGCGCGGTCGGCTGCGGCCAGAAGGTCTACGTCAAGGACGAGCGTGTCGTGCAGATCGAGGGCGACCCCGACTCGCCGATCTCCCGCGGCCGGCTGTGCCCCAAAGGTGCGGCCAGCGAGCAACTCGTCAACTCTCCGGGCCGGCAGATCAACGTGCTCTACCGCGCACCCCGCGCCACTGAATGGGAACCCCTCGAGCTGGACAAAGCAATCGACATGGTGGCCGACCGGTTCGTCGAAGCCCGCCGGCATTCCTGGCAGGACATCGACAAGAAGGGCCACTCGCTGCGGCGCACCATGAAAATCGCCGCCCTGGGTGGCGCAACGCTGGACAATGAAGAGAATTACGTCATCAAGAAGCTCTTCACCGCCGCGGGCGCCATCCAGATCGAGAACCAAGCCCGTATTTGACACTCCGCCACGGTTCCCGGTCTGGGAACCTCCTTCGGGCGCGGCGGCGCCACCCAGTCACTGCAAGACATGGCCAATGCGGACTGCATCGTCATCCAAGGCTCCAACATGGCCGAGTGTCACCCGGTCGGCTTCCAGTGGGTGGAAGAGGCTAAAGCGCGCGGCGCCAAGGTGATTCACGTCGACCCGCGATTCACCCGTACCTCGGCGGTGTCCGACCGGCACATCCCGATCCGGGCCGGCTCCGACGTGGTCCTGCTGGGCGCTCTCATCAATCACGTGATCGCCCAGGATCTTTGGTTCAAGGAGTACGTGCTGGCCTATACCAACGCGGCCACCCTGATCAACGAAAGCTACCTAGACAGCGAGGATCTGGGCGGCCTGTTCTCCGGCTTCGACCCCGCAACCGGACAATACGATCTCTCGAGCTGGGCGTACGCGGGACAGGAAGAAGCCAACCAGGAACACGGGGCCAGTGCTTCGGCTCGTGCCGCCGGCGATGTGCATGGCAGCGGCGGTCCGGCGTTGCCGCACGCCCGCATCCAGCGCGACGAGACGCTGCAAAACCCACGGTCGGTCTTTCAGATCGTCAAGCGCCACTACGCGCGTTACACCCCCGAGATGGTGCGCGACGTCTGCGGCATCAGCGTCGAGGACTTCGACTACCTCGCCCGCACCATCACCGAGAACTCCGGCCGCGAGCGCACCACCTGTTTCGCCTACGCAGTTGGTTGGACCCAGCACACCCTTGGAGCCCAGTTCATCCGTACCGCAACAATTTTGCAGCTACTGCTGGGCAATGTTGGCCGACCCGGCAGCGGCATCATGGCACTGCGCGGACACGCCACCATCCAGGGCTCCACCGATATCCCGACGCTGTTCAACCTACTGCCCGGCTACCTGCCGATGCCCAAGGCCGGTGTCCACGACACGTTGCACGACTACCTCGAAGCGGTTGGGTCGAAGACCCAGAAAGGCTTCTGGGCCAACGCCGACGCCTACCTGGTAAGCCTGCTCAAGGCATGGTGGGGCGACGCCGCCCGCGAGGACAACAACTGGGCCTTCGACTACCTGCCGCGACTGTCCGGCCCGCACGGCACATATCAAACCGTCATGTCGATGCTCGAAGACGAGGTCGACGGGTACTTCCTGCTCGGACAGAACCCGGCCGTCGGGTCGGCGCACGGTCGGATGCAGCGCATGGGCATGTCGCACCTGAAGTGGTTGGTGGTGCGCGATCTCAACCTGATCGAGTCGGCTACCTTCTGGAAAGACGGCCCCGAGATCGCCTCCGGTGAGCTCAAGACCGAAGACATCGACACCGAGGTGTTCTTCTTCCCCGCCGCGACGCATGTCGAGAAGGCCGGCTCCTTCACCCAGACCCAGCGCCTGGTGCAGTGGCGGCATCAGGCCGTCCAACCGCCCGGCGACTGCCAGAGCGAACTGCAGTTCTTCGTCGAGTTGGGCAAACGGATCAGGCACCGACTGGCCGGGTCGACCGACGAACGCGACCGCCCACTGCTGGACCTCACGTGGGACTATCCCACGATCGAACTCACCGACGAACACGGCGAACCGGACCCCACAGCGGTGTTGGCAGAGATCAACGGCCGCTACCTCACTGGGCCTGAGGCCGGCAATCTCGTTCCCGGTTACACCGAACTGGGCGCCGACGGATCGACGTCCTGTGGTTGCTGGATCTACTCGGGCGTGTACGCCGACGGCGTCAACCAGGCCGCCCGCCGGACACCGCTCGGCGGCCCGAGCCCGAGCCAGTCGGAATGGGGGTGGGCCTGGCCGGCCGATCGCCGCATCCTCTACAACCGGGCCTCGGCCGACCCGGACGGCAAACCGTGGAGCGAGCGCAAGCGCTACATATGGTGGGACGCCGAGGCGGGTCGGTGGCTTGGACATGACGTGCCGGACTTCCCGGTCGACCGTGCCCCGCACGCCCGCCCGGATCCCGACGTCGGCGGACCGGACGCGTTGGCGGGCGACGACCCGTTCATCATGCAGGCCGACGGCAAGGCGTGGCTGTTCGCACCCAAGGGTCTCGTTGACGGTCCGCTGCCCACCCACTACGAACCGCAGGAGTCGCCGGTGACCAATGCGCTGTACCCGCAGCAGCAGAACCCGTCGCGGATCATGTTCCCGCGCAAAGACAATCTGTTCGCGCCGAGTGCCGGTGACTCGGGTGTTGATGTGTACCCGTACGTGTTCACCACCTATCGGCTCACCGAGCATCACACCGCGGGCGGGATGAGCCGCTGGCTGCCTTACCTGGCCGAGCTGCAACCGGAGATGTTCTGCGAGGTGTCACCGCAGCTGGCTGCCGAACGCGGTCTACAGCCATACGGCTGGGCTACGATCATCTCGCCGCGAGCGGCGATCGAGGCCAAAGTGCTTGTCACCGAACGGATGACGCCGCTGACCATCGGCGGGCACACCATCCACCAGGTCGGGCTGCCTTACCACTGGGGTGTGGGCAGCGACGCGGTGGTGAGCGGCGACGCGGCCAATGACCTCCTCGGTGTTGCCCTGGACCCGAACGTGCAGATTCAGGAGTCCAAGGTCGGGTCGTGCGACATCCGCCCGGGCCGCCGGCCACAGGGCGAAGCGTTGTTGCGCCTCATCGAGGAGTACCAGTCGCGTGCGGGGGTAACCATCGAGACGGACAATATCCGATTAACGACGACGTCCGAACCACCGATTCCGCACCGGGAGGGCTGATGGAGAGTTGGCCGGATCCCAAGCCGCGCAAGGGCTTTTTCACCGACACCTCCATCTGCATCGGGTGCAAGGCGTGCGAGGTGGCCTGCAAGGAGTGGAACCGCAACCCGCGCGACGGTGACCTGGAAATTCTGGGCTCGTCCTACGACAACACCGGGCAGCTGGGCGCCAGCACCTGGCGGCACGTCGCGTTCATCGAGCAGGGCCGCGAGCGCATCGAGGAGGCCCGCGAATCCGGCCGCGCCCTGGTGAATTTGGGCATGCCGGGCCTGCCTGAGCCGTTGGACACCACGCCCCCCGATACCCTGGAGTTCCGCTGGCTGATGGCCTCGGACGTGTGCAAGCACTGCACGCACGCCGGATGCTTGGACGTCTGCCCCACCGGAGCGTTGTTCCGCACCGAATTCGGCACCGTCGTCGTGCAGGACGACGTCTGCAACGGGTGTGGCACCTGCGTGGCCGGGTGCCCGTTCGGCGTCGTCGAACGCCGCAGCGACGGCACCTACGCCACCCCGGCCAAACGCTCCGAACGGCCCGATCACGAGTTCGTTACCGGTGTGGCCCAAAAATGCACCCTGTGCTACGACCGGCTCATCGAGAACCAGACCCCGGCCTGCGCCCAGACCTGCCCGACGACGTCGATCAAGTTCGGCGATCACGACGAGCTCGTCGCGCAGGCCCGCGAACGGGTGGCCGCGCTGCATGCCCGCGGTCTCACCGAGGCCCGCTTGTACGGTGCCAACGAGCACGACGGCGTCGGTGGCACCGGGTCGGTGTTCTTGCTGCTCGACGAGCCCGAGGTGTACGGTCTGCCGCCCGACCCACGGGTATGCACGGCGGACCTGATGACCATGGTCAAGCGGGCCGGCGTGGCCGCGGCCGGCATGGTCGGCGCGGCAGCGCTGGCGTTCTGGGGGAGCCGGTGAGCACGTCGGAGTTCGATAGCCTACGGCCGCCGGAGCCGCAGCGCCGCCGGGGCAAGGGCCGACGCCGCCGCGACGAGTCGCTGATGGTGCCGCAGGCCGAGTTCTCCTCGTATTACGGACGCCCGGTGGTCAAGCCGGCGCCCTGGGGTCACGAGGTCGGCGCGTACCTGTTTCTTGGTGGCGTGGCCGGCGGATCCGGCCTGTTGGCCGCCGGCGCTCAGCTGACCGGACGAAAAGTGTTGCGCCGCAATACAAGACTGGCTGCCCTGGGCGCTGTTATGCTGGGGGCGGTCGCGCTGGTCAAGGACCTGGGCCGGCCGAAGCGCTTCGTCAACATGTTGCGCACCGTCAAGCTGACGTCGCCGATGAGCGTCGGCTCGTGGATCCTCAGCTTTTTCAGCGCGGGCATCGGGGTGGCCGCGGCGTCCGAGGTCGACCGTCTGACCGGCGAGCGACTCCCACTCGGTCCGCTGCGGCCCGTGCTGCGCGCCGTGGAGGGACCGGCCGGGTTGGGGGCGGCCCTGTTTTCGCCGCCGCTGGCGGTCTACACGGCGGTGCTGCTTACCGACACCGCGACGCCGACGTGGAATGCGGCGTACCGAGATCTGCCGTTCGTCTTCGTCAGCTCGGCGAGCCTGGCCGCATCGGGGTTGGCGATGATCACCACCCCGGTCGCCGAGGCCGGCCCCGCCCGCCGGCTGGCCGTCATCGGTGCGGCGAGCGATCTGATCTCCGCCCGGTTCACCGAGCACCGGATGGACCCGGTGACCAGGGAACCGCTGCACCACGGCACGCCCGGCCGGCTCCTACAATGGAGCGAATGGCTTGCTGCCGCAGGCGGTTTGGGCGCGTTGCTGGGTGGGGGACATCGCGGTGTGGCCGCCGTGTCCGGGGTGACGCTGCTGACAGCGTCGGCGATGTTGCGGTTCGGTTTCTTCGAGGCCGGCAAGGAATCCGCGCGGGATCCCCGCTACACGATCGAGCCGCAGCAGCGCCGGCTGGCCGCCCGCCGCGCGGCCGGGATCACCGGCGACTCGATCACGACTGCGGGCTAACGGAGCTCGATGCCGCCGCCCGGCATTGTGTGGCCGATGACGGGATAGCCGGGCAGCTCGCCGACCACCAGCAGCCCGCCCGAGGTCTGCGCGTCGGCCAGCAGCAGCAGGTCGTTTTC
This sequence comes from Mycobacterium sp., assembly GCA_022841565.1. Lineage (GTDB taxonomy): Bacteria > Actinomycetota > Actinomycetes > Mycobacteriales > Mycobacteriaceae > Mycobacterium. Next base: position 11,281 of record JALHRH010000074.1, on the reverse strand, counting down.
GGTGACGTCCGGCGCGCATCGCAGGTGCGCCCGCACCCAGTCCAGGTTGCGCCGCGTCCCACCGGAGACGAACCCGTCCCGCAGCGCCGCGCGGGCGCTGTGGAGCACCGGGACCGCGGCACGCTCGATGACGGCGCCAACATTGGAGGCACGGCACATCTTGTGTAGGTGACCGAGCAGCCCGAAACCGGTGACATCGGTGGCCGCCGCTACGCCGGCCGTGAGCGCCGCGGCGGCGGCATCGCGGTTGAGCCGGGTCATGATGTCGACGGCTTCCTCGAAAACCTCGCCGGTTTGCTTGTGTCGGTTGTTGAGCAGGCCGATGCCAAGCGGTTTGGTGAGCGTGAGCGGTAGACCCGGTTTGGCGGCGTCGTTGCGGAGCAACCTGTCTGGGTCGGCCACTCCGGTGACGGCCATGCCGTACTTCGGTTCCGGGTCGTCGATGGAGTGGCCACCGATAACCGGACAGCCGGCCTCGGTGGCCACCGCCAGCCCGCCGCGCAACACCTCCGTCATCAGCTCCAGCGGCAGCACCTCACGCGGCCAGCCGACGAGATTGACCGCGATCACCGGGCGCCCGCCCATCGCGTAGATGTCGGACAGCGCGTTGGCGGCGGCGATGCGGCCCCAGTCGTAGGCGTCGTCGACGACCGGGGTGAAGAAGTCGGCCGTCGACAGCACCGCGAGATCGCCGACCAGGACCGCGGCGGCGTCATCACCGTCGTCAAGGCCCACCAGCACGTTCTCGCTCGACTGCCCGATCAGCCCGCGCACCGCCTCTTCGAGCTCGCCGGGTGGAATCTTGCAGGCACAGCCGCCGCCGTGCGCGTAGCCGGTGAGCCGCGTCATGAGCCTGAGCCTACGAGGCGCGGTGGCGGCGACGTGCGCCGACGCCCGAGCGCTGTCGCTACTAGGTGGGCAGGTTGCGTGCCGCAGTTTCTAGAGACCGATGTGACCTGCGTGATTAATGTGGTCACACACATCACATCAGCCGCATCAACCCCTAGCCCGGACGAATGGCTATCTGCCCACCTCTGCGCGACAACGCCTCGATCCTCCGCTGAGCCGTGCCGCCGCCCGCACAGGTACGTTTACCCATGGAGGCGTTTGGGTTCCTGGTGGTCCCCCCGGTCTTCAAAACCGGCGAGATCGAGCATCTCGGTCTGGCGGGTTCGATTCCCGTCCGCCTCCGCGCATACCCACCAGGAAGCCAAGAGGTCACGTGAGACAGGTCGACCCGCGCCGAAGGATTCCGCGCACCGATCAGTTGCTGGCCCTGCCGGCTGCGCAGCGGCAGCGAAACAGGCTGGGCGACAAGGTGATACGTGCGGTGGTACGTGAGATCCAGGAGCAGGCCCGCCGGGGGGACCTGGCACCCGACCGGGTGCCCGACGCCGTCGAGGCAGCCCTGGCAACCCGCGCCACCACCGCGCTGCGGCCGGTGCTCAATGCCACCGGCGTCGTCGTGCACACCAATCTGGGCCGCGCGCCGCTGGGTGCGGGCGCGGTCGAAGCACTGATCGCGGCCAGCGGCTACGTCGACCTCGAACTCGACCTCGCCACCGGCGCCCGCTCCAAGCGCGGGGTCGCAATCCGTGACGCGCTACTGAACGCGTGCCCCGCCGCCGGGGAGGCACTCGTCGTCAACAATGGTGCCGCTGCGCTGGTGCTGGCGACCACCGCGCTGGCCGCCGGCGCCGAGGTGGTGGTGAGCCGCGGCGAGCTAATCGAGATCGGCGCCGGGTTCCGGCTGCCCGACCTGATCGCCTCGACCGGCGCCCGGCTACGGGAAGTCGGCACCACCAACCGCACCCACCTCCAGGACTATGAACAGGCGGTCGGCGCCGAAACCGGCTGTGTCCTCAAGGTGCACCAGAGCAATTTCCGGATGGAAGGATTCACCGCCGCCGCGTCGCTCGCCGACCTGCACACGTTGACCGCGGCCAAGCACATCCCGCTGATCGCCGATCTGGGCGGCGGTCTGCTGGCACCGGATCCGCTGCTGCCTGACGAGCCCGATGCCGCCTCCGCGCTCGCCGAGGGCGCTGATGTCGTCACCGCGAGCGGAGACAAGCTGCTCGGCGGCCCACAGGCCGGCATCATCCTCGGCCGCGCCGACCTGGTGACCAAGCTGGCGCGGCATCCATTGGCCCGGGCGGTCCGCGCCGACAAGCTGACCCTGGCCGCGCTGGAGGCGACGGTGCGCGCGGTCGAGTCACCGGTGACCGCGGCACTGCACGCCGACGTCGCGGGCCTGCGCGCCCGCGCCGAAAAGCTGGCGGCCGCACTAGGGGTGACGGTCGTCGCCCATGACGGTCGAGTCGGCGGCGGGGGCGCCCCCGGCGTACCGCTACCGGGCTGGGCGGTCCGCCTGCCGGAATCGACCGCCGCACCGCTGCGGGCCGGGGAACCCGCGGTGCTGCCCCGGGTGCACGACGGAGCCTGCCTGCTGGACCTGCGTTGCATCCCGGAGGCCGACGATGAACGCCTGCTGGCTGCGGTGCGCACGGCGTTGGATGTCGAGTGCTGAGCACCCATGTCGTGGCCACCGCCGGCCACGTCGACCACGGCAAGAGCACCCTCATCCATGCCCTCACCGGCATGGAGCCCGACCGTTGGGAACAGGAGCGTCGCCGCGGCCTGACCATCGACCTCGGCTTCGCCTGGACCACCCTGGCGTCGGGCCGCAAGGTGGCGTTTGTCGACGTGCCCGGCCACCAACGTTTCCTGGGGAACGCGCTGGCCGGCCTGGGCCCAGCGCCAGTGGTCTGCTTCGTCGTCGCCGCCGACGAGGGCTGGCAGGCGCAGTCCAGTGACCACCGCGATGCCGTTGCGGCACTTGGCATTCGACACGGCCTGATTGTGATCACCCGGGCCGATCGGGCACCGGATCGCGGCGCCGGGGTGCTCGACCGCGCCCGTGCCGAATTAGCCGACACCGGGCTGCACGGCGCGCCGGGCGTCATCGTCTCGGCCGTCACGGGCACCGGCCTCCCACAGTTGCGCACCGCCCTCGACGGCGTGCTGGCCCAGGTACCTGCGCCCGAGACCGACGTCCGGCTGCGACTGTGGGTCGATCGTTCCTTCACCATCACCGGTGCCGGGACAGTAGTGACCGGAACACTCTCGGCGGGCACGCTGGCCGTCGGCGACCAACTCGAGCTGCCCGGTGAGTCGCGCATCCGGAAGGTGACGATCCGCGGCCTGCAAAGCTGCGGTGAGCCCTACCCCACGCTGGGACCGGTGGTCCGGGTGGCGGTCAATCTTCGCGGCGTCCCTCGGGAAGCTGTCCGCCGCGGCGACGCGCTGGTGACCCCCGAAGCATGGCCGAGCACCCGGTTACTCGACGTGCGCCGCACCTCAGGCGATCCCTGGACCAATGCCCCACAGCACCTGTTCGTGCATATCGGCACCGCAACCGTCGCCGCCCGGCTGCGACCTTTCGACGACGATCACGCCCGGCTGACGATCGACCGGCCGCTGCCTTTGGTGCTGGGCGATCGGCTGGTGCTGCGCGACCCAGGAGGTGTCCGGGTGCTCGGCGGCGCCCAGGTGCTCGATGCCGAGCCCCCCGCTTTGCGGCGACGGGGCGATAGCGGGCGGCGGGCAGCGGCGTTGGCGGGGCTGGACGCCGACGGTGACGTCGAATTCGAGGTGGCACGTAGGGGCGCCGTGCCGGAGAGTCACCTGCGTCGGCTGGGTTTGTCGCCGGCCAGCGTGCCCGATGCGGTCCGGGTGTTCGATGGTTGGTGGGTGCATTGCCGGACCTATCACGCCTGGCAACAGCGGCTGCGCGCCGCTGCCGAAGAGTTGCAGGCTCGGAATCCGTTGGTGGACGGGATATCCCGGGGCGCCGCGCGCGACTTGCTGGCCCTGCCCGATGAAGCGCTGCTCGATGCCGTAGCCCGCGACGCAGGACTCGAGCAGCGGGGCGGTCACATCCGGGTGCCCGGCACCCGCGCCGACATCGGTGCTGCCGAGGGATCGGTGAGTGAGTTGGAGACCCGGTTGCGGGCCGAGCCGTTCCGGGCTCCTGAAGCCTACGAACTGCAGGCGCTGAAACTGGGCGCCCGCGAACTGGCCGCCGCCGAGCGTGCCGGGCGGTTGCTGCGGTTGTGCGACGGCATCGTGCTGTTGCCCAATGCGCCCGCCCTGGCGATGCGGACGCTAGCGCGGCTTGGTCAGCCGTTTACCACAAGCCAAGCGCGCCAAGCACTTAACACCACCAGGCGGGTTGCGGTACCACTGCTCGAACACCTCGACGCCCGCGGCTGGACCCGCCGGCTCGATGCCGGTCACCGCGAGGTGGTGCGCTCGCGGTAACTGAGTCTCCGCGGTCCCGGACGTAGGCTGCACCAATGGCCCACGGTCTACGTTCAAGTTCGCTGCCGGACCCGCTTAGGAGCGGCCACGTGCCGCCGGACAGCGTGGCGTACCCCAAAAGTGTTGCCCGCCAGGCGCGTGTGCTCACCATGACAACCCGAATCAGCGCGATGGTCAGCGCCTTTTATGCCATCTTGTCGATGTTCAACCCCTTCTACGGGTTGTCAATCGGCGCGCTGAGCGCCGTCGCTACCATCTTCTACCTGGCGATACCGCAACTATGCCGGTACGGGCAACTGCTCGCGCCCATGGTCTTCATCATCGCGGCGTTCCTACAAATCACCGTTCTGTGCTGGTGGCTCGGTACCGGGTCCGGGCTTCAGTTCTACTACCTGGTGGGTGCGGCGATCATCGTGCTGGTGCTGGGCATCGACTACATCGCTCAGGCGGCCGCCATAGCGGCGGCAGGCGCGGGATTGGCGATCGCGATGCAGCTGCTGGCACCCGAAACGACCCGAGCCCAACCGGCGTGGACCTATACCTTCGGCTACATCTCGTCAGTGGTCTCATCGTGGCTGATGGTGGTCGCGACCATCTGGTTTGCACTACGCGAAATCACCCGTGCCGAACGGGCGATCGAAGCGGAGTACGACCGATCTGAGTCCTTGTTGGCGAACATCCTGCCGGCGAGAATCGCGCAGCGACTCAAAGATCCGTCCCGCACCGTGATCGCCGACAAGTATGACGACGCCTCGGTACTGTTTGCTGATATCGCCGGTTTCACGAGCCGGGCCAGCGACACACAACCCACCGACTTGGTCCGATTCCTGGACCGGTTCTACACCCAACTGGACGCCCTGGTCGATAGGCACGGGTTGGAGAAGATCAAGACCAGCGGCGATTCGTACATGGTCGTCAGCGGCGTACCGGAGCCGCGCCCGGATCACCTGGAGGCGCTGGCGGAGCTGGCGCTGGATATGGCGCAGGAGGTGGCGGGCCTCAAAGATCCACTCGGGCGGGCGGTTCCGTTGCGCATCGGCCTGGCGGTCGGTCCCGTGGTGGCCGGAGTGGTGGGAGCGCGCAAGTTCTTCTACGACGTCTGGGGTGATGCCGTCAATGTGGCGGCCCGGATGGAAACCACGGACGTCGAGGGCCGGATTCAAGTGCCCCAGGATGTGTACGACCGCCTCAAGCATGTCTTCGTCTTCGAGGAGCGCGGTGACATCGATGTCAAGGGCAAAGGCGTGATGCACACCTGGTACCTGGTCGGCAGAGCGCCGCTAGCGAGTTAAATTCCCGCCGCGTCTGCAATTTCACGTGCCTTGTGCACCCGGGCGTCGATCCATTCGACGACGGGAGTTCCGGCCGACGCCTTGTTCTGCGGCTCGTCCATCGCTCGACGCATGACGCCCTCGGCGATGATCGCCAGCTTCCACAAACCCAGGACGTGCCAGTACTGCAGGGCGGCCGCATCGCGCCCGGTCTGTTCCAAGTAGCGGCGGGTCATCTCGGCGCGATCGGGAAAGCCCTCAAGTGTCGATGGCGCGTATTCACCGCTGAGCGCTTCACCAGGCTCGGCCCAGTAGGTGAGCAGGCTGCCCATGTCCGACAATGGGTCGCCGAGGGTGGACAACTCCCAATCCAGCGTTGCCACAACTTCGCCGGTCTCCGGCGAGGTGATCAGGTTGCGCAGATGAAAATCGCCGTGCACCAGGCTGATTTCGCGCTGTTCGGGCGCGGCGGCAGCCAGCCGGCGGGTGAGGTCGTCGAGCTCGGGTAGCTCCCGGGTCTTCGAGAGTTCCCACTGCCCCGCCCAGCGTTTCAGCTGGCGCTGCGCATAAGGCTTGTGGCTGGCCAGATCCGCCAGGCCCACCTCGTCGAGATCCACTGCGTGGATCTTGGCCAGCGTGCGCGGGAGGTCCACGGCGATCTGACGGCGTTGCCGTGGCGTCAGCGCTTCCGCGACCGCCATTGTGTCGACCACCAACCCGTCGACGAACTCCATCAGTACCAGCGGCACCTCGGAGAACTCCGGATCCGTTGTCGTACCGAGGATTTCAGGCACCGGCACCGCCGTGTTCGCCAGCGCCGCGATAATGCGCGCTTCTCGCAACACGTCATGCGCCGAGGCCAGCAGCTGACCCAGCGGCGGGCGGCGCAACACCCAGGCGCGACCGGTGACGTCGCTGACCCGATACGTCAGGTTCGATTGTCCGAGGCCGATCCGCTGGAACCGCAGGGGCGACTCGAACTCGATGCCGAGCGTGCAGAGCCAGCGTGCCACCGCGTCGGGTTCGAGGCCGACCACCGTCATTTCGGTGCAGCTTCCCGGTACTTGCGCAGTTCTTGGCTGGCAATGGTCCGTTTGTGTACCTCGTCGGGACCGTCGGCCAGCCGCAGCGTGCGCAGGTGCGCCCATGCCATGGCCAGGGGGAAGTCGTCGGTGACGCCGCCGCCGCCGTGCACCTGAATGGCGCGGTCGACGATCTTCAAGGCGATATTTGGCGCCGCGACCTTGATGGCCGCGATCTCGGTGCGGGCCGCTTTGTTGCCGACCGTGTCCATCAAGTACGCGGCCTTCATGGTGAGTAGCCGGATCATCTCGATATCGATGCGGGACTCGGCGATCCAGTCGCGGATGTTGGCGTTGGCGCTGATCGGCTTGCCGAAGGTGACCCGGGACTCCGCCCGCCGGCAGAGTAGCTCCAAGGCCCGTTCCGCCATCCCGATCGCCCGCATGCAGTGGTGAATCCGGCCCGGCCCAAGCCGGGCCTGGCTGATCGCGAAGCCTTCACCCTCGCCTTTGAGCACGTCCTTCGACGGCACCCGCACGTCCTCAAAGTCGATTTCCGCGTGGCCCTCCCGGTCCTGGTAGCCGAACACCGACAGGTTGCGTCGAACCGTGATACCCGCCGCGTCGATCGGCACGACCATCATCGACTGCTGGCGGTGCGGTGCGGCCTGCGGATCGGTTTTGCCCATCACGATCAGCACCTTGCAGTTGCGATGCATCCCGTTGGAAGCGAACCACTTTCGACCATTCAGCACGTATTCGTCACCGTCGTGCACCATCGACATCTCGACGTTGGTGGCATCCGAGCTCGCCACCGCCGGCTCGGTCATCGCGAACGCTGACCGGATCGTGCCGTCCAGCAGCGGCTTGAGGTAGCGCTCCTTGTGCTCGTCGGTGCCGAACAGCGTCAGCACCTCCATGTTGCCGGTGTCGGGGGCACTACAGTTGCACGCCTCCGAGGCTAGGTGGCTGTGGCCCATGATTTCGGCCAGTGGTGCGTACTCGAGGTTGGTTAGTCCCGGTCCCCACTCGGGGTGTGGGTGAAACAGGTTCCACAGCCCGCGCTTTCGCGCCTCGGCCTTGAGGTCCTCCAGAATCGGCGGGTGGAAGTGCGGGTCGCCCGCCTCCCGCATCTGCTCGTCGTAGCTAGCTTCGGCTGGATAGACGTGCGAATCCATGAACGCGAGCAGATCGGACTGGTATTGCTGGGCGCGATCGGAAATATCAAAGAGGGCCATATCAGTGTCCTACACCACCGACCGGGTCATCCCGCTCGCGGCATCGCCAGCCAACCGAGCATCCCGAGCGCGGCAGCGGAGAAGATCGACGAACTGTCCTGGGGCCAGGGGCGCGGACCAGGCCACCTGCACTGTCGGCAGCGTCGACGAAGACGTGATCTCGGCAGCGTCCGACGTCGTCGAAACATTTTCTGCAAAGTCGCGCAGTGGTCATCGCGCCGCCGGAATCGAACACGAAAACACAACTGGCGAGGTCGAGCCGGCCAAGCCGTCGCCGTGCGCGACGTCGACTGCAACACTCATCCCGTGCCCGGGCTGTCGGCGCTAGCCAGTATCCGCTGGTAGCGAGCGGCGTGCCGGCTGCCGGCGAGGAGCTGGACTTGGTAGTAGACAAACAGCGGGAGTAGAAGGAGTCCAATACGCTGTCCCTGAAACATCACCAGCGCGATCGGTAATCCGGTCGCAATGCTCTTCTGAGTTCCACAGAACAGCAGGGCAATTCGCTCTTCGTGGGTCAACCGGGCAAGGGCGCCAAGACCGGCCGTCGTGCCGAGCATTACCGTGAACAACGCCATGCAGCACAGGATCATCACACCGATGTTCCACACCGATACGTCCGCTTTGTGCTCGCCGACACCTGTGATGAACGCCGTGTACACCACAAGACCTAGCGCCGCGCGCTCCAGCGGCTTCAACTGCCTGCTGTGCCGGCTGACCCAGGGCCCGATCAATGGCTGAAGCACCACGCCGAGGAGGAAGGGCAGCAACAGCTGAATCGAGATGTCTCTGGCAACGGCAAGGTCCATTCGCACGTGTCCGGTTCCGTGCAACAGCACCAGGACCAACGTCGGGGTCAGAATGACTCCCAACAGGTTTGACGCCGAAGCGCCGATGACGGCGTCAGTCACGCTTCCCCGCGAGATCGAGGTGAAAGCGATCGACGACACCGTCGTGGATGGGACGACGCACAAGAACAGCAAGCCGGTGTACAGCGTGGGCGGCACCAGCGACACCATCAGGGGGCGCGCCAGCAGGCCGAGCAGCGGGAAGATGACAAAGGTGCACAACAGAATCAGGGTGTGCAGCCGCCACCGCTTGAGGGCCTGACGTGCTTCGCGTCGGGAAATCCGCGTTCCGTAGAGGAGGAATAGTGCGGCGATGGCTGCGCGTGTCAGGTCATTGACGACTTCCTCGGCGGCACCACGAGCGGGCAGCAGCACCGCGATAATGATCGCCGACACGACTACGAACAGAAGACCGTTTACGGAAAAGCGCTTTGCCACGATGATTCAGCCGGTCAGCTGCCGTGCTGGGCGTGGTTGCGGCAATGAGTCGCATCAGTTCGCCAGACGGCTTTCGGTTCGACCATGATCGGACTCCGTTTTCTCGAAATGCCACTGAATTGAGCGGCCTGGTAGCAGAGCCCAGTGCGGACCTCGCGCTCAAGAGACTGAACATATATTCAGCTATGTAGCTCTCCTCAGTCAAGTGTGTCGTGATGGCTGTCACAAAAGGGAACGAGCACGACATGAGCCCTCGAGAGACAGAGGGGTGCGCGCCAGCAGAAGGCCCCGGTGACCGGTAGCAGTTCACTAGCGGTGAACTCGTTGCGGCGCAACGCGATCGAGAGTCCGGTGGGCATCCCGGACCGTGAGTCAGGCCCGGACGTTTGCCAGCGCGTCGTTGAAGGTCTTGCTCGGCCGCATCACGGCCGCCGTCTTGTCCGGGTCAGGGTAGTAGTAGCCGCCGATATCGGCCTCTTTACCCTGCGCTGCGTTCAGCTCGCTCACGATGGTGTCTTCGTTGTCGGCCAACGCCGCGGCGAGCGAGGCGAAGTGCTTCTTCAACTCCTCGTCATCATCCTGCGCGGCGAGCTCCTGCGCCCAGTAGAGGGCGAGGTAGAACTGGCTGCCCCGGTTGTCGAGCTCGCCGGTCTTGCGAGAGGGGCTCTTGTCGTTCTCCAGCAGCGTGCCGATCGCGGCGTCCAGCGTCCTGCCCAAAATCTTGGCCCGCTCATTGCCGGTCTTGATGCCGATGTCCTCGAAACAGGCCCCCAGTGCCAGGAACTCACCGAGGGAGTCCCAGCGCAGGTGGTTCTCCTCCACCAGCTGGTGGACGTGCTTGGGCGCCGAACCCCCCGCCCCGGTTTCATACATGCCGCCGCCGGCCATCAACGGCACGATGGACAGCATCTTGGCGCTAGTTCCCAGCTCCAGGATCGGGAACAGATCGGTCAAGTAGTCGCGCAGGATATTGCCAGTGGCGGCGATGGTGTCCAACCCGCGGACCAGGCGCTCCAGGGTGTATCGCATGGACCGCACCTGGGACATGATCTGGATGTCGAGGCCCTCGGTGTCGTAATCCTTGAGGTAGGTCTTGACCTTCTTGATCAGTTCGTTCTCGTGCGGCCGGTAGGGGTCGAGCCAGAACAGCACCGGCATCCCGGAGTTACGCGCCCGGTTGACGGCCAGCTTGACCCAGTCGCGGATCGGTTCGTCCCGCACGATCGGCATACGCCAGATGTCGCCTTGGTCGACGTTCTGGCTGAGCAGTACTTCGCCGGTCTCGATATCCACGATGTTGGCGACGCCGGCTTCAGGTATCTCGAAAGTCTTGTCGTGGGAGCCGTATTCCTCGGCCTGCTGTGCCATCAACCCGACATTGGGAACGGTCCCCATCGTCGTCGGGTCGAACTGGCCGTTCGTCTTACAGAAGTTGATGATCTCCTGGTAGATGCGGGAAAAGGTGGACTCCGGGTTGACGGCCTTGGTGTCCTTCGGTCGCCCGTCGGCGCCCCACATCTTGCCGCCGGCCCGGATCATCGCCGGCATGGACGCATCCACGATCACGTCGCTGGGCGAGTGGAAATTCGAGATGCCCTTAGCCGAGTCGACCATCGCGAGCTCGGGGCGGTGTTCGTGGCAGGCGTGCAGGTCCCGGATGATCTCGTCGTGCTGTGACGCGGGCAGCGACTCGATTTTGTTGTAGAGATCGACCAACCCGTTGTTGACGTTGACGCCCAGCTCGTCGAACAGCTCCTGGTGCTTTTCGAAGGCGTCCTTGTAGAAAATGCGTACCGCGTGTCCGAATACGATCGGGTGGCTGACCTTCATCATCGTCGCCTTGACGTGCAGCGAGAACATCACACCGGTCTTGCGTGCGTCCTCCATCTGCTCTTCGTAGAAGTCGAGCAATGCCTTCCTGCTCATGAACATGCTGTCGATGACGTCGCCTTCGAACAGCTCAACCTTCGGCTTGAGCACGATGGCTTCACCGCTTTCGGTTACCAGCTCCATCTTCACGTCGCGAGTATGGTCGACCGTCATCGATTTCTCGCCGTGGTAGAAGTCGCCGTGCTTCATGGTTGCGACGTGTGTGCGGGATGCCATCGACCACTCGCCCATGCTGTGCGGGTGCTTGCGCGCGT
>JALHRH010000073.1 GCA_022841565.1 Mycobacterium sp. | reverse complement strand
GGCGCCCGCCCCGACCCGCGCGACCCGACGCTGTGGCCGCAGCGTGAGGCCCTCAAATCGGCATTGCAGTTCCCGGCGCTGGCCGGTCCGGTGTTCGACACCCTGACGGTCGAGAGCTTCACCCATCCCGGCTATGCCGCGGTGCGGGCGGCCATCGAAGCGGCTGGCGGCACCTCGCTCGGTGTCAGCGGGGCGCAGTGGTTGGACATGGTGCGCCAGCACACCAACTCGTCGCTCACCGCCGGCCTGGTCAGCGAATTGGGGGTGGAGGGTATTCGCGCCGAAGACGAGCAGTTGCCCCGCTATATCTCCGGGGTGCTGGCACGGCTGCAGGAGGTGTGGATGGGCCGCCAGATCGCGGAGGTGAAGTCCAAACTGCAGCGCATGTCACCGATCGACCAGGGCGACGAGTACCACGCGCTGTTCGGCGACCTGGTCGCGATGGAGGCCTACCGGCGCAGCCTGTTGGAACAGGCCAGCGGCGACGATCTCACGGCCTGAGGTGGCTCAGCGCGAAGCGTTCACCGGCGGGTTGACCCCAGCAATGTCCACGTCGTCGTCCACCTGGTTGCCGCGTGCTCTGTGCTCCATGACGGCCGTCCGGCTGTCGATCTCGGTCACCGTCACAAAGCCCGTATCGGGGGAAATCCGGTTCGCGATCTTGCGACGACCCCCTTCGATCATCGATCTGGCGACGGGGCTGCCGGTAAGCGCGCGATAGGTGCCGACGATCTGCTCATAGCGGCGGCGCCCCGCCTTGGTGCCCAGCACGTAGCCCACGCCCAACACGGCGACATACCCGATCAATGCGATCCCTCCGAGACGAAGTGCGTTGTTTCCATCCTGCCCTATCCGCCCGGAAAGGGCGCGCGCCCCATCTGAGCTCCTACCCGAAATGGTTCAGGCGGTGCCGGTTCGGCGGCGGCTATGCCAGTACGCTAGAGTCGTCCCGCGGTCAGCGTCAGCGTTCGCTGGACTGATAGTCCCCTGTAGCTCAACTGGCAGAGCATTCGGCTGTTAACCGAAGGGTTGAAGGTTCGAGTCCTTCCGGGGGAGCCGACGGTCGTCTTGCGGCACCTTCCGAGCCGTTCTTCAGTCATCAGGCCGCAGCAGCGCGCCGCAGGCGTGCCACCAACGGGTACATCTGGCAGCCCAGGCAGATGCCAAAGGCGGCGTTGAGAAATGCAGCGAATAAGGCGAAGGCCGTCGAGACCACGCCAACCACCGGCAGCCCGGTCGCGAAACCGAACACTCCGATCACCGCAAAAACCAGGCCGACCAACTGGGCGAATTTCAGCGGCGGCGCCGGCTCCCGCTCACCGACCGGACTCAGCCGAGGCGCCACCAGGTTGGCGAACAGCAACCCGTACGGACTCTCGCGCGGGCCGCGCGCGGCGCTCGTCGCAAAGACAACGGACTGGGCGCCCAGGATGAGGGCCGCGACGGGCGGGCTGAACACCGACACCGCCAACGTCACCACCAGAACCATGCTGGTGATCCACGCTGCGAAGCGCGGACCCCGGACGTCTACTTGGCCGACATCGGACGACATCAGATCCTCCTCGTGGTCAACTCACACCCGCAGTGGTTCCAACGCCCGCTGCAGGTCAACGGCCTTCGGGACGCCGGCAGTACGGTATCGCTGCCGGCCATGGGCGTCGAAGATGAATGTCGTGGGCAACGACAGCACGGATAATCGCTTGGCCGCCAACGGATTTGCGTCGATGTCCAGCTCAACGTGGGTCACGTCAGGTAGATCGGCGCACACTTGATCCACCACGCGACGCACCGCGGCGCAGGGGCCGCACCAGTCGGCGCTGAAGTGCAGCACGGTCGGACCCAACTCAGACAGACCAAGTCCGGCGTTGTCCTGCTCAGCGCCGGACGAGGGTTTCACGTCGCGCAGCACACCTGACCGCCGAACTAGCACACAGCCGAACAGGCACGCGGCAACCAGAGCCGCGGCGATCGCCAGGCCAGCAATGACGATTGAACTCACGAGCTCACCAACACCTGTAGCACAGCGTTATCCCCTAAATGGAGAAGTCCTCGCCGTACCAAACGCCCGCCTCGGGCGGCCGGATGACACGTTCGGCCGATGCGTTCGACTGGTGGCCGTTCTGCGCGCCGGGCCGGTCGCCCTCCAGTCTGGCCACCCTGGTGAGCAGCGATTTCAGGCTCACGCCGACCAGATCCGGCAGCTTGGATTCGTCCTCACTGGACGGTTCGGAGCGGCTGACGATCTGCCCGGGAACGCCGACCACCACGGCGCTGGCCGGAACCTCCTTGACTACGACGGAGTTTGCGCCGATTCGGCTGTCCTCACCGATCTTGATGGCGCCCAGAACCTTGGCCCCGGCGCCGAGCGTTACCCGGTCGCCGATCGTGGGGTGGCGTTTGCCCCTGTCCCGGCCGGTACCACCGAGTGTGACGCCGTGGAAGATGGTGACGTCTTCGCCGACCTCGGCGGTCTCCCCGATCACCACGCCGGTCGCGTGGTCGATGAACAGACCGGGGCCGATCCTGGCGCCCGGGTGAATATCGACACCGGTCAGGATCCGCGTGAGCTCACCCAACGCCCGCGCTGCCAACCGCGCACCGCGTTGCCACAGCCAATGGCTGATTCGATAACCCCACAACGCGTGCACACCCGGATAGGTGAAAATCACCTCAAGCACGGTCGGTTCGGCCGGATCTCGCTCCCTGGCCACTCGGATATCGCGGCGTATGGCATTAAGCATGGCTAGTCGCTCAGATCGGAGAACAGGACGGTGCTCAGGTAGCGCTCGCCGGAAGAGGGCACGACGACGACGACCAGCTTGCCCGCATTCTCGGGCCGTCGAGCCACCTGCAGGGCGGCCGCGACCGCGGCGCCCGACGAGATGCCGACCAGCAACCCCTCTTCGGTGGCCAGCCGCCGGGCCAACGTCAGCGCGTGTTCGTTCTCGACCGTAACGACCTCGTCGACCAACCCCATGTCCAGCACGGGGGGGATAAAGCCGGCACCGATGCCCTGAATCGGGTGCGGTCCCTTCTGGCCGCCGGACAGCACCGGCGATGCGGCCGGTTCCACGGCTACGAACTGCACCGAGGGCTTGCGTTCCTTGATGGTCTGGGCGACGCCGGTGATGGTGCCACCGGTTCCGACTCCCGATACGACGATGTCGACCTTGCCGTCGGTGTCTTTCCAAATTTCTTCGGCAGTGGTGACGGCGTGTACGGCTGGGTTCGCGGGGTTCTCGAATTGCTGCGGCATAAAGTAGCGCTCGTCGCTCTTGGCCAGTTCTTCGGCCTTGGCGATCGCGCCCGCCATCCCTTCGGGTCCGGGAGTCAGGACGAGTTCGGCGCCGTAGGCGCGCAGCAGTATCCGCCGCTCGTTGCTCATCGTTTCCGGCATGGTCAACACGCACTTGTAGCCGCGTGCGGCGGCCACCATGGCCAGCGCGATACCGGTGTTCCCGCTGGTGGGCTCGACGATGATGGTGTCCGGCTTGATCAAACCCGCTTTCTCGGCAGCGTCGATCATGGCCACGCCGATACGGTCCTTCACGCTGCCACCCGGATTGAATGACTCCAGCTTGGCGACCACATCGGCCACCGCACCATCGGTGACCCGGCGCAGCCGAACCAGCGGCGTGTTGCCAATCAGTTGTGTGACGTTCTCCGCGATGGTCATCCACGTCCTCCAACGACGTCGGGGCAGGGCTGGTGGGCATCCCAGGTGATGTCGAACTCCATTGTCATGTCCGTGGTAGTCCTGTGCGTGTCTGCGTCGGGGCAGCGAGTGTCAGTCCGCCGAGAGGAAGGGACGCCGCAGCGGTCTCCGTTATTCCCAAGCTGTGCGCCGCCCGGTGGCGCCTGCCGGTCGCCACCGGGGATACAGCACGGCCCGATAGTGACCGGACAGTCATGTCTGGTTGCTCTTCCTGAAGACGATTAGCGCGCGTCACGGTGCCCTTCGCGGCCCTCGCGATGATTACTGGACGGTCAGACTTGCGTCAGAATCAGCGGCAGCAACAACAACAGTCCACGGCGAGACAGCGTGTGCGGACAAAGCGCAGCTGTACGGCCTGTTGCATGCCGTCCACTATAAGCCATGGGCGAATTTGGGTCAGTTTACTCAAGACGAGTCACCCCGGTCGGCGGGCGGCCGCGCCGGAGGTCAGTCGTATACCGGCAACCACATTCGGTCGAGCACGGCCTGGGTGATGTCGTCGTAGGTCTTGGTGGCAACACCGTCGTCGACCGCGGCGTGATACACGGCCTCGGCGACCTTCGCCGAAATGTCTCGCAAATGCTGCACATCCGGCAGCAGCGAATCTCCGGCGGCAGCCGGATTGGCTTGTTGCGCAACGGCCTTCGCCGAGGCGTGCAGCATCGACTGGGTGAGCCGCCGGGCGCCCGCGACGATGATGCCCAGCCCAATTCCCGGGAACACCAGCACATTGTTGGCTTGACCGATGGAGTAGCTGGTTCCGTCGTTTGCGACCGGTGTCATCGGGCTGCCGGTGGCCACCAACGCCCGACCGCCCGACCATTGCACCAGATCGGCCGGCATGGCTTCCATCCGCGAGGTCGGGTTGGACAGCGGGAAGATCATCGGTCGCTCGCACCTGGCCGCCATCTCCTCGACGGCCTCCCGGGTGAACGCGCCGTGCACCGCAGAGCAGCCCAGCAGCACGGTCGGTGCGGCGAGCTTGATGGCATCAACCAGTCCGACCCACTGTCCGGGTTCCACATCGAGGCGGTCGCGGTTCTTGGCGTAGGGCGCCTGGAAGTCACGCAGATCGTCCATATCGTCGAACAACAGACCTTGGCGGTCGATCGGCCAGATCTGTGAGGTGGCCTGCTCGGGGCTGGCGCCGTCGGCGATCATGGCGTCGCGAATTTGGTCGGCAACGCCGAGGCCGGCAGTTCCGGCGCCGAAGACAACGATGCGCTGATCGCGCAACGGCAGGTCGGTGACGCGGCATCCGCCATAGACCGCGGCCAGCACCACCGCCCCGGTTCCTTGCATATCGTCGTTGAACACGAGGTAATCGCTGCCGTAGGTCTGCAGCACGTGGCGCGCGTTGGCCGGACCGAAGTCTTCGAAGTGCAGTATCGCGTGGGGGAACAGCCGGTGGGCCGTCTCGATGTAGTGCCTGATGAAGTCGTCGTATTGGTCACCGCGTCGGCGGGCGTGCCGGTTGCCCAGATAGAAAGGGTCCTGCAGCAGCTGCTCGTTGTCGGTGCCGACATCAAGGGACACCGCAAGGCAGCGCCGGGGATCGATGCCGCCGCCGGCGGTGTAGAGCGCCAGCTTGCCGACGGTGATCTGGATTCCGCCTACTCCCCAGTCGCCGATGCCCAGAATCGCTTCGGCATCGGTGCACACGATCAGGTCGATGTCGTCGGGCCCCTGCCCGAGGGTCGCGAAGGCGTCGGCGATCTCCTCGGGTGCGTCGATGCTGAGGAACAGTCCCCGCTGGCCGCGATACTCGTCGGAGAAGCGTTGAATCGCTTCGCCAACGGTCGGCGTGTACACCACCGGCATCAGTTCGGGCAGGTGATCGATGAGGACCTTGTAGTACAGCAGTTCGTGGCGGTAGTGCAGCTGTTCGAGCAGCAGATTGCGGCCCAGATCGGTTGCCATGCTCTGCAACTGATGCCACACGCGGTCGGCCTGCTGGTCCAGGGTGAGCACGGCTGACGGGAGCCGACCGGTGAGCCCCAGCCGGCGCCGCTGCTCGTGGGTGAAGCCCACGCCGCGGTTAAGGCTGGGCGTGGACAGCGCTTCGGGAAACCGGGGCACGCGGGCATCGCTCATCACAAGCTCCGTTCGTGACTGGGGTTGTCACGTCACGGTAATCGCCGAACCGAGGATTACCAGCCGGAGGCGGACTTTCGCGTGTCCTGGTTGAGGTCGGGGTGCTGGGCGATTTCGCAGATACAGGTGTCCTGGGCCCGGCGACGAAGGGGGACCGCGCGTCGGAACTTCATGTGCTGGGCGTAGACCTTGTCGCGTTGATTCGGGGAAAACGCGAGGTCGAGGTTGACCGGCAACCCGGCCCAATCGACCTGGTCAGCGGGGGTGCTGCCGTTCGTGGCACCCTGACGGGCACTGCAATACAGGGGACACACAGCGTGTACGCGGGCCCCAGACGGATTACCAGACTCCAGAGCCATGCGTACAACCCTCTCTCGAAGTGCACGATCTCTTGGGTGAATGGTGCGACGCTCATGTTTCAGCGGAAGGCGTGTGACGTTTCCGTGAAATTACGGCATTACCCAGGCGCAGCATTTAGTACACATCGCGGTGGTAGCGCTTGTCCGCGCTGAGCGCCCGCACGAAGGACCTGGCCGCCTCGGGATCGAGTTTGCCGTGCTGCGCCGCGACGTCACAGATGGCCTGGTCAACGTCCTTGGCCATCGGGTCGGCGCTGCCGCAGACATAGAGCTGAGCGCCGTCCTGCAACCAGCGCCACAGTGCTGCGCCCCGCTCGCGCATCAGGTGCTGCACGTACACCTTCTGCCGCTGGTCCCGCGAGAATGCCAGGTCGAGTTCGGTGAGCAGGCCGTCGGAGTGCATGGCCTGGATTTCTTCGCGGTAGTAAAAGTCAGTGGCGGCGTGCTGCTCGCCAAAGAACAGCCAGTTGGGTCCGGTGTGGCCCAGCGCCCGCCGCTCTTGCAGAAATCCGCGGAACGGGGCGATTCCGGTGCCGGGTCCGATCATGATCATCGGGGTCTGCGGATCACTCGGGGGCCGGAAGTTCTTCGAGGTCCGCACGTAGACCGCGATCCGGTCGCTGGGGGAGCGGTCGGCCAGATAGGTCGAGCACACCCCGCGCCGCGGCACGCCGCGGAAGTTGTATCGCACCGGCGAGACAGTGAGGTGGACCTCCCCGGGATGCACCTTGGGGCTCGACGAAATCGAATAGAGCCGTGGTTGTAGGGGCTTGAGCACGGTCAGCCACTCGTCGACAGACGCGCGGACCGGTGCCTGCCCCAGCAGGTCTACCGACTGGCGCCCCCAGGACCAATCGGCCAGTGCCGACGTGTTTTCCGGCCTCATCAACTCGCTCAGTCGGGTGGCCGCGTCGGCGTCAACCGTCCGCTGTTGCACGAAGCGCAGCAGGTCGGGGCTGATGTGGGCGATCTCGAATCGGTCGGTCAGCGCGGTACGCAACGACATCGCACCGTGGCCGGCAACCTCCACCTCGCGGCGGCCGTCCAACCCGGTGAGGGTCAGCCATTCGTCGACGAATTGCTCGTTGTTGTGCGGCCACACCCCGAGCGCATCGCCGGCCGCGTAGGGCACGGTTGCTTCGGGCAGGCGAAAGACCAACTGGCGCACATCTTTTGCAGATCGGGGTTGGCTGAGCGTGGTGTTGCGGATCACGTCGGTGACCAGGGGACACTTTTTGGAGTACCGCTGCGATGCCGCTGCCGGCGGTGACGTCCCGCGGACGGGTGCCTGGGTCAAGGCGGCCAGAACGTCGTCGAGCCAGCCGGTGGCCGCGTCGTCGTAGTCGGGCTCGCAGTCGACGCGACCAGTGAGGCGGGTCGCGCCCAGCGCGGCGAGCCGCTCGTCAAGCCGGCGTCCATGGCCGCAGAAGTCGTTGTAGTTGGAATCGCCGAGGGCAAGGACGGCGTAGCGGGTCCCGGTCAGCCGCGGCGCGTTGTCACCGGACAGCGTGCGCCACAACTCGCCGCCGTTGTCAGGGGGATCCCCGTCGCCGGTGGTGCTGGTGATCAGCAGCAACTCGCGCGTGCTCGGCAGGTCGTCGGTTTTGAAGTCGTCCATGGCGTGCAGGGCGACCGCAAGCCCGGCGTCAGCCAGGCGCGCGGCCATGCCGGTGGCCAGTTCCTCGGCGTTGCCGGTCTGGGAGGCCCACAGCAGCACGATCGGCGCTCGCTCGTCGACGATTTCGGGCACCTGCGTGGTGTCGGGTGCCGTTGACGACACCGAGGTGCGCGAGAACATTCCCGCGATCACGCCATTGAGCCACATCCGGCTGCGGGTGTCGAACGGTGCGCTGACCGGCAGGGTGGGTAATCCGGTCATCGGCAGGCCGGCTTCGATCCGCAGACCGGCGAATAGCCCCGCCAGGTAGGCGCGACCGTGCGCATCGAGCTCGGGTGCGGGTTCGGCTGCCACTCCAAGGAATTCGGCGATCGCGTCGATCTGAGAGAGGCTGAGACGGGGAGGCTGATAGGTCGAATCCATGGTGGGAGTTTCGGTCTGCCGTGGGTGCGCCGCGGCCCGGCCGGCGACCTTGGTCAGGGTCACCGCGCAGGCCTTGTACTCCGGTTGACGCGACACCGGGTCGACGGCGTCATTGGTGACCGCGTTGATCGACAGGTATTCACCGAAGGTGTCATTCCAGTGGAAGGGGGCGAAGCAGTCGCCCGGCCGTACCCGGTCGGTGACGACGGCGGGCAGCACGGCGCGGCCCCGGCGAGAGGCAATCTCGACCCGATCACCGTCGGAGATCTGTTGGCGGGCCGCGTCTTCCGGGTGAATCTCGACGAATGGGCCGGGATTGAGCTTGTTGAGTTTGGCGACCTTGCCGGTCTTGGTCATGGTGTGCCATTGGTGCGGCAGGCGCCCGGTGTTGAGCAGGAACGGGTAATCGTTGTCCGGCATCTCCTCAGGCGATAAGTGCGGACGGGCGAAGAAGACGGCCCGACCGTGCGGTGTCGGGAACGCGAGTCGGGGCACGTGCCCGTCCTCGCGGACCAGCTGGGTTTGGCTGACACCGTCATTGAGGTAGCGGATCGGGTTGCGGTCGGCGTGGCCGTCGGGCGGGCAGGGCCACTGCACCGGCGTCTGGCGTAGCCTTTCATAGCTGATGCCGCGAATGTCGTAGCCGGTCTTCGGGTTCCAGAACCGCTTGATCTCCTCGAACACATCCTCTGCGCAGCTGTAGCTGAAAGAGTCGGAAAACCCCATCGCGCAGGCGATTCGGGCGATGATCTGCCAGTCGGGCAACGCCTGGGCCGGCGCATCGACCGCCTTCTGAAACAGGGTCAGGTTGCGCTCGGAGTTGACCATCACCCCGTCGGACTCCGTCCACAGGGCAGCCGGCAGCACCAGGTCTGCGTATTCGTTGGTCTCCGTCTCCAGATAGGCGTCCTGGGTGATCACCAGATCGGCCCTTTCCAGCCCCGCCAGCACAGTCTTCCGGTTGGCAACGGTGGCAACGGGATTGGTGCACATGATCCAGCACGCCTTGATCTCACCGTTGGCCATGCGGGTGAACATGTCAATCACACCGTCGCTGACATCGGTGCGCAGTGAACCGCGCGGAATGCCCCACTGGTCCTCGGTGAAATCGCGGTCGTCGACGCTGGTCACTGCCCGCTGACCTGGCAAACCTGGACCCAGGTAACCCATTTCGCGCCCACCCATCGCGTTGGGCTGTCCGGTGAGCGAGAATGGGCCACTTCCGGTTTTGCAGATCGCTCCGGTGGCCAGATGCAGGTTGCAGATCGCGTTGGTGTTCCAGGTGCCGTGGGTGCTCTGGTTGAGACCCATCGTCCAGCAGCTCATCCAATTTGCGGCTTCGCCGATCCATCGTGCTGCGGTGCGGATGTCTTCGGCTGGAATACCGGTGATTTCGCTGACCCGCTCCGGGGTGAACTGCTCTAAAAAGTTGGGCATCCCCTCCCAGCCGGTAGTGAATTCGGCGATGAAATCGGAGTCGATGTGCCCGTTTTGTACGATCAGGTGCAGTAATCCGTTGAGTAGCGCGAGATCCGAGCCCGGGGCGATCCGCAGGAACAGGTCGGCCTTGGCGGCGGTCGCGGTGCGTCGCGGGTCGACGACGATCAGTTTGGCACCCGCTTTGACACGTTCCATCATGCGCAGGAACAGAATTGGATGACAGTCGGCCATGTTGGCGCCAGTGACGAAGAAGACATCGGCGTGGTCGAAGTCCTGGTATGACCCGGGAGGTCCGTCCGCACCCAGGGATAGCTTGTAACCCGAACTGGCACCGGCCATACACAGTCGCGAGTTCGACTCGATCTGATTGGTACCAATGAAACCCTTGGCCAGCTTGTTCGCCAGGTATTGGGCTTCCAGGGACATCTGCCCCGACACGTACAGTGCGACGGCGTCGGGGCCGTGCTTGTCGATGATGGCCCGTAACCGCTTGGCGGATTCCGTGATCGCGGTATCGGTATCGACGGGTGCGAAGGGCTGGCCGCGGTCGGTCCGCGCGTACGCAGACTCCGCTCGGCCCGGTGCGGTGAGAAGATCGGCCGTGGTCGTCCCCTTGCTGCACAGCCGGCCGAAGTTAGCCGGATGGCTCTCCTGCCCAACGGTTTTGGCGATGTGACGTCGACCGCTTTCCGGATCGGTTGTGACCTGCAACACCATCCCGCAGCCGACGCCGCAATAGGCGCACATGGTGTGCACGGCGTCGTTGGCGGACCGCATGGTTGTTTTTCGACCTCTCCTTTTCACGCGCCGGGATATGCCTGAAATCGTCCGGCACTGATGTTTCAGTGCGGCACTTCCGAGGTTTCGGCGGCTTTACGGACTTCTCCCAGCGGGCTACGGCGTCATGTGCGGCGTCCGAAACCGGCACGAAAATCGGGTGGTAACCCGCGCGGCCGAAAGGGCGATCCCGGTCCTCGTCGACCTGTGATCTGCGCCGAGATTACCCGCGGCGACGTCCGCCGCAGCCCCTAGACCTGCGGTATCGACCAAACCCGACGGACATTCACAGTGCTCGTCCAGCTGCGCAGGTCGGCACCGGACCCCTTCGCTAAGCTCGCAAGGTGCGTTCCAGGTTCGGCGCCATCCTGTTCATTCTGGGTGTGGCGGTCGTAGGTTGTAGTGGTCAGTCGCCTACCCAGCCCCGGGCAAAGCCGGATTCCTGTAAGGAGTCCGACAGCCCCACCGCCGACACGGTGCGCCGGGCGATCGCCACCGTTCCGGTCGAGGTGCCGGGTTCAACCTGGGTGGAAATCGCGCGGGGTCACACCCGCAAGTGCCGGCTGAACTGGGTACAGATCATCCCCACCATCGCGTCGGAGTCGACACCACAGCAGCTGCTGTTCTTCGATCGCAACATCCCGCTGGGCTCACCCACCCCGAACCCCAAGCCTTACATCACCGTGCTGCCACCGGCCGACGACACCGTGACAGTGCAGTATCAGTGGCGAGTCGGCAACGACGAGGAATGCTGTCCCACCGGCAGAGGCACGGTGAAGTTCGAGATCGGGCCGGACGGCAAACTCAAGGCGCTCAGTCCGATCCCGCATCAGTAGCATCCTGGCTTTTCCATCTACAGCGCTTGTACAGCACACCTACAGCAGGTTCAGGCTGCTCCTGGCATGCTTGACGCCGGTTGGCCTGGCACGCTTGAGCTTCCGTGCCAGGCACGGGGCCAAGCAGGAGTAAGGAGGGTCATGTACCAGCAGACGCTGCCGCAACAGGTGGAGTCATGCGACGACGTTGCGGTTATTCGCCGTGGCGCGCGTCACATCTCACACTGGGATGCCGAAGATGTGGTGGCGTGGGAGGCCGGCAACAAGGTCATCGCGCGGCGGAATCTGCTGTGGTCGGTTGTCACGGTTCACCTGGGTTACTCCGTGTGGACGCTGTGGCCGGTGATGGCGTTGTTCATGCCGCAGAACGTGTATGGATTCTCCACGGGAGACAAGATGCTGCTGGGCATCACCGCGACATTGGTCGGCGCGGGTCTGCGGATGCCCTACTCGTTAGCCACCGCGGTCTTCGGCGGACGTAACTGGGCGATCTCGTCGTCGTTGGCCTTACTCATTCCCGTGATCGGCGCGACGATGTTGTTGATGCACCCTGGGTTGCCGTTGTGGCCCTATCTGATCTGTGCGGCGCTGACCGGTTTGGGGGGCGGGAATTTCGCGGCCTCGATGAGCAATGCCAATGCCTTCTATCCGCACCGGCTCAAGGGCTCCGCCCTCGGATTTGCCGGTGGCATAGGCAATCTCGGCGTACCGACGATCCAGTTGGTCGGGTTGCTGGCCATCGCCACGGTGGGTGACGGCAAGCCCTACCTGGTATGTGGACTTTATGCGGTGTTGCTGGCGATCGCGTCGATCGGAGTGACCTTGTTCATGAACAACGTTGAGCAGCACCGGGTTAAGCCGGAACGGCTACGGCCGATCATCAAATCGGTTTTCGGTGCCGGTGACGCCTGGCGGCTTGCACTGCTCTACCTGTGCACATTCGGCTCGTTCATCGGGTTCTCCTTTGCGTTCGGCCAGGTGTTGCAGACCAACTTCGTGGCCAGCGGGGAAACGGTCGCACAGGCAAGCCTGCACGCCGCCGAACTGGCCTTCCTCGGCCCGTTGTTAGCTGCTGTCGCAAGGGTTTACGGCGGCCGGTTGGCCGACCGTATCGGAGGCAGCCGCCTGACGCTGCTGGTCTTCATCGCCATGGCGCTGACCGCGGGACTACTGATCAGCACAAGTGCGCATGAGCATCGCCAACACGGGGGCGGCGCCACCATGGCCGGCTACATTGCCTGCTTCATAGCACTTTTCGTCTTGTCCGGGCTGGGCAACGGATCGGTCTACAAGATGATCCCGACGATCTTCGAGACCTGCAGCCGCTCGCTCGACCTCGACGAAGCCGATCGCAGGGAATGGTCGCGGATCATCTCGGGCGTGGTCATCGGGTTCGTGGCGTCCGTCGGTGCACTCGGCGGCGTCGGCATCGAGCTCGCCCTGCGTGCGTCGTATGTGAGCACCGGCGCCGGGACCGAGGCGTTCTGGATCTTCCTGGGCTGCTACGCCGCTGCGGCCGTGTTGACCTGGCGCGCCTACGTCCGCAGGTCCGGGACGCCATTGCCGACGGCGCAGTCGGCCGAACTCGCCGTGAGTAACGCTTAGTTGGGCAAGTTCTCCGGGTGCAGCATTTCGGCGTAGCGCAGCGGCTCCGGGATGCCGAAGCCGTCGACCAGCGTCCTGGCGTGGGGGCGCAGCACCCGGCACCGATCGTTGATGCCCCGGGTAACCGCTTTGGCCCGCTCGGTCGACAGGTAGCGGTGCTCGATGAACCACGCTTTGTCCTCTTCGATCACCGACAACGCATACAGGTCGCACACCACACCGAGCAGTTCGCGTGCTTCGCGGTCCGGGCATGACTCAATCCCCGCGACGAACGCTTCCAGCACCACCCGGTCGATGTGCGCCTGCGCGGCGTGCAACACGTGATCCTGCACGGCGTTGAACGCGTCGAAGGCCGACATCTCCTTGGACTTGCCCTGCAGTCGACGCGCCACCGAGGACAGCAGGTAATCCTCCCGGTCTTCGAACATCTGAACTTGCGTGCCGCGGTTGAACAGGCTGCCTTCCTCCTCGTTGTCCTGTCGGGTGTCGACGATGGTCTGCATGATCGCTTCGGCGGCGGTGCGTTTCTTGACGCGGTCACTCACCGTGGTGGCCGCGAAACGCACCCATTCCACCGGGCTCATGCTCTTGATGTCGTCGGCATAGGCGGTGAGCAGCTCCTTGGCCACCAGTTGGGTCAACACATGGTTGTCGCCCTCGAACGTGGTGAACACGTCGGTGTCGGCACGCAACGCGATCAGTCGGTTCTCGGCCATGTAGCCGGCGCCGCCGCAGGCTTCCCGGGCCTCTTGAATAGCCCGCGAAGCGTGCCAGGTGTTCGCCGCCTTCAATCCGGCGGCGCGCGCTTCCAGCTCACGCTGTTCATCTGCGTCCACCACATCGGAGGTCTGCAGGTCGTGGCACTTGGACACCAGCTCGTTCTGGGCGAACTGCAGCGCGTATGACTTCGCGATCAGCGGGAGCAGCCGACGCTGGTGCACCAGGTAGTCCATGATCAGCACTTCGCGGTCGTCGTCGCCGGGAGCGCTGAACTGCCTGCGCTGCAGCGCATAACGGGTGGCGATGTCCAACGCGACGTGCGTCGCACTGCCGGCGCTGCCGCCGACGGTAACCCGACCGCGGATCAGCGTGCCGATCATGGTAAAAAACCGTCGGTTGTCGTTGTCGATCGGCGAGGTGTAGGTGCCGTCGGGCTCGACCTCACCGTACTTGTTCAGTAGGTTGACCCGGGGCACTCGGACGTTGTCGAACATGATGCGGCCG
This sequence comes from Mycobacterium sp., assembly GCA_022841565.1. GTDB lineage: Bacteria > Actinomycetota > Actinomycetes > Mycobacteriales > Mycobacteriaceae > Mycobacterium. The sequence goes on along the minus strand of JALHRH010000073.1, from coordinate 4,433 downwards.
TTGTCGACGCCGGGCAGGCCGCCCTTGTAGTGGCAGTCGGAGGTGGTCACGCCGGGCAGATCATTGCCGTCGGCGTCGCGGATGGGCACCAGGACGCAGTGCACGCCGTGGTTGACGGGCTGCCCGCCCTCGGTGGTGATGAGCTGGGCGAAAACTGCTGCGATGGTTGCGGTCTCAGCGGCGCCACCGATGTAATCCTTGCGGGATGTCGGCGTCGGGGAGTTGATCACGAACTCTTCGGTCTCGGCGTCGTAGGTGGCCGTCGTCTCCAACGACTGGACGTCGCTGCCGTGTCCGGTCTCGGTCATTGCGAAACAGCCGAGCAGATCAAGGGTGATGATGTCCTTGACATACGAGGCGTGGCGTTCGGTGCCCAGGTTCTCCACGGCACCGCCGAACAGGCCCCACTGCACACCGGCCTTGACCATCAGGGACAGATCCGACATGGCCAGCATCTCGATCATGGTTACTGCCGCGCCGACGTCGCCGGTGCCGCCGTGCTCTTTGCGAAACCCTTCGTCGGATACACCGGCGGCCGCCATCATCTGCATCTGCTCAGCCACTTTGGCGCGAGCGATGACCGTATTGGGAGTGTGGTGCGGGCGGAACGCTTCGTGGGAGAGCTTGGCCCGCGTCTCGTTCTTGACATCGCGCCAACGCCCGTCGAGCGCGTCGCGTAGATAGTCGGCAGTGCGTTTGTTGTCTGACACCATTACCCGACCGTAGCCCGTCGCCCGTCCTGCCGGAACAGGTCGGTCCTGTGAACACAGTGTGTCGCGGGAAATCTTCAGGTCGTCGCGGGAGCTGCTCGTCATCAACGATGACGGTGCCAAGGGCCGGTGTGGCGCCGCGCCGTTCAGATCTGGTTCAGGGACAACGAAAGTGCCGCGCGATTGATCATCCCCGCCGAGCCGTTGCCGTCCCGCGCTGATGGTTGATTGACCACCACACTTGCCAGAAGCACATGGCTGCAACACGATTCGTGAGGTTTGCGAACCCAGCCCCCCGGGTGGGCATTGTTCAGACGAACGCCGCCCCAGTTGAAACCGGGGCGGCGTGCACCTACCGTCGCCAATGACGCGTTGGACGTCGTCCTACGGGCACGGAATAGGCACGGGGATGAAGGAGCCAGTGGGCCAGCACAAGCCTGGCGGAAGAGGCGGAGGCGGCTGATACCCCGAGCCCGGGGGCTTCGGTGGTGGATTGTCTCCGTCCCAAATCATGTTGGACACATTGCCCATACCTGGCCAGAGGTAGTAGTAGGTGTGACACACCGACATGTCCCAGCCACGGAATGGGTCGGTGACATGATTTCCGGTCGCCGGCAGGGGTTCTCCTGGGCACCACTGCTTTGCTGGACCCCACCCGTTGTCGTCGGTGGGGATTGGGCCAGGATGTCGCGGGAAAGGGCCGGGATGGGCCTCGGCGATCCCGGTTGCCATACCGAGGCTGGCTACCGCGACACCACCGGACAGCAACGCGCCGCCAATGATTCTCTTCATGGTGTGATGAGCACTCATCAGTGGTTCCTTTCTCTCTTGGTGTGAGATTAATGTCGCTCATTTGCGTAATTCTTGTGTTTGCCGAAAGCCTCGCCGACCATCGGGAGCGAGCACTGAATCGCCGAATTTCCTGGCCTCCTGTGGAGCACCGAAGATCGCCGGAGACCGGCGATGCTTATGCCCCGGGAAAATGCGGCGATGTGTTCGAATCAGGCATATATCAGCCGGTCTAACAACCCCACTCGCCCTTGATCCGGCCATCACGATCAGGCGGGCCTCGGTGCGCACGCCGGGAAGGGCACCCGGACAAAACCGGGGGCATCACCCGGGTGCCCTTCTGGTTGCCGGGCTGGTCTGCCGGCTGGGGGCACAAGAAGCTGATCGGCGGGCATTCCCTCCGAGTGATCGCTTCGATTGGCGGATCGTCACCGTCCCGGGTCGAGGCTGGCATGCCCTGCGCGGCGCCGTTGCCCATCCCGTCGTTGGTCGGATACCACGTGTGGCAGACGCTCCAGTCCTAGTCAATGTACTGGTTCGTGATGTCCGGCGGCTGTTTCGGGTTGCTCGGACACCATCGGTGTGGTGCGCAGGTCTCCGCGTTGGCGGTGGCCACGCGCCATCCGTGACCGGGGTGCACGCAGCCAGCACCGCGGTCGCGAGGACTTGTTTCGTTGCGCGGGAAGGCATGCTGGCACTCCTTTCCTTGGTATCGGCAGATGACAGCAACGTATGGGACGCCCGACGGGCGAATTGTGACTCGCGGTTTTCGCGTGATAACCGATTCCTTCCGCGGCGCTCATCATGGTTCATTTCTCTGTCGAGCCGAGATTAGGTTGAGCGGTTTGCGAAATTCTTGCGTCCGACGTACGTGGCTCACCAAGTTTCGTTGCACGGCATTCGCTAACGCCAGTGTGCAATGGATTCCGAGGTGTGATGTCATCTGGGTTGGCGGGCAGGAGGCGATTGAGGTTGGTACACAGCGTGATCAATGAGAATTGCTTAGACGACCACCTCGCGCACTTCCCGGGTACCAGCGGCGTGGGTGCCGGGCGAGCGTACTGAAGAGTTCCGCCGCTACCCGTTCAGGTCGCCCGTTTCCGGTCGCTCGCGATGTAGCGGCGTCGCCTCCGGCGGGCGCAACCGGTAGCGGACGAACCCGAGCCACAACGCGCCGAGGAGCCCCAGCATGAGCATGTCGAACACCCACCAGCCGGCGTAGTGGCTCCACACCGCGTTGTGATCGGCCAGCCTGTCGACCCGACGCAGGTCCACTGTGGAGGCCGCGGCAGCGAAACCCCACTGGGCCGGGATGAACCACGACACTTGGTCGTAGCCCCAGGTACCCACCAGCGAAACCAGCCCGCCGGCGAACAACAGCGATGCCAGCAACGCCGGGATCATCAACAGCAACACCTCGGTCACGGATTTGCCGAGCGTCGACAGGGCCAGACCCACGATCGCCGAGACGATGGCCGTCGCCGCGACACTGACGTAGAGTTCGACACCCGCCGCCAGCGGGGAACTGCCCAGCAGCGCCGCGCCGTGCCCGGGGTCGCCTTTGCCGCCGATGACGATGGCGGTCAGGATTGCGGCCTGCACGGCGGTTATCAGACCGAAGACGACCAGTTTGGCGAGCAGGTAAGCCGAGGTCGACAATCCGATCTCCTGCTCGCGCCGGAAGATTCGGCGCTCGGAAACTAAGCCGGTAATGGTAATCGCGGTGCCCATGAGCACCGCCGCGAAGTTGAGCGCGGCCAGAATCTCGACGGCTTCATGCGTGTTCGCCGCGGACGGGCCGGGCCGGCTCAACCCGGAATTGCCAGGGATCGTCAGGGTCAATGCTCCCAACACGAAAGGCAGCACTAGCAGGAACAGTGCATACACCGGGCTGGCCAATACCAACCGCAGCTGGCGGCGGGCCAGCAGCCGGAACTGCCGGCCGAAGCCGGGGGTGGGCGCGAGCCGCTGTGGCCTGGCGACCGACGGCGGCGTCGGCGACACCAAAGCCTGCTGCCTCCTCAGGAATTCATGGTGGGCGCCGTGCGGGTCCGCGCTGATTCGCCCGAAGATTTCGAACCAGTCGGTGGTGCCCAGCGCCGAGTCGATATGCGTGGGCGGCCCGGCGAACGCCAACCTACCCGCGGGGGTGAGCAGCATTACCTGGTCGCACATGTTCAGGTAGGCCGGGGAGGTGCCCGCTACCACCACGACACAGCCGAGGTCGGCCTGCCGCCGCAGTAGCGCCATGATGTGGTTCGCCTGCGCGGGGTCCAGCCCGGCCGTGGGACCTTCGACCACCAGCAGCGACGGCCGCGTGAGGAGTTCAACGGCCAGCGACACGCAGCGGCGCGCTTCGGGCGGAAGTTCGCCCACCCGGGTGGTGCGGTGGGGGGTCAACTCGAGTTCGTCCAGAACCTGGTCGACGACGCGGTCGCGGTTCTCCGGCGAGGTATCAGGTGGCAGCCGCAGCTCCGCGGCGTAACCGAGGGCACGCTCCACGGTGAGGCCGGAGTGCACCCGGTTGTCACGCGTAACCACCCCGACGCGCAGCCGCAACACGTCGGGTTCGTCGTGTACGTCATGACCGTCCACGGTCAGCAGCCCCGAACTCAGCGGTCGAGTACCGGCGAGCACTCCGGTGAGGGCGAAATTGCGCCGTGCGGACGGCCCGACGACCGCGACCAGGGAACCCGGAGGCGCCGTGAATGTGACGTTCGACAGCAGTTCGTGGCCCTCCACGATGAGCCCGAGCTCGTATCCGGCAACACCGAGTGTGCGTGCGCCCGGTAGTAACGGCAGTCGGCTGGTCTGCGGGGGAACCTCGTCGGGCCCGGAGTCGGCGCGGCGGGGGAGCAGCTGGCGCGTCGCCTCGGTCATCGGCTCCACCAGACCCGGGCCTTTGCGTTGCACGTCGTCGAGTGACGGCTCGGT